>CAZJCW010000062.1:0-18035 GCA_964544365.1 uncultured Alsobacter sp.
GCCGGACTAAGCCCCGCACCGTCATGGCCGGGCCCGGCCCGGCCATCCACGGCTTCGCAGCGCGGCAGGACAGTCGTGGATCCCCGGGCCGGGCCCGGGGATGACGTGCTGCGGCAATGCCTTGGAGTGCCGAGGCTCGCCTCGCCGGTGCCGAAGGTGCTTCGCGCCTGGCTGCCGCGCCGGGCAGAGTCCGGCTTCCGCCGCGATCCCCGCCGCCCATCCACCGCCCTCCGAAGCGCCGGACTAAGCCCCGCACCGTCATGGCCGGGCCCGGCCCGGCCATCCACGGCTTCGCAGCGCGGCAGGACAGTCGTGGATCCCCGGGCCGGGCCCGGGGATGACGCGCTGTGCGCCCGCGGCGCTTCACGGCGCAGCGGGACGGACACGGGTGCAGTTGCTGTCCACCGGGGCGCCCGGTTCGGCGGGCCCTTCGGCTGGCCCGCCGGGGGCGTGTCAGCGCAGCGTCGCGCCGGTCTTCTTCGACACCTCGGCGACGATCTTGCCGGCCACCGCCTCGATCTCGGCGTCGGTCAGCGTCTTGTCCGCCGGCTGCAGCGTGACGGCGATCGCGACCGACTTCTTCCCCTCGGGCACGCCCGGCCCTTCGTAGAGGTCGAACACGTCCACATCCGCGACGAGCTGCCGGTCGGCCGCCTGCGCGGCGCGCAGGATGTCGGCGGCGGCGACGTCGCGTCCGACGACGAAGGCGAAGTCGCGCGCCACGGGCTGGAACTCGGACAGGACCAGCTTCGGCTTCATCCGCGTGGGCTTTGCCTTGGGTGGCGGCAGCATGTCGAGCAGGATCTCGAAGGCCACGACGGGCCCCTTCACGTCGAGAGCCTCCAGCGCCGCGGGATGCAGTTCGCCGAACGCGCCGATGATGCCCTTCGGGCCGAACTGCATCGTGGCGGAGCGGCCGGGATGGAACCAGGCCGGGCCGCCGCGCACCACCTGCAGGCCCGCCGTGGGCACGCCGAGCGCCTCCAGGACGGCGAATGCGTCGGCCTTCGCGTCGAAGGCGTCCACGGGGTCGGCCTTGCTCGCCCAGTGCCGGCCGGTGCCGGCCGGCCGGGCCATCGCCCGCCGGATGGCCGCCGCCGCGATGAACTGGTCCTCCGGGCGGTCGCCGCGGAACACCTGCCCCACCTCGAACAGCGCCGCGTCGGGATAGCCCCGGTCGGCATTGCGTTGCGCGGCATGGAGTAGGCCGGGCAGCAGGCTCGGCCGCATGTCCGAAAGCTCGGCCGCGATGGGATTGGCAAGCGCCAGCTCCGGCTTGCCGCCCCCGAAGAGCTCTGCCTCCGCCTTGCCGATGAACGACCACGTCACAGCCTCGACGAGGCCGCGGGTCGCGAGCGCCCGCTTGGCGCCGCGTGTCCGCTTCTGCAGCAGGGTCAGGACGGGCTTGGCGACGGTCGCCTCCTCGCGGGGGAACGGCGTCGAGGCGACGCGGTCCAGCCCGGCGATGCGCACGATCTCCTCGACGAGGTCGGCCTTCCCCTCGATGTCGGGTCGCCATGAGGGCGGCGACACGCGAACGGTGTCTCCCGATCCGGAAACCCAGAATCCGAGATCCTTGAGGTAGGCCTTCATCTCGGGCGGCGGAACGTCGAGCCCGGTGAGCCGCTTCGTCTCGGCCCACGGGAAGTCGATGATGCGGTCGGTGTCCGGGATGCTGCCGGCCAGCACCACGTCGGACGCCTCGCCGCCGGCCAGGTCGAGCACCATCAGCGTCGCGACGTCGAGGCCGGGAAGCGTGAAGGCGGGGTCGACGCCGCGCTCGAAGCGGTAGCGTGCGTCGGTGTTGATGCCGAGCTTGCGACCCGACTGGGCGATGTTGAGCGGGTCCCACAGCGCGGATTCGATGAGCACGTCGGTCGTGTTCTCGTCGCAGCCCGAGTGCTCCCCGCCCATGATGCCGGCGATGGATTCGACGCCATTGCCGTCGGCGATCACGACGACGCCCGGATCCAGCGTGTAGGTCCGCCCGTCGAGCGCGAGAACCTGCTCTCCGTCCTGCGCGCGCCGCACCACGAGATCGCCGTTGACCTTGCGGAGGTCGAACACGTGGAGCGGCCGGCCGCGGTCGAAGGTGACGTAGTTGGTGATGTCGACCAGCGCGTTGATGGGCCGCAGGCCGATGGCCTTGAGCCGCCGCTGCAGCCATTCCGGGCTCGGGCCGTTCTTCACGCCGCGCACGAGGCGCAGGGCGAAAGCCGGGCACAGGTGTTCCTCGCCCGGCGCGAAGTCGAGCTTCACGCCCGTCGAGCAGGGGTAAGTGCCCTTCACGGCCGGCGCCGGCTTCTCGATCAGGCGGCCGAGGCCCGCCGCCGCGAGGTCGCGGGCGATGCCGTGGATGCCCAGCGCGTCGGGACGGTTGGGCGTCACGGCGACGTCGAACACCGCGTCCCCGAGGCCCGCCCACTCGGCATAGCCCACGCCCACCGGCGCATCGCCGGGCAGGTCGATGATGCCCTCGTGGTCTTCGGAGAGGCCGAGTTCGAAGGCCGAGCACAGCATGCCGCGGCTTTCGACGCCGCGGATGGTGCCGATGCCCAGCGTGATCCCCTTGCCGGGGATGAAGGTGCCCGGCGGCGAGAACACGCTCTTCATGCCCGTGCGCGCGTTGGGCGCCCCGCACACGACCTGGACGGGCTCGCCCTGCCCCGTTTCCACCATGCACACGCGAAGCCGGTCGGCATTGGGGTGCTGCTCGGCGGAAATCACATAGGCGATCGTGTAGTCGCCGAGGGCCTTCGCCTTGTCCTCGACGCTCTCGACCTCCAGCCCCACGCGCGTCAGCGCCACCGCGATCTCGTCGACGGTGGCGTTGGTGTCGAGATGGTCCTTGAGCCAGGAGAGGGTGAACTTCATGTCAGGCCTCTTGGGCGCCCGGCGTCAGTGCGCGCGGGACAGAAGGATGGTCGTTCATCAGCTCGACAGCCCGCCGAGCAGCGTCGGCATGTCCAGCGGACGGAAGCCATAGTGGTCGAGCCAGCGGACGTCGGCGTCGAAGAAGGCGCGCAAATCCGGCATGCCGTATTTCAGCATGGCGATGCGGTCGATCCCCATGCCCCAGGCGAAGCCCTGGTACTCGTTGGGGTCGAGCCCGCAATTGCGCAGCACGTTCGGGTGGACCATGCCGCAGCCCAGGATCTCCAGCCAGTCCTCCCCTTCGCCGAAGCGGATTTCGCCGCCGCGTCGCGAGCACTGGATGTCCACCTCCGCCGACGGCTCCGTGAACGGGAAGAACGACGGCCGGAACCGCATCTTGACCGACGGCACCTCGAAGAATGCCTTGCAGAACTCCTCGAGGATCCACTTCAGGTGGCCGAGGTGGGAGGTCTTGTCGATGACGAGGCCTTCCACCTGGTGGAACATCGGCGTGTGGGTCTGGTCGCTGTCGCAGCGATAGGTCCGGCCGGGGATGATCACGCGGATCGGCGGCTTCTGGCCGAGCATCGTGCGGATCTGCACCGGGCTGGTGTGCGTGCGCAGCACCTTGCGCTCGCCATGCGCGTCCGGGTTGAAGAAGAACGTGTCGTGCATCTCCCGCGCCGGATGGCCGACGGGGAAGTTCAGTGCCGTGAAGTTGTAGAAATCCGTCTCGACGTCCGGCCCCTCGGCCACCGAGAACCCCATGTCCGCGAAAATGGCCGTGAGTTCGTCCACCACCTGGGTGATCGGGTGGATGCGCCCGCGCGCGGCCGGGCTCTCGGGCAGCGGCAGGGTGACGTCCACCGTCTCCGAGCGCAGCCGCGCCTCGAGCGCCGCGCCCTTCAGCGCCGCCTTCCGATCGGCGATGGCCGCGGTCACGCGGTCGCGCAGGCCGTTGATCAGCGGCCCCTTCTCCTTGCGCTCCTCCGGCGTCATCCCGCCGAGCGTCTTCAGCAGCTCGGAGACCGAGCCCTTCTTGCCCAGCGCGGCGACGCGCACCGCTTCGAGCGCGGCCTCGTCGCCGGCGCCGGCGACGGCTTGCGTGATGGAGGCTTCGAGGGAGGCGAAATCGGACATGGCAATACCCGTCTGGCGTCCGGCGCGAAGCCCCGGAACGGACGGGGGCTTTTGCCATGGCGGGGGCGGTCTGTCGAGAGAGGCCGGCCGACGCGCGGTGCCCCGGACCGCCGGGGCTCACCGGGCGGTCTGGGGGTGCCCCACCATCCTCAATCCGGCATCAGGAACAGGTCCGTGTCTCCCGGCCGGGCGCCGCAGCGGGTCAGAAGGGCGTGGACCTGGCCGCGGTGATGCGTCTGGTGATTGAAGAAATGGACGACGAGCGCGGCAGCCGGGCGGGTCACCTGTCGTCCGGCGGCGCCGGAGTACCAGCTGAGTTCGCCCGCGAGCCAGCCGGCGTCGACCCGCTCGGCCCAGGCCAGGATGTCGGCGTCGAGCGCCCGACGCGCGACCTTCAGGTCTTCCCAGCCCGCATGGAGGGAGGTGGAGTCCGCGATGCGTCCGCCGGGTGCGGGCCGGTCGGCGAAGCGCGACATCCAGGTCGCGTCGCCCCAGGCGAGGTGGCTGAGCGTCGCATGGATGGAGCCGAAGAAGGCGCCGAGATCCTGCCGCCGGGCCTCGTCCGACAGCGTTTCGGCGGCGTCGTAGATGGATTCGTTCTGCCAGCGATTGTAGCGCGCCATCATGCTGACGTAGCCCGGGCCGATCACGCCTGCACCTCGCTCCATGAAAAAACCCGCCGGGAACCGGCGGGCTTGATCATAGAAGGGCGGCTGGCGGCGCGGAAGACCCGCGACGCTCACGCAGCGGCGGGAAGCGCCGACTTGGCCTTCTCGACGAGCGCGGCGAACGCCGCCGGCTCCTTGATGGCGATGTCGGACAGGACCTTGCGGTCCACCTCGACGCCGGCCTTGTTCAGGCCGTCGATGAAGCGCGAATAGACGAGGCCATGCTCACGGACCGCGGCGTTGAGGCGCTGGATCCAGAGCGCCCGGATCGTGCGCTTCTTGTTCTTGCGGTCGCGCGTGGCGAACTGCATCGAGCGATCGACGGCCGCCTTGGCGGCGCGGATCGTGTTCTTGCGCCGGCCATAAAATCCCGTGGCGGCCTTCAGGGTCTTCTTGTGCTTGGCGTGGGCGGTAACGCCCCTTTTAACGCGAGCCATCGGCTGATCTCCTCGTGTTGATTAAGCTCGTCCCCGGGCGATCAGCCGTTGGGGAGGAAATACTTCTTCACGTTCGCAGCATCGCCCTCGAAGAGGACGTTGGTGCCGCGGTGGTTGCGGATCTGCTTGTTGGTCCGCTTGATCATGCCATGGCGCTTGCCGGCCTGCGCGTAGAGCACCTTTCCGGTGCCCGTGATTTTGAAGCGCTTCTTCGCGCTCGACTTCGTCTTGATCTTGGGCATTTTGCTCGTCTCTCCGACGCGGACGGCCGAAGCCATCCCGGGGTTTGTTATGCCGGCCTTGCGGCCGTTTCGTCTCGTCATGAGCGAAAGGAACCGCCACGGCAGCCCTGACAGCCGGTCGGTTCGAAGGCGCGGCTTATAGCAGAAGCGCCGCGGATGGCAAGGCGCGTCAGGCTTCCCCGTCCGGCAGCGGCGTCGCCGGGTCCCGCCCGTAGCGCACGGTCTCGAAGCGCATGGAGCGGGCGTCGACCATCAGGAGCCGCCCCACCAGCCCCTCGCCGAAGCCGACGACCTCGCGGATGACCTCCATCGCCATCATCGCCCCCAGCACCCCGGCGAGCGCGCCCAGCACGCCCGCCTCGGCACAGGCCGGGATCGCGCCGGGCGGCGGAGGAGAGGGGAACAGGCAGCGATAGGTGGGGTTGAGGGTTCCGTCGGGTCCCCGCTCGTGCCCGCGGATGGTGGTCAGCGACCCGTCGAACGGCCCCAGCGCCGCCGTGACCAGGGGGCGCTTCGCCGCGAGGCAGGCGTCCGCCACGGCATAGCGGGTCGCGAAGTTGTCGCTGCCGTCGGCCACGATGTCGTAGCGCGCCACCAGCGCCGCGGCGTTGCCGGGGTCGATCCGGAAGGCGTGGCGATCCACCGCCACGTGCGGGTTCAGGCGCGCCACCGCGTCGGCGGCGCTGTCCACCTTGCGGCGCCCGACATCGCCGGTGCCATGCAGGACCTGCCGCTGCAGGTTCGACAGCGACACCGTGTCGTCGTCGACGAGGCCGATGGTGCCGACGCCGGCCGCCGCGAGGTACTGGACGAGCGGAGCCCCGAGCCCGCCCGCGCCCACGCACAGCACGCGCGCCCGCTTGAGCTTCTGCTGGCCGGGCCCCCCGACCTCGCGCAGGACGATGTGGCGCGCGTAGCGTTCGAGCTCCTCGGCGCCGAGGCTCATCGATCGCCCCGCGCCCAGTCCAGTGCGTGCTCGAGCCGGTCGTTGCCCCAGAAGAGCTCGCCGTCGGGCGTCACCACGGTCGGCGCGCCGAAGATGCCGAGGCCCTGCGCAATGTCGTTCTGCCGCCGCAGGGCCAGCTTGACGAGATCCGTCCGCGCGGCCGCGATCGCCGGCTCGAACTCGACGTCGACCTGCCGGACCACCTCCGCGAGCAGGGCCTCGTCGGCAATGTCGCGCCCTTCGCAGAAGGCCTGCCGGAAGACGGCCTTCGAGAAGGCCGGCCGTGCGTCGTCCGGCAGCGCCAGCGCGATGCGGGCCGCGTTCAGCCCGTTCAGCGGAAAGACGGCCGGCCGCACGAAGGGCAGGCCCAGGCGCTCGCTCCAGCGCTCCACGTCCCGCCACATGTAGCGCCCCTTCGCCTCGTGCACGAGGAACGGCGTGGTGGCGTAGCCCTGCGCCTTGAAGATCGGACCGAGCAGGAAGGGTCGCCAGCGCACCGCCAGGCCCCGCGCGTCGGCGAGCGCCTCGATCCGCGCGGCGGCGAGGAAGGAGTAGGTCGAGGCGTACTCGAACCAGAAGTCGACGCGGCCCTGCGGCGGCAGGTCCCGGACGGACGGGTCGTGCGATGACGGGTCGGACATGGCGTCGACGGTATCAGCCGTCGCCGCCCATGCAAGCGGCGACCGGCGTGGAGCGGGGCTTGGACCCGGGAGGCGGCCTAGTCGCGGCGGCGCACGCTGCCGGTCGTCTCGGTCCGTGACCGGCGGCTCGTCGCGGCCCGCGGCGGAGCGCCCTCGCCGCTGCGGATGTTGCCGACCCCGCCGCCCGAGTTCTGCGCCGGCTCCATGATGCTCTTGTCCGTGTTGCGCGGCAGCCGGACCCCGGACGTCCCGGCGCCCCGCGCCGGCGCGCCTTCCCCGCTTCGGATGTCGCCGACGCCGCCGCCGGACGACTGCGCGGGTTCGCGGATGTTCGGCGACTGGGCGCCCGCGCCGGTGGGCGCGGACGCGAGGGCGACGATGAAGGAGGCTGCGAGCGCGAGGCGCGTGAGAGTGACCATGGCGATCTCCTGACGTTGCGTTGTGCCAACGAACGTCCGGAAACCGGCAAGGTTGCGGTCAGGGCGTGGCGAGTTCGTCGCCGCCGGCGCCGGCAGTCGGTGAAACCAGCGGCGGATTCTCTGCCATCGGCATGGCGATCACCCCGATCGCGCCCGTTGCCATCACGGCCAGCGAAAGAACAGCAGCGAAGAAAAGCGTCGCCGATGTCAGCTCCCGGATCTTTCTTGAGACCGTCGCCAGGATTGACGGATTTGTCATGGTTGTCCTCAATTTCTACACAAGTACCACACGGGACAGAGACCAGAGTCATCCTGTCCACGGTGGGGTTACGCGCGGACTCGACGATCGGATGCATGCCCTAGACAGAAGCGGGGCAACATCGCGTTCAGAAATTCGTGATCATTTGAAGGATCGATGCTGGAACGATCGCGCGGAACATGTTTGGCGCCGGGCGATCGGGGCGGCCCGGCCTGGCGATCATTGTCCCGGCCGGTCGGAGGGAGAGGTCCGGATGCCGGGCAAAGCCGCAGCGCTACACTCCGGGACGGCGCCGCGTGCACGGCAGCAGGGCTCTCTCGCAGGGCCGGCTAGGCCGAGACCATGACGAACCCGAAATCATGCAGCGAAGGCCGGCGAGGGAGTTTGGTGGAGCCAAGCGGGATCGAACCGCTGACCTCTTCAATGCCATTGAAGCGCTCTCCCAGCTGAGCTATGGCCCCACACTGTGGCCGGGTCTGGGAACCCGGCGTGTCTCGCCGTCGGGGAGGACCCCGTCGGCGGTGCCGCTCTATAGCCGCCTCGCCGGGCGGCATCAAGAGCAATTCGACAGGCTCACGCCTCTTCGTCGTCCTCGAGATCGCCGTCGATGAGGTCGGCCACGTCGTCGTCGCCTTCCTCCTCTTCCTCGAGGAAGGTGTCGTCCTCGGCGATGTCGTCCTCGATCTCCACACCGTCGATCGGGATGTCCTTCTCCGCCTCCTCGGCCTCGACCTCGTCGAGAGAGACCAGCTCGGGGCCGGCCGCGGGATCGACCTCGGGATCCTCCTCCTCGACCCGCGCCGCTTCCGCGCGCCGGCTGGCGACGGTCGCGGCGATGGCGACGGCGGCGAAGGCCGCCCCGCACTTCGGGCACAGGATCGGGCTTTTGTTCAAGTCGTAGAATTTAGCGCCGCAGCTCTGGCATTGGCGCTTGCTGCCGAGTTCCGGTTTGGCCACGTGTCCGAGCCTCGTTCTGGGTCAAAACTGCTGAGCGGGGTTATTCATCCCCGGCGTCCCTGTCAAATGGCATTTCTCGGCGGTGCCGTGTTGGACGCCGGGGCCGGGCGTGACGCGCCGTCGCCCGTGTGCTAGTGCGGCGCCGCCGCAGGCAGGCGGCAGGCGGATTTGCGTCCCGATCGCCGGAGAGGCTGCGATGATCATTGCCATCGACGGACCGGCGGCGTCGGGCAAGGGCACCATCGCCCGGCGGCTCGCCGCGCACTACGGCCTGCCCCATCTCGACACCGGCCTCCTCTACCGCGCCGTGGCCCGCGCCCTGCTCGATTTCGACCATCCGCTGGCCGACGAGACGGCCGCCGTGCGGGCGGCGCAGTCGCTCGACCGCGCTCACCTCGACGAGGCGCGGTTGCGGGGGCGCGAGATGGGCGAGGCGGCGAGCGTCGTCGCCGCGCTGCCCGCCGTCCGCGCGGCTCTCGTCGACTGGCAGCGCGCCTTCGCCCGCCGACCCGAGGGAGCCGTGCTCGACGGCCGCGACATCGGCACCGTCATCTGTCCCGACGCGACCGTGAAGATCTTCGTCACGGCGACGCCCGAGGAGCGGGCGCGCCGCCGGTTCCGCGAACTGGCGGGTCGCGGCGAGAGCGTGACCTACGAGGACGTCCTCGACGACATCCGGCGCCGCGACGCCCGCGATTCGGGCCGTGCGACGGCCCCGCTGGCGGCTGCCGACGACGCGCGCTTGCTCGATACCACGACCTTGGATATAGAGCAGGCTTTCCGGGCGGCCGTCGCGATCATCGACGGCACGGGCGGCACGCGGTCCTAGGGCCTTCCCGAGGGTTGCGTTGCAGTGCCGCAGGGCCCCGGCCGCACCACGCCTACCGCAGACCGAACCACGCTCCATCCCGCCGGTTCGCGCCGGCCCGCCGCAAGGCGGTGGTCCCCGAATTCGATTCACGGGGACATCGGCGAGACGGAGCGCATCGCAACACGAGCCGCCGGCGCCGGGCCCAGAGAGGCCCCACCAGGAGAACCAATGTCCGCTGCTATGAAAAACCCCTCCCGCGAGGATTTCGCGGCGCTGCTCGATGAGTCGTTCGGCAAGTCCGACGCGCTCGAGGGCTCCGTCGTCAAGGGCCGTGTCGTCGCCATCGAAAAGGACATGGCGGTCATCGACATCGGCCTGAAGACCGAGGGTCGTGTCGCGCTCCGCGAATTCGCCGGCCCCGGCCGCGAGGGCGCCATCGTCGTCGGCGACGAGGTCGAGGTCTATCTCGACCGCATCGAGAACGCCCTCGGCGAGGCCGTCATCTCGCGCGACAAGGCGCGCCGCGAGGAGAGCTGGGTCAAGCTCGAGGTCGCCTACGAGAAGAACGAGAAGGTGACGGGCGTCATCTTCAACCAGGTCAAGGGCGGCTACACGGTCGACCTCGACGGCGCCGTGGCGTTCCTGCCGCGCTCGCAGGTCGACATCCGCCCGATCCGCGACATCGGCCCGCTGATGGGCCAGCCGCAGCCGTTCCAGATCCTCAAGATGGACCGCCGCCGCGGCAACATCGTCGTCTCCCGCCGCACGGTGCTGGAGGAGACGCGCGCCGAGGCCCGTTCGGAGCTCGTGGCCAACCTCGAGGAAGGCCAGACCGTCGACGGCGTCGTCAAGAACATCACCGAGTACGGCGCCTTCGTCGACCTCGGCGGCATCGACGGCCTGCTCCATGTCACCGACATGGCGTGGCGCCGCGTCAACCACCCGTCCGAGGTGGTCACGATCGGCCAGCAGCTCAAGGTCAAGATCATCAAGATCAACCACGAGACGCACCGCATCTCGCTCGGCATCAAGCAGCTCCTCGCCGATCCGTGGGAGGGCATCGAGGCCAAGTACCCGGTCAACGCCCGCTTCTCGGGCCGCGTGACCAACATCACCGACTACGGCGCCTTCGTGGAGCTGGAGCCGGGCATCGAGGGCCTCATCCACGTCTCCGAGATGTCGTGGACCAAGAAGAACGTCCACCCCGGCAAGATCGTCTCCACCTCGCAGGAAGTGGAAGTGCAGATCCTCGAGGTCGATCCCGTCAAGCGCCGCATCTCGCTGGGCCTCAAGCAGACCCTGCAGAACCCGTGGGAGGCCTTCTCCGAGAAGTTCCCGCAGGGCACCGTCGTCGAGGGCGAGGTCAAGAACAAGACCGAGTTCGGCCTCTTCATCGGGCTGGATGGCGACGTGGACGGCATGGTCCACCTCTCCGACCTGGACTGGAACCGTCCGGGCGAGCAGGTCATCGAGGACTTCAAGAAGGGCGACATGGTGAAGGCGGTCGTTCTCGACGTCGACGTCGAGAAGGAGCGCATTTCGCTCGGCATCAAGCAGCTGGGCGGCGATCCCTTCGCCGACGCGGCCGCTGCCGGCGACCTGAAGAAGAACGCCGTCGTCACCTGCGAGATCGTCGAGGTGAAGGAAGGCGGGCTCGAGGTGAAGATCACCGGCACCGACCTGTCGACCTTCATCAAGCGCTCGGAGCTTGCCCGCGACCGCGCCGACCAGCGCCCCGAGCGTTTCGCCGCCGGCGAGAAGCTCGATGCCCGCGTCATCATGTTCGACCGCAAGTCGCGCAAGGTGCAGGTGTCGATCAAGGCGCTCGAGATGGCCGAGGAGAAGGAAGCGATCGCCCAGTACGGCTCGGCCGATGCCGGCGCCTCGCTCGGTGACATCCTCGGCGCCGCCCTCAAGCGCGCCAGCAAGACGTCGAAGGACTGACCGCATGGGGCGCGCCGGCTCCGGCCGGTGCGCGCATGCCGGACCACACAGGCCCCCGCGGGACACCGCGGGGGCTTTTTGTTTCTGCGACCCGGCAGATCCGGCTGGCTCAGGCCTGCCGTGCGCCGCGCCGCGTGCGCCGCTCCTCCACCCTGCGCGCCAGCACCAGCGTCGGGTCCTCGTCGAGCGGCAGGGCGGTGACGTCGGCCAGGTCGCCGCGGCTCAGCCCGATGTCGCGCAGTTCGTGTTCGGTCAAGGCCGACAGGCGCGCATACTCCCGGCGCGCCCGCGAGACGCGCACCGGCCACAGCGCCACGATCGCGATCGCGCGGCGCAGCAGCGTGACGATGGAACCGCGTTCGGCAGAGGCGCGGCGTGGCAGTCCGGACGCGGTGGCGGAGAGGTTGACGAAAGGCATGGCGTGCTCCGTGCGTTGGCCCCCGGGGGGCCGGGCGGCGGCGCAGTCGGCGTCGCCCGATGAAGCCATGATGCGGCGTCGCCATTGATCGGTCCAACGAATGGATGTAATGGTAATCATCGGCATCAGAGATATGACATGCTCGACACCGACCAGCTCCGCAGCTTCGTCGCCATCGTTGACACGGGGAGCTTCACCCGTGCCGCGGAACGCGTGAACAAGACACAGTCGGCGGTGTCGATGCATATCCGCCGCCTCGAGGAGCAACTCGGCCGGTCGCTGTTCGCCAAGAGCGGCCGCGGCGTGAAGCTGTCGGACGACGGCGCCAAGCTCATCGACTACGCCCGCCAGATGCTGCAGATCGAGGCGTCGGCGCTGGCCTGCGTCTCCGGCAAGGCGCTCGCCGGCCGCATCCGCCTCGGCATCCCCGACGACTACGCCGAGAGCTTCCTGCCCGAGATCCTGACGCGCTTCATCCGCCGCCATCCCCTCGTGGAGGTGTCGGTGATCTGCGATTCCTCCGTGGCCCTCGCCGAGCGGGTCAACGACCGCGAGATCGACATGGCCGTCGTGACCGAGTGCGCGGACGTGAAGGGCATGGAGGTGCTGCGCGTCGAGCCGCTGCGCTGGGCCGTCTCGGCCACGTCCCGCGTGCACGAACTGCGGCCGCTGCCGCTCGCCCTGTCCGGCCCCACCTGCTCATGGCGGCGCTCCGCGATCCGGGCCCTGGAGGGCGCGGGCATCGCCTGGCGGCAGGTGGTCGTCTCCGCCAACCAGGCGGCCATCGCGCCCGTGGTGCAGGCCGGCATCGCCGTCACCGTGTTTCCCGAAAGCGCGCTGCGGCCCGGCCTGCGGCTGCTCGACGATCGCGAGGGGCTTCCCGCGCTGCCCGACAACCGCATCGGGCTGCTGGAAGGGCCGGGGCGACGCTCGGCGGAGGCCGTGGCGCTGGCGGAAGAGATCAGGGCCGCCCTGCAGTCGAAGGGGCGCGGCAGCGAGCATCCCGCCTTCGACTGGCGCAGCGCGACGATCGCCGACCTGCCGCGCCCGCGCCGTCGCCCGGTGGCCGCGGAGTAGCGCGCTACATCAAGGCGTCGCGCTTCCACAGCGCCGGAAAGATCCGGATCCACAGCAGCACCACCGCGATGGTGCCGATCCCGCCGAGCACGACGGCCGCCACCGGGCCGACCGCCGCCGCCGCGAGGCCCGACTCGAACTCGCCGAGTTCGTTGGACGCGCCGATGAACACCGAGTTCACCGCCGAGACGCGTCCGCGCATCTCGTCGGGCGTCTCGAGCTGGACGACCGTCTGGCGCACCACGACGCTGATCATGTCCGCGGCGCCCACCGTGAACAGCGCGGCCATCGAGAGATAGAGGTTCGTGGACAGGCCGAAGACGATGGTGGCGAGGCCGAACACGCCGACCGCCAGCATCATCCGCTGCCCTGCCTTCCTGCGCAGCGGGAACCAGGCCATGAACAGCGTCATGGCGATCGCGCCCGTCGCAGGCATGCTGCGCAGCAGGCCGAGCCCCCACGGGCCCACCTGCAGGATGTCCTTGGCGTAGATCGGCAGCAGCGCGACCGCGCCGCCCAGCAGCACGGCGAAGAGGTCGAGCGAGATCGCGCCCAGCACTACGGGCCGCGACCGGATGAAGCTCACCCCTGCGAAGAGGCTCTCCAGCGTCGGCCGTTCCCGCGTGCCCGCGCCATGGCTGCGGACGGTCACGGTGAAGATCAGCAGCGCACCCAGGGCGAAGCAGGCCGACGCGGTGGTGAAGACCGCGACGGGGCCGAAGGCATAGAGGAATCCGCCGATGGCGGGGCCGACGATGGACGAGCTCTGCCACGCGGAGGCATTGAACGACACCGCCGCCGAGAAGTGGCTGCGCGGCAGGAGGTTCGGCAGCAGGGCCTGCGTCGCGGGATTGGCGAAGGCGCGGCAGCTCCCCACGAGCACCGTGAAGCCGTAGATCGGCCAGACGGTCAGGTCCGGATTGACGGCGCAGTACAGCAGGCCCATCTCGCCGACGGCGATGATCCCCCAGCACGTCGTGACGATGAGACGCCGGTCGAACCGGTCGGCGACGGCGCCGGCGACGAGCGCCAGAAGCAGCGCCGGCAGGAAGGCCGCCAGCCCGACGAGGCCCAGCGCCAGCGCGCTCCCCGTCCGGTCGTAGACCAGCCAGCCCACGCCCACATTGTGGACCTGCATCGCGAGGCCCGTCGCGACGCGCGCGCTGAAGAAGCGGGTAAAGTCCGGGAAGCGGAAGACTTCCCAATTGGACTCCGGAGGCGCGTTCATCGGGCAGACCTGTTTCGGGGGAGGGCGCGGCGCGGATGGCCGGCGGCGCGCGGGGAGACGAACCGAGGATACCGATCCGTTTCCCCTGTTCGCTACCCGTTATTCGCCGGTCCCGTCGTCACACATACCCCGTCGAGCCGTCCGGCTTCACCGGCACCTTGCGCTCCCAGTGGACGTAGTCCTCGACGCCGAGGACATCCATGTCCATGTCGACGCCCCAGCCGGGGCGGTCCGGGCGCAGCTCGAGATGGCCGTCCTTCGGCAGGTACGGATCCTTGACGTACCAGGCGCCCTGGAGCCGCTGGTCGGCCGTCGGCGTCTCGTCGGCGCCCGTGCCGAAGACATAGCCCGGCCCGTGCGGCAGCCGGTATTCCAGGATCCGGAAATTGCTCGCCGCCGCGCAGAAATGCACGTTCACCGCCGTGGCGAGCGGGCCCATCGGGTTGTGCGGCGCGATGGAGACGAAGTGCGCCTCGGCCAGCGCGTTGATCTTCTGCATCTCCATCAGCCCGCCGACGACGCAGATGTCCGGCTGGACGATGTCGGCGCCGCGCACCTGCAGCAGGCGCAGGAACTCGAACCGGCTGTAGAGCGATTCGCCCGTTGCCAGCGTGCACGACAGCCCGCGCTTCAGCTCGCCCCACGCCTCGAAGTTCTCCGGCCGGATCGGCTCCTCGAAGAACAGCGGGTCGTAGGGCGCCAGGGCGTTGCCGAGCTGCATCGCCTGCGCCGGCTCGAAGATCTTCGCGTGCGCGTCGAAGGCGATCTCGTAGTCGGTCCGCACGGTCTCGCGCAGCGCGCGGAAATACTCCGCCGACGTGCGCACCACCTCGCCCCAGCGGTTGCGGTGCATGTCGATGCGGTAGGGCGACAGCTTGAACGCCGTCAGGCCCCACTGGCCGTTCAGCCGGTCGAACTCGTCGCGCGCCGCGGCGGGGTCCGGCGCCGTGTACACCCCGGCATAGACCTTCACCCGGTCGCGGACATTGCCGCCGATGAGCTTGTAGACCGGGACGCCCAGCGCCTTCGCCGAGATGTCCCACAGGCAGTGGTCGATCGCCGAGATCGCCGCCAGCCCCAGCGCGCCCGGCGGGAACCGCGTCTGCTGCATCAGGTAGTGGATGAGGTACTCGATGCGCGTCGGGTCCTTCCCGGTCAGGAAGGTCATCAGGTAGTCGAGCAGCGGCGCCAGAGCCCTGTCCGGGCCATGGTTGTAGCACTCGCCCCAGCCGGTCAGGCCGTCGTCCGTGTCGATGGCGATGACGAGGCGCGGACGATCCTTGTCGCGGGTCATGAACGCCCGCAGGCGGTCGATCTTCATGGCGGCGGATCCTTCTGTGGACGGGGCTTCAGCCCCGCGCGGCCTTCCACGCCCGGTACTGCTCGTCCGTCTTCGGGTCGGTCGGCGGGTACAGGCCGAAGATGCCGCGCCCGCCCTTCACCTGCTCCATGACGAAGGTCTCGAACAGGTCCTGCTCCTTCGCCTCCACCGCGACCTCCTCGGCGATCTCGGCCGGGATGATCACCACCCCCTCCGCGTCGCCGACGACGATGTCGCCCGGGAACACCGGCACGTCGCCGCAGCCGATCGGCGCGTTGATGTCGACGGCATGGTGCTTGATGAGGTTCGTCGGCGCCGACGGCGCCTTGCAGTAGCTCGGGAACGGCAGCGCCGCGATCTCCGGGCTGTCGCGCAGCCCGCCGTCCGTGACGACGCCCGCCGCGCCGCGGATCATCATCCGCGTCACCAGGATCGACCCCGCCGACGCCGCCGAGGCGTCGCCGCGGCAGTCCATCACCAGCACGTGGCCGGGCGGGATCTCCTCCACCGCCTTGCGCTGCGGGTGCGAGTGGTCCTTGAACACGCCGATGTGGTCGAGGTCCTCGCGCGCCGGTATGTAGCGCAGCGTGTAGGCCGGCCCCACGAGGCGCGGCGCGTTCGGGTTGAGCGGGCGCACGCCCTGCAGGAAGGCGTTGCGCAGCCCGCGCTTGAACAGCAGCGTGGTCAGCGTCGCCGTCGAGACCTCCTTGAAGATCGCGAGCGCGGAATCGGAAAGCGGCTTGGCCATCGGGGTCAGTCCTTCGGAAAGTAGACGCCGCGTCGCGTGCGCGTCTGGACGTAGAGGTGCTCGTTGTAGGTGCCCGGCGCGTAGCTGCCGGACGCCTCGCTGACGGGAATGGAGACGTTCGCCTCGCTCGGGAACTGCGCGACGAAGTCCTCGTCGATGTCGACGCCCAGGCCCGGCGCGTCCGGCACCGCGATGTGCCCGTCCTTCTGCACCGGGTGGGGGACGATGGTCTTCGCGCGGCCGTCCCAGTCGTCCTCGATCCGCTCGAGGATGTAGCCGTTCGGGATCGCCGCCAGCACGTGCAGCGCCGCGTACTCGGCCACCGGGCCGAGCGAGCCGGAATGCGGCGCCATCATGATGTGGTGCGCCTCGGCCATCGCCGCGATCTTCTTCATCTGCGTGATGCCGCCCGCGCGCCCCGTGTCGGGCTGGATGACGTCGACCAGTTCCTCCTCGATCAGCTCGCGCTCGCCGAAGATCGTCGCCTGCCGCTCGCCGGCCGCCAGCGTCACGCTGGAATGCTGGCGGATGCGCCGGAAGCCTTCCAGGTTGTCGGGCGCCACCGGGTCCTCGACCCACATCATCCGGTAGGGCTCGAGCGCCCGGCACACCTGCACGGCGTCGGCCGGCGTGAGCCAGGGCGGGCCGTGCAGGTCGATGGCGATGTCCATCTCGTCGCCCACCGCCTCGCGCAGCATCGCCACCTTGCGGACCGGGTCGGAGACGCCGCCGCACTTGAACGCCGTGAAGCCGCGCTCCTTGAGGCTCAGCGCCACCTCGGCCGTGTTGGCGTGGGCATAGATGCGGATGCGGTCGCGCACCTTGCCGCCGAGCAGGTTCCACACCGGCACGCCGAGCTTCTTGCCCTTGATGTCCCACAGGGCCATGTCGAGGCCGTTGATCGCCCCCGCGCCGACGGTGCCGGTGAGCCCGTGGCCCATGATGGCGATGTGCATCTTCTGCCACAGCCGCTCGATATGGGTCGGATCCTCGCCGACGAGGATGCGCGAGAGATCCTTCACCGCCGTCTCGATCACCCGCGGCCATCCGGAGCACTCGCCGATGCCGGTGATGCCCTCGTCCGTGAAGATCTTCACGAACAGCCAGTTGCGCGAGCCCGTCAGGTTCTTCGAGTAGGACTGCGTCCCGAAGGAGCCGTCCGCCGCCCAGGTCTTCAGGTTCGGCGCGCCGGCATGCATCAGGTAGGTGCGGACTTCGGTGATCTTCATCGTCTGTCTCCGGGAACCGGCGCGGGTCTGTCGCTATCGGCGAAGGGCGGTTGGCGGGGAGGGAGGGGGAAGCGCCGGCCGGCGTGGCCCCGCTGGTCCGCTCCCGTGAATGCGTCTCCCCGCCCGCTATCCGCCATTCGCCACGGTGCCATTCGCCTCGTGCATCGTCCTCAACCGCCCGTGTAGCGATGCCGCTTGTGCATCGACCGGGCGCGCGGATCGGGCCGCGGGATCGCCGAGAGCAGGGCCTTCGTGTAGGGGTGGTTCGGCGCGTCGCAGACCTGCTCGGTGTAGCCGGTCTCCACCACCTTGCCGCGATACATCACGGCGATGCGGTCGCACATGTAGCGGATGACGCCGATGTCGTGGCTGATGAACACGTAGGACAGCCCGAGCTTGTCCTGCAGGTTCATCATCAGGTCGAGCATCTGCGAGCGCAGCGACACGTCGAGCGCCGAGGTCGCCTCGTCGGCGACGATGACGCGCGGGTTCAGCGCGATGGCGCGGGCGATGCCGATGCGCTGCCGCTGGCCGCCGGAGAAGGCGTGCGGATAGCGCTCGCGCCAGTCGGGATTGAGCCCCACCTGCTGCAGCAGGTCCGCGACCCGCTCGTCGAGCGCGCGGCCCTCGGCGACGCCGTTGACGAGCAGCGGCTCGCCGACGATCTGCGCCACCG
>CAZJCW010000063.1:0-17965 GCA_964544365.1 uncultured Alsobacter sp.
TCCCATGAAGCATGTTCTCCGCCGTTTCGTCCGCGACGAGTCCGGTGCCACGGCCATCGAATACGGCCTGATCGCGGCGATCATCGCCGTTGGCCTGATCGCATCCCTCCAGACACTTCAGGGTAACCTGACCTCGACGTTCGAGAAGGTCGGCACGGCCGTCTCGACCGCGAAGTAAGTCTTCTGCGGCTTCCGCATGGAGGCTGCCTGAACTGACCGGGAGACCTGCAGCGTCCTGCTGCAGGTCTCTCGCCGTTCATGGGCTTGCCGACGAGGTTCCGAATGCGGGATCCGTCCCCTCGGCGAAGCGTCTAGGGCAGCAGGGTTGGCCCACAGGGGCCGGGGCGAGGCCAGGTCCCACCAGGCAATCCCGCAATCCCGAACTGGCCCTAGGCCTCGGCCATCCCAAGGATCATTCCCGCCGTGAAAGACGGCAGCAATCCGATCGCGCCGTGATTCCGGTCCGCGAGGTCGACGCCGGTCCCGTCCCGGATTTCCGTCGACGTCCTCAAGGTTGACCGGGACCTGAAGCCCCGCACGTGGCCGATGAGGCCCAAGCCGCGCTGCTCCTCACGCCCGAAATCCGGTCGCCGGCGTACACTTGCGCGTGCATTGGCCAAGAGGACCCTCGCTGGATCGTCGGTCCGCGGAGCCCCGGCCAAGGGCATGCTGCTTCAGCCGCGCTGCCGCCGACGAAGCGCGGTGCCGTGGAGCGCGAGGGCGAAACACGTGATTTCAGAGGCTTGTGGGACAATCGCGAGAAGTTCGGCAACCGGCTTAACCGTCCGGAAACGGCGTTCCGCGAACGGCATCCGGCGGGGAATTCCCGGTAACCATTACCCGGCTACAGTGCAACCACGGGAAGAACAGAAGTCCCGTGCACGAAAAACGTGCAGCGCAGAGCAGGAGCAAAGAATCCCATGAAGCATGTTCTCCGCCGTTTCGTCCGCGACGAGTCCGGTGCCACGGCCATCGAATACGGCCTGATCGCGGCGATCATCGCCGTGGGTCTGATCGCCTCCCTCCAGACTCTTCAGGGCAACCTGACCTCGACGTTCGATAAGGTCGGTACGGCCGTCTCGACCGCGAAGTAATACTTCCGCAGCTTCCGCATGGAGGCTGCCTGAGCTGGCCCGGAAACCTGCACGACGCGAAAGCGATCCATGCAGGTTGTCCGGGCCGCTTGATTCAGTGCCGTTGGGGCAATTGCCGCGCGCTTGCCCCCGCCCGAGGAGCGCTGGCGCAGCCTACGCCGTATCGTCGCCTTCCGGCTCCGCATAAAGCTCGAGCCGGTGACCGACGAGGCGGAAGCCGAGGCGCCTCGCGATCTCGGCCTGCAACTGTTCGATTTCCGCGCTGCGAAACTCGATGACACGCCCGGTCGTCAGGTCGATCAGGTGGTCGTGATGCGTCCGCCCGGCCCTCTCGTAGCGCGCGCGTCCGTCGCGGAAGGCATGACGCTCCAGGATGCCGGCGCCCTCGAAGAGCTTCACGGTGCGGTAGACCGTGGGCAGGGAGATCCGGCCGTCCCGCTCCTGGGCCCGCCGGTGAAGTTCGGGAACGTCCGGGTGGTCGCGCGCCTCGGCGAGAACCTCCGCGATCACGCGACGCTGGCCGGTGAGGCGCAGGCCCTTGGCGCGGCATTCCTCCTCGATCCGGTTGGGAGGCCGGACATTGCGGGACCGTTTGCTCGGGGTCATGAACCCTTCCCCACCGCGACGCCGGCCGCCTGCCTCTGCAACGCGGCAGCCAAGATGAAGAACGCACCCGACACCGCGCCGATCGTACCCGCCGCGTTCAGGGCTATGGGATAGCCGAGCGCCGGCGGCCCCAGGACGGCCAGCGCATAGCCGAAGCAGACGCTCGCGGCCGCGATCGCCAGCGACCACCTCACCTGAGCATCGAGGCGGCGGGTCACCAAGCGCGCCGTCGCGGCGGGACACACGATCATGGCCAGGGCGAGGATCGCCCCCACCGCTTCGAAGGCTGCAACGGTGGCAAGCGCCGTCGCGGCGAGAAGCACCAGATCGAGCAGGCGCACGCGGAGACCGCTGGCAGCCGCGAAGACCGGGTCAAAGGCGACCGCCGCGAACTGGCTGCGGAACGCCGAGAGCAGGACGGCGACGAAGGCGAGCGACAGGGCGATGTGGCCGATGCTCGCCGGCAAGCCGCGCAACGCGACCGGATCGACGAGGCTGGCGGGCCCGGTGGCACCTGCCCAGACAAGGGTTTCGAGATTGCCGAAAAGGATGTGGTGGACGTCGAAGCTGGTTCGCGCCGCACCGGACTGTTCCATGAGGACGATTCCGGCCGCGAAGAGCGTCGTGAAGACGACGCCGAGCGCCGCCGACGGTTCGACCCGGCCGTAGCGCACCAGCACGTGAACGAGCACAGCCGCCACGAATGCAGCGACCACGCCGCCAGCAAGGACGGCGGGCGCCGCCGTGGAGCCCGTGAGCAGGAACGCGACGAGGACACCCGGGAGCATCACATGGCTCAGGGCATCCGTGAACATTGCCCGGCGCGTGAGCACGAGCAGATTGCCCACAAGGGCGCAGACGAGCGCCGCCAGCAGCGCGCCCAGAAGGGCAGGGAAGTCGATCTGCAGGAAGGTCGTCACGGAGTCGCCCTCCCCGGCACCGGAGCGATCCGGGCCTTCGCACCCCCCTGCCTGTGCCGGCCCCAGGCCGACGGCAGCAGGCCCCTTGCGCGGCCAAGGATCATGCTGAGCGTGAAGATCACCGCGGCGCACACCACGATGACGGCCCCGGTCGGAAGGTTGGGCAGGACGGCCGAGAGCGCCGCGCCGACATAGGCGGAGACTGCACCGAACAGGGCAGCGAGCACGACCACCACGCCAAGTCGGTCGCTCCAGAACCTCGCCGCCGCCGGGGGAATGATGAGAAGGGCCACCACGAGGACGAGACCCACGATGCGCAGGCCGATGATGACGCACGCCAGGCTGAGGGCCGTCACCAGCAGATCGAGCCGGGAGACATTGATCCCGCTTGCCGCCGCGAAGGGCGGATCGAAGGCGACGGCTGCAAGACGGGGCAGGGCAAGCCGCAACACGATGATGACCGCGAGGGCCAACGCGGCCGTGAGCATGGCCTCGGCGGCCAGCATCCCCGCCGTCGAACCGAGCAGGAACGAATCGAGCCCCGCCTGCCCGCCGGTGCTCAGCGTCTGTGCCACGGACAGCAGCGCGATCCCGAGGCCGAAGGATGCCGCCAGAACGGCGGCGGTCGCGGTATCCTCGGTCACTCTGTCCCGGCGCGACAGCCACTCGATGAGCATTGCCGCCGCACCGGCCGCTACGGCGGCGCCCCCCAGCAGCAAGGGGGGTGAACGGCCGGGCAAGCCGAGCGCCACGGCCAGGAGGAACCCTCCGGCAAGTCCCGGCAAGGCGGCATGGGCAACGGCGTCGGCGATCAGCGCCCGTCGACGCAGCATGGTGAAGACGCCGACCGCGCCGCAGGCGAGGCCCAACGCCGCGGCACCGGCCATCACGACGACAGTGTTCCAACCGCCCCGGAGGAGCAGGATCGCGGCGAGGGTCCCCCAATCCATCACCGCACCGCCAGCGGCACGCCATAGGCCCGGCCAAGGACCTCGGGAACGAATGTGTCCGCCACGGGACCCGCAGCGATGACGCTGCGGTTCAGAACCAGGACGTCGTCGAAGCGATCGGCGACAGTGCCGAGGTCGTGGTGGACGCAGACGACGAGCCGTCCCTCCGCCTTCAGCGTATCGAAGACCCGCAGGATGACCGCCTCGGATACTGCGTCGACCCCGGCGAGCGGTTCGTCGAGAAGGAGAACCGCGGCATCGCGAGCGAGGCCACGGGCCAGGAAAACGCGCTGCTGCTGTCCACCGGACAAGGCACCGATCTGGCGCTCGGCAAGGTCGCCCATTCCGACCTGCTCGAGGCAGGCCATCGCCCGGTCACGGTGCGCCTTGCCGTAGCCGGAGAACAGTCCGATGCGCCGCACCATGCCCTGCAGGACGACATCGAGCACCGTTGCCGGGAAATCCCAGTCGACCGCGGCCCGTTGCGGCACGTAGGCCAGTTTGTCACGCGCCGCATCGACCGGCCGACCGAAGGCCCGGACCCGGCCCCCGGCCGCCGGAACGAGGCCGAGGATTGCCTTCAGCAGGGTCGACTTGCCCGCGCCGTTCGGGCCGACGATGGCCAGCAGCCCGCTCGCAGGAGACGTCCAGGTTACCCTGTCGAGCGCGGCCTGCCCTCCGTAGAGCACGCTGAGATCCTCGACGACGAGCGGCGCCGACGCGGGTGACGAGGACAAGACTGCGCTCACAAGCGTCGCTCCGTCATCCCCGGAGACTCAGCCGACCGGCGCGGCCTGCAGCAGGAGCCGTGCCGCCCAGCGCGCGGGCGATGGCCGTGACATTGTGGTCCATCATTCCAAGGTAGGTCCCCTCGTAGGTGCCGGGCGCTCCCATCGAGTCGGAGTACAGCTGCGGTCCGATGGTCAGCGCATGCCCGCGGCGGCTCGCGCCCTCGACCACGGCCCGGACATTACGGTCGGACACCGAGGCCTCGACGAAGACCGCCGGGATCGCGCGGGTCACGACGAGGTCGACGACTTCCTCGATGCGGCGCAGTCCGGCCTCGCTTTCGGTCGAAACGCCCTGGATGCCGACGACTTCGAAGTCGAAGGCACGAGCGAAATAGGCAAAGGCATCATGGGCCGTGATCAGGACGCGCCTCGCCTTCGGCACCGAACCGAGCACCCCGCGTGCATAAGTGCCGATGCCGGCGACTTCAGCCGCATAGAGGGCGCCCGCATCGTCATAGACGCCCGAGCCGGCGGGATCGCGCGACTTCAGCGTATCGCGGATGGCGAGGACGACGTCCTTCCACAGATCCGGGTCCATCCAGACATGCGGGTCGAACCGATCGGGATAGTCGGCATCCGACAGCAGCTTGTCGCGCGCCACCTTCTCGCCGGCGAGGACCACGGGCTTCGTCCGCCCTATCTGCTCGAAGGCGTCCTTGAATTGGGCCTCGAGGTGCAGGCCGTTGGCGATGATCACGTCGGCGGACAGCATCCGCGCCGTGTCGGCGCGCGTGGGCTTGTAGACGTGCGGGTCGACGCCCTCGCCGAGGATGGTCGCGACAGCCACCCGGCTCCCCCCGATCGCACGCGCGGCATCGCCGAGCATGGCCGTCGTGGTCAGGACCGCCAGCGGCCGCGACTGGGCCAAAGCCGGGTCCAAGACGGGGGCGGTCACGAGAGCAGCCAAGGCCCCGCGAACGAACGTCCTGCGGCTCGGCAATGAAAAGCGGGCGAAGGTTGGGTCTCCGGCGTTCACGGCGATCGATCTCCCGGCAAGGGTGGAGGGTGCATCACTCGCAGTTGAAACTCAGTTGCATTTAGAATGGGAGTGGAGAGCCCGGGAGTCAACCGGTCAGGCGTCACGAAGTCGGGACCGGCACCCGCCCCGCTCGCACCGATCATTCGCTGGCGAGGATCGTGTTGCGCACGATGGGATAGATCTGGCTGTCCCACTTGCGGCCGCTGAAAACGCCGTAGTGGCCGACGCCCGCCTGCATGTGGTGGCGCTTGCGGAAGGGCTTCAGCTTCACGCACAGGTCGTGTGCCGCGACGGTCTGGCCAAGCGCGCAGATGTCGTCGCGTTCGCCCTCGACGGTGAGCAGGGCCGTGCGACGGATGGCCGAGGGATCGACCCGTTCGCCATTCACGACGAGTTCCCCTTTCGCGAGCAGTGCCTGCTGGAACACGCGGTCGATGGTCTCGATGTAGAACTCTGCGGTGAGGTCGAGCACGGCGAAGTACTCGTCGTAGAAGGTCTTGATCGTCTCGGCCTGTTCCGTCTCGCCGCGCGCCAGGTGGCCGTGCAGATCCATGTGGGCCTTGACGTGGCGCTGCAGGTTCATGGCCATGAACGCGGTCAACTGCACGAAGCCGGGATAGACCCGCCGCCCGACGCCGGCGTGGGGGAATGGCACTGTCGCGATGAGGTTACGCTCGAACCAGCCGATGGGGCGCTCGGTCGCCAGGGCGTTGACCTTCGTGGGATTGATCCGCGTGTCGACCGGGCCGGCCATGAGGGTCATGCTGCGCGGCGCCGCCGGATTGTCCGACTGCGCCATCAGCGCAGTTGCAGCGAGCACCTGAACGCAGGGCTGGCAGACCGCCAGCACGTGCGCTCCGGGGCCGATCGCCTCGAGGAAGGAAATGACGTGCGTCACATAGTCATCGAAGCCGAACCGACCCGCCGACAGCGGCACGTCGCGCGCGTTGTGCCAGTCGGTGATGAAGACGTCGTGATCCGCGAGCAGGGTCCTGACGGTACCGCGCAGGAGCGTGGCGAAGTGGCCCGACAGCGGAGCCACCACAAGGACGCGTGGCTGCGCCACGTCGGTGTCCTTGCGAAAGTGCCTCAGACTGCCGAAGGGGGTCGAAACCGTGACCTCCTCCGTCACCGGGACATCCCGGTTGCCGACGCGGACGCGATCGATCCCGAAGGGCGGTGACACATGCGTCAGGCTCGCCCGCTCGATGAGCTCCCAAGCGGCACGAAGATTGCTCCCGTTGCCCGTATCGGAAGCAGACAAGGCGGACCCGAATGTGCCGAGCGCCCAGCGCGCGGCCTCGCGGGCCGGAGACATCAGGCGGCCATGGGTCTCGTAGGCCAGATACAGCATCGATCGGTGACCATCCGTCGGGGTGTGATCGCTGGCCATGCCGCTTTTCTGGGCAGCTTTCGCAAGAAAGGCGTCCGGAAAGGCGACCTGCCGCTTCGCCCGGGCCGACTTCCGGACACCACAATGGGGGGATCCTGACGATGGCCAAGGCGACGCTGACGATTTCTAGCAAGAACTATTCCTCGTGGTCGCTGCGTGGCTGGCTGCTTTGCCGCATGGCCGGGCTCGAGGTGGACGAGGTGCGTGTCTCCGTGGACGATCCGGACGCGCGGGCGGAACTGCTGCTGCTGTCGCCGTCCTTCCTCGTGCCGTGCCTCACCCACGACGGGGCGCGGGTGTGGGACACGATCTCGATCGCGGCATACCTCGCCGAAGTGAAGCCCAAGGCAGGGCTGCTGCCGGCGGACCGGATCGCTCGGGCGCATTGCCGCTCGGTGTCGGGGGAGATGAACGGCGGGTTCGCGAACCTGCGGTCGGCCCTGCCGATGAATCTCCGGGCGAGCTTCCCGGACTTCAAGGTGTGGGCGGGATGCCAGCCGGACATCGACCGGGTCGTCGCGATCTGGCGCGACTGCCTGTCGACCTATGGCGGACCCTGGCTGTTCGGCGACCGGCCAACCCTCGCCGATGCCATGTTCGCGCCCGTTTGCGCGCGTTTTTCGACCTATTCGGTGAAGCTGGACACCCGTTGCGGGGCTTATGTGAAGCATGTCATGGCATGGCCGCTGATGCGCGAGTGGGTCGCGGCGGCCCGCGAGGAGCCGGAGGAACTGGAGGAGCTGGACGTCGAGTTCTGACGCCGGCACCATGAACCGGCGACGGTTTCGGCCGTAGAAGTCGGTGAGAACAGGCGCAGGTCGAGGTCCGCGATGAGCGAAGACATGCCGAAGTCGTCACCCGGTCCGTCGGTCCGTCCGTCCGGTCTGCCGGCAGTCCACGTCGACCGCCGGGCGGTGCTCGCGGGGATGGCGGCCCTGTGCGCGGGAACGCCGCTGGCGGCCCAGCCGGCGGCCATGAGCGAGCGGACGGCGTTCACCTTCTCCTTCGCGGGGCTCGAGGGTGGCGACCTTCGCCTGTCGGCATTCGCGGGCCGTCCGGTGCTGATCGTCAACACCGCGTCCTTCTGCGGCTTCGCGTCGCAGCTCGGCGGACTGCAGACGCTCTGGACGCGGTTGTCGCCGCGCGGCTTCGCGCTGGTGGGCGTCCCGTCGAACGATTTCGGCGGCCAGGAGCCGGGACCCCCGTCCGAGACCGCGCAGATCGCGAAGTCGCACGGCGTCACCTTCCCGCTCACCGCGAAGGTCCGCGTGGTCGGGCCCGAGGCGCATCCGTTCTACCGGTGGGCGGCGGCCGAGCGGCCGCGCGAGACGCCGCGCTGGAACTTCCACAAATACCTCGTCGGCGTCGACGGAGCGCTGGCGGCGGTGTTCCCGACGGCGACCGATCCACTGGATGCGCGCATCACCGTCGCGATCGAACGCGAGCTGGCGCGTCGCGGCTGATGCCGCAAGCGTCGCTCCCGGCGCTTCCCTCGACCGGAGAAACGTCCCATAGGTGGCCGGCAGAAGGGCTACCGGGGGGATCGGCCATGGAACACGAGGCAGCAGCGCTGGATCGCGCGCTGGCGACGGCGACCGCCATCGCGCACGAGGCCGGCGGGGTGATGCGGGAGCGGTATCTCAACCGCGCGCCCGACGGCTTCGCCTTCAAGGGCCGGCACGACTTCATCACGGCGGTCGACGGCGAGATCGAGCGCCTCGTGGCGGCGCGGCTCGAGGCCGCCTTCCCGGACGACGGCATGATCGGCGAGGAAGGCGCGAGCCGGCCTGGCGAGCGCCTGTGGATCGTCGATCCCATCGACGGCACGGCGAACTTCGCCCGCGGCATCGGCCATTTCTGCATCTCGATTGCCCTGCTCGCCGGCGGCCGCACCGTCGTCGGCGTCATTCACGACCCGATGCGCGAGGAGACCTTCGCGGCACGGCTGGGCGGCGGCGCGACCCTGAACGGCAAGACGATGGCGGTCTCCGGCATCACGGACATGGGCCGTGCCTCCATCGAGTGCGGCTGGAGCACGCGCGAGCCCGTCCAGCGCTATGTCGAGATCGTCTCGAACGTGATGGCGCTGGGCGGCGGCCTCTATCGCTGCGGCTCCGGCGCGCTCGGCATGGCGTATGTCGCGGCCGGCCGGATCGACGGCTACTGCGAGTTGCACATCAATGCCTGGGACGTGCTGGCCGGCCATCTCCTCGTCGAGGAGGCGGGCGGTCGCTGCAACGACTTCCTCGCCGGGGAGGGGCTCACGCGGGGCAATCCGATCCTTGGCGCGACGCCGGCCCTGTACGACGCACTGAGCGCGGCGACCGGGGTCCGTTGACCGAACGGCGTCGATGCAGCAACTTGCGCGACAACAACGATCTTCGGGAGGATGATGACATGTCCATGACAGTTCGGTTCCGCACGCTCGCGATGGCGACGGTGGCCGCCGCCGCCTTCGGCGCAGGGGTTTCCGGCGCGCAGGCGCAGGGCCAGCTCACCGTCTACTGCGCCGTGCAGGAAGAGTGGTGCCGGCCGATGGTCGACGCGTTCGAGAAGGCCACCGGCGTCAAGGTCGCGATGACCCGCAAGAGCTCGGGCGAGATCTACGCCCAGGTGAAGGCCGAGGCGGCGAACCCGCGCGGCGACATCTGGTGGGGCGGCACCGGCGACCCCCACATGCAGGCGGCCGAGGAAGGCCTGACCGAAGAGTACAAGTCGCCGAAGATGGCCGACCTGAACGACTGGGCCGTGCGCCAGTGGGAGCAGTCCAAGGGCCGCACCGTCGGCATCTACTCCGGCGCGCTCGGCTACGCCTACAACACCAAGCAGCTCGCCTCGAAGGGCCTGCCCGAGCCGAAGTGCTGGGCCGACCTGCTGAACCCGAAGCTGAAGGACGAGGTGCAGGTCGCCGACCCGAACTCCTCGGGCACCGCCTACACGATGCTCGCCACGCTCGTGCAGATCATGGGCGAGGACAAGGCCTTCGACTACATGAAGAAGCTGCACACCAACGTGAACCAGTACACGAAGTCGGGCGCGGCGCCGGCGAAGGCGACCAGCCTCGGCGAGACCACCGTCGGCATCGCCTTCCTGCACGACCACGTGACCATGATCGTGGACGGCGCGCCGATGAAGGCCGTCGCCCCCTGCGAGGGCACCGGCTACGAGATCGGCTCGATGTCGATCATCAAGGGCGCCAAGAACCTCGACAACGCCAAGAAGTGGTACGACTGGGCGCTGACCCCCGAGGCGCAGGGCCTCGCGGCCAACGCGCGCTCCTACCAGGTGCCGTCGAACAAGGCGACGCCGATCCCGGCGCAGGCGCCCAAGCTCGCCGACATCAAGCTGATCAACTACGACTTCGCCAAGTATGGCTCCTCGGCCGAGCGGCGCCGCCTGCTCGCCAAGTGGGACCAGGAGGTCAAGGCACTGCCGAAGTAAGGACCGCCGCCGGCGGCAGCGGGTCGGGGGGCCTTCATGCGGACGCAACAGATGGGCAGGGCCGACGCCCTGCCCGTGGCCCTGCTCGCCGTGGCGGCCTACGCGCTGCTCCCGTGGTACTGGCTGGATTTCTCGGCCGGGAACTTCTCGGCCAGCGGCTGGCCCGCCGGCGCGGCGGGCCCGGCCGTGGTGCTCGGCCTCGGCGGCGCGTGGTGGCTGCTGCCGATCCTCGTGCCCCTCGGCCTCGCCGTCTTCGCGACGCTCCGCCCGCGCGATGCCCCGGAGCGCGCGCGGCTCCTCGTCCTCGCCGGACTGCTCGGCCTCGTCCTGACGCTCGGCCAGGGCTTCGCGATCGGCCTGAAGGGCTGGACCTGGGCCTGGCCGGGAGCCTTGTTCGGCACCCCCGGGCCATCGCAGGCCGGACTCGGCCTCGGCGGCGCGGTGGTGCTCTCGGCCTTCCTGCTGATCCTGTGCCGCGGGCTTGCCGAGTTCGGCTGGTGCCGCGGCGACGTCTTCGTCGTCACCTCGATCGGGACGGTGGTGGCGCTGGTCGCGCTGTTCGTCTTCTTCCCGATCTCGAAGGTGCTGATCAGCGCCGTCCAGACCAATGACGGCACCTTCGCGCCGGGACTGTTCGTCCAGAAGTTCACCGACCGCTCGATCTGGGGACTGGACTGCCTGTATGGACCGCTGCGCTGCGGCGTGGCGTGGAACACGCTGTTCCTCGGGGTCCTCGTCGGCTTCGGCAGCACGGCGCTCGGCCTCGCCTTCGCGCTGATCGCGACCCGCTCGGGCTTTCGCGGCAAGAAGGCGCTGCGCATCCTCTCGATCCTGCCGATCATCACGCCGCCCTTCGTCATCGGGCTGGCGCTCATCCTGCTGTTCGGCCGCTCGGGCATGCTCTCGAACGTCCTGTACGAGTGGTTCGACATTCCCCGCTCGCGCTGGATCTACGGGCTGCCGGGCGTGCTGATCGCCCAGCTCCTCGCCTTCACGCCCATCGCCTTCCTCGTCCTCGTCGGGGTCGTGCAGGGCATCAGCCCGTCGCTGGAGGAGGCGTCCCAGACGCTGCGCGCCAGCCGCTGGACAACCTTCCGCACCATCACCCTGCCGCTGCTGCGCCCCGGCCTCGCCAACGCGTTCCTGCTCGGCTTCGTCGAGAGCCTTGCCGACTTCGGCAATCCGCTCGTGCTGGGCGGCAACTTCGAGGTGCTGTCGACGAAGATCTTCTTCGCCGTCGTCGGCGCGGCGACGGACGAGGGCCGCGCGGCCGTGCTGTCCATCGTGCTGCTCGGCTTCACGCTCGGCGCGTTCTGGCTGCAGCAGATGTGGCTCGGCAAGAAGACCTACACGACCGTGACCGGCAAGGGCGACAGCGGCCTGCCGGCGCCCCTGCCCCGCGGCGTCGCGATCGCCTCCTACGCGATCGCCCTTCCCTGGGCGCTCTTCACCGCGGCGATCTACATCCTCATTCTCGTCGGCGGCTTCGTGCGCAGCATGGGGCGCGACTACACGCCCACGATGGCCCACTACCTGACGGCCTTCCGCATCGAGGCCGGCGACCGGGGCATCCGCTTCGCCGGCAGCGCATGGGACAGCTTCTTCGCCACGGTGCAGGTGGCGGCGCTGGCGGCCCCCGTGACGGCGGCGATCGGCCTGCTGACGGCCTGGCTGCTGACGCGCAACCGCTTCGGCGGCAAGAGCACCTTCGAATTCGCCACGATGCTGAGCTTCGCCATTCCAGGCACGGTCGTCGGCGTGAGCTACATCCTCGCCTTCAACGTGCCGCCCATCGAGATCACGGGCACGGCGCTGATCCTCATCATCTGCTTCGTCTTCCGCAACATGCCTGTCGGCGTGCGAGCCGGCATCGCCACGCTGAGCCAGATCGACAAGTCGCTGGACGAAGCCTCGCTGACGCTCGGCGCGCGCTCCGCCACCACGGTCCGGCGCATCCTGCTGCCGCTGCTGCGACCCGCCGTCGTCGCCGCGCTGGTCTATTCCTTCGTGCGCGCCATGACCGCGGTGAGCGCCGTCATCTTCCTCGTCTCGGCCAAGTACAACATGGCGACGACCTACATCGTCGGCCGCGTCGAGGCGGGCGAGTTCGGGCTCGCCATCGCCTATTCCTCCGCCCTCATCGTGGTGATGCTGTCGGCGATCGTCTTCATCGAGTTCGTCGTCGGCGAGCGCCGGCTGGGACGGCGCGGCGCGCCGACGATCCCGGTCGCCGCGGGAGGCTGACCATGCTTCTGGAAAGGCACGCGTGATGGCCAAGGCTCCGGCGTCGGTCGAATTCCGCAACGTCACCAAGCGCTACGGCACCGTGACGGCGGTCGACGACGTGTCCTTCGTGATCGAGCCGGGAACGCTCGTCACCCTGCTCGGTCCGTCCGGTTGCGGCAAGACGACGACACTGCGGCTCATTGCCGGGCTCGAGATGGCCTCGGGCGGATCGATCCGCATCGGCGACCGGGACGTGACGCGGCTCTCGGCGGCCGACCGCGACGTCAGCATGGTGTTCCAGTCCTACGCGCTGTTCCCGCACATGAACGTGCTGGAGAACGTCGCCTACGGGCCCAGCGTGCAGGGACTGCCCAAGGCCCAGGCGCACGCCATGGCCGCCGACAAGCTTGCGCTCGTGGGGCTCAGCGGGCTCGAGAAGCGCTCGCCCTCCGAACTGTCGGGCGGCCAGCAGCAGCGCGTCGCCATCGCCCGCGCGCTGGTGCTGGAGCCGCAGGTGCTGCTGTTCGACGAACCGCTCTCCAACCTCGACGCGAAGCTGCGGCGGCGGGTGCGCGAGGAAATCCGCGAGCTGCAGCTCAAGCTCAACCTCACGGTCGCCTATGTGACGCACGACCAGGAGGAGGCGCTCGCGGTGTCCGACCGGATCATCGTGATGTCGAACGCCCGGATCGCCCAGAAGGGGACGCCGCGCGAGCTCTACGACGAGCCGGCCAACCTCTTCGTCGCCGACTTCATCGGGGACGCGAACATCGTCGAGGCGGATCTCGTCGCCGAAAGCGGCGACCGGGCGAGCGTGCGCCTGGGACCGCTGACGCTCGACCTGCCGCGGCGGGACGCCGTGAAGGGCCGGATCAAGCTGGCGATCCGCCCCGATGCCGCCGTGCTGTCCAGCGCGCCGGTCGCCGGCGGCCTCGAGGGCCGGGTCGCGAAGGCCGCCTATCTGGGCAAGCAGCGCGAGTACACCATCGCCACGGCGGTGGGCGACCTGTTCGTCGTCGAGCGCGGCCGCGCCGAGGAACGTGCCCTGGGCTCGACCGCGTGGCTGGCCTTCGGCCATGACGGGATCGTGGTGCTGCCGGCCGAACGCTGACAGGCCGGGCCGCGCGGGACAAAAAAAGGCCCCGGGGACTTGGTCCGCCGGGGCATGATCTTCAGGGTCAGGGGTCGTGGGTTGGGCTGGCCAACCCGGAATGACGCAACCCTAGGTCGAGCAAGCGGCGAGCGATGTGCGATTTCGCACATCGCGGAAAAGAGGCTCAGAGCTCCTCGTTGGCGGCGCGGGCGTCGATCCCGCGCTGGATCCATGACCAGCCGGTGATGACGAGCCCGATGCCGGCGACGCTTCCGAGCACCCAGATGCCGGACCGCGGCCACGTCCAGACCAGGAACAGCCAGGCGAGGCCGCTGACGGCCGCGGCGACGGCGAGCATCGACCAGCCGTGCAGCGGCCGGTCGCGGAACCACATGGCGAGCCGAAAGACCGCGCCGGTGACGAACGCCGCCGTGAGGACCAGCGTGAGCCAGAAGGAGCCGGTGAGCGGCTCGGCGACGATGACGACGCCGACGATGACGTAGAGCAGCGCCGGGGCGAGGTCGTTGACGAATTCGCGCCAGGCCCGGCCGAAGACGGCAAGGATGCCCTCGGCGACGCCGCCCATGATCATGAACAGGCCGATCAGGATCGGGTTGTCCGACCCGCCGAACAGCACCTTGTAGAAGCAGGTCGCGGCGAGCGCGAGCAGGGCGGCGCCCAGCCCGAACGGCCACAGCCAGTGCGTCGGGCGGGGAGCCGGCGCGGGCGGCACGGGGGAGGGAGACAGCGGAGGCGAGGTGTCGGACATGGCGTGTGCGGACCTTTTCCTGTCGCGGGACTATTCCCCGTCGCGGCCGCCTTGGCCAGAGCCTGCGCACGAGAACGCCGAAATCCTGCCAAGGTGTGGCCCAAGCGGGAACCAAATGCCTTGTCATGAATCATCGAGGTGGAGTCGTTCTGCCGCAGGTGAAAGAGATGCCCGTGCTGACGTCCGAGTGCCTTGAGTCCGACCCGCGCGGAATCGCCATGCTCCGCCGCTGCCTCAGCCAGGAAGCGGGTTATCGCGCACGGGCGGCGCTGGCCGACCCGCGCCTGCCGAAGGTGCCGCGGCCCGCATCGCGGACCGCACCGGTGCGGACCGTGCGCGCGCCGGCGAAGCGCGTGCAGACGCTTGCCGAACGCCCCGGCTGGGCCGTCTGACTGCGCGCCATCCCCGACGCTTTCCTTCCCGGCCTTCATCGCGCATGGTCTGACGCCTTCCCGGGAGGGAGCCAGATGCCGCAACGACGCCGGTCGACCGTGCCCGGGACGTGCGATCTCCGACCGGAGATCGACGCGGCCTTCGAAGCGCTCCGGATGGAGCTGACGCGCCTCGGCGACAGCGGCGCTGCCGACGAGGCCGACGCGCATGCCCTCGCCGTCCATGGCGCGCGACGGGCCATCAAGAGGCTCCGGGCGCTGTTGCGCCTTCTCGCCGACGACACGGTCCGCCTCGACCGGACGCTGCGCGATCTCGCCCGGCGGCTGTCCCCGGCGCGGGACCAGCATGTGGCTGCCCGGACGGCCGCCCGGCTGGCGACGCGCATCCGCGACGCCCGCGTCGCCGCCCTGCTCCGCGACATTGCGCGCGACCAGGACGCGGTTGCCGCCGCGAGGGAGGCCCGCTCGCACGCCGTGCCGCGTCTGGCGGCGCTCGGAATCGGGATGGCCGCCCTGTCGACGACGGCCTCCCCGGCCGACCTCGCAGGCACCCTCGCGCGGCGGCTGAAGAGAGCCCGCGCGCGCCTTGCGCGCGCCATGGCGGACGGCGAGGCCGAGGCCCTGCACGATGCACGCACGCTGATCGTCCGGCTTCAGCTCCAGCTGGTCGCGCTGCGCCGGATGGGCGGGCTGCCGGCGGGACGCCGGGCGAAGCGGCTCGACCGGCTGCGCGACATCCTCGGCGATCATCACGACCTGCATGTGCTCGGGGACCTCATCGAGCGCTCCCCCGGCGCCGACCCGGAGGTGAAGGCGTCGACGCGGGAGACGCTGCGGCGGGCGATGCGCCGCCTCGAGCGTTCGGCCGAAGCGGTCGCGGCAAAGGCGTTCGACGTTTCGCCGAGGGCCTTGCGCAAGCGGCTCGGGCGACGCCTCGCGGCGGCGGCCGCATGACGCGGGCGATCGTCGACGCCCCGGCCTTCATCCGCTCGCAGACACGGCTCCTGCCGGTCCCCCATGCGCCCGAGATCGTGCTGCACGTGGCCGACGAGGCCACCCCGCTGTGGTCGAAGACCGAGGACGAACTGGGCGAACTCGGGCTGCCGCCGCCGTTCTGGGCCTTCGCCTGGGCCGGCGGGCAGGCGCTGGCGCGCCATCTCCTCGATCATCCGGCCCTGGTCGCGGGGCTGCGGGTGCTCGACTTCGCGTCGGGCTCCGGCCTCGCCGGCATCGCCGCAGCCCGGGCGGGCGCGGCATCCGTGCTCGCCACGGACATCGATGACTTCGCGGTCGCGGCCATCGCGATCAACGCCGTGGCGAACGGCGTCACGCTCGCGGTGAAGCAGGGCGACCTGATCGGCACGGACGAGGGCTGGGACGTGGTGCTGGCCGGCGACGTGTTCTATGAGCGCGACATGGCCGGGCGGGTGTCGGACTGGCTCGGCACGCTCTCCCGGCGCGGGGCGACGGTGCTGGTCGGGGACCCCGGCCGCTCCTACCTGCCGCGCGAGCGGCTCGAGGCACTGGTCACCTATGCGGTGGCAACCACCCGCGAGCTCGAGGACTCCGAGGTCAAGCGGACGACGGTCTGGCGCTTCAGGCCAGCTCCGCCCTGAGATCGACCGTGCCCTCGACGCCGATCATGTCGAAATGCTGCTTCAGGAAGCGCCGGCCGGCCTTGACGCCGAGGGCGTGCAGCTCCTGGAAGAAATCCCAGTCCGCCTTCAGCTTCGTCGAGGCGCCGAAGGCGTTCAGCGCGCCGTTCTCCTCGATGCGGTGCAGCCGGATTCGCTTGTAGTGGGTCTCCTTCAGCCGGCCCTGGTCGATCAGGCGGCGGACGAACTCGATGGCGCGGAATTCGTGCAGCAGCGAAGCGTTGAACGTGATCTCGTTGACACGTTCCTGGATGTCGTGCGCCGAGCTCGGCAGCTCCTTGCGGACGATGGGGTTGATCTGGACGAGGATGATGTCCTCGGTCTGCGTCTCGGTGAAGAACGGGAACAGCACCGGATTTCCCATGTAGCCGCCGTCCCAGAAGGGTTCGCCGTCGACCTCCACCGCCTTGAAGAGGGCGGGGAGCGCGGCCGATGCCATGAGCATGTCCATCGTGAGCTCGGCACGCCTGAACACCCGAACCTTGCCGGTCTGGACGTTCGTCGCGGCGACGAAGAGCTTGATCGGCTCGTAGCGGCGCAGGGCCTCGAAGTCGATGTGCGCGGCCACCACGTCGCGCAGGGGGTTGATGTCGAGCGGGTTGAAGGTCGACGGCGAGGGCACGGCCATGGGCAGCCAGGTGCTGCCGCCGGCACCCCAGCCCCAGGTGCCGAGGAACATGTCGAGGAGCAGGCGCTGCCCCGCGTTCAGCCCGCCGTCGATGCTGACGGCCTTCCAGAACGCGGCGAGGCGTGTGCGCGCCACCTCGGGACCGCCGCCGGCGTATCCGCACAGCAGCACCGCGGCGTTCATCGCGCCGGCGCTGGTGCCCGACAGGCCCTCGATCTCCAGCCGGCCGTCCTGCAGGAGGGCATCGAGGACGCCCCATGTGAACGCGCCGTGCGCGCCGCCGCCCTGCAGCGCGAGGTTGACGCGCTTGCGCGGCCCGGCCGGCCGGTCCCCGGGCGATGTCCGGGTCATTGCGCGGTGAACCCGCCGTCGACGACGAGGTTGGCCCCGGTCACCTGCGATGCCGCGTCGCCGGTCAGGAAGACCGCCATGGCGGCGACCTGCTCCACCGTGACGAACTGCCTCGTCGGCTGCGCCTGGAGCAGCACGTCGTTGACGACCTGCTCGCGGGTCATGCCGCGCGCCTTCATGGTGTCGGGGATCTGCTTCTCGACCAGGGGTGTCCAGACATAGCCCGGCGAAATGCAGTTCACGGTGATCCCGAAGGTCGCCACCTCCAGCGCCACGGTCTTCGTCAGGCCGGCCAATCCGTGCTTGGCCGTGACATAGGCGGACTTGAAGGGCGAGGCGACGAGCGAGTGGGCGGAGGCGGTGTTGATGATGCGTCCCCAGCGGCGCGACTTCATGCCGGGCAACGCCGCGCGGATGGCATGGAACGCAGCCGACAGGTTGATCGCGATGATCTGGTCCCACTTCTCCGGCGGGAAATCCTCGATCGGCGCCACGTGCTGGATCCCGGCATTGTTGACGAGGATGTCGACGGCGCCGAACCGGGCCTCCGTATCGGCGACCATGGCCGCGATCTCCGCCGGCCGCAGCATGTTGGCAGCGGAATAGTGGGCCCGGACGCCGAACTCGCGTTCGATCGCCGCCCGCTCGGCCTCGATGTCGACGGCGTCGCCAAGCCC
>CAZJCW010000064.1:0-17469 GCA_964544365.1 uncultured Alsobacter sp.
GCCAGCAGGTTCCGCTGGCGTTTGCGGGCGGCAACGCCGATGGCGGGCTCGGGACCGACGTCGGCTCGATCATGGCCGCCATCGAGGCGGCCTGGTCGGAAGCAGGGGTCGCGATCCTGGTGGACCTCGGCGGCGCCGAGACCAACAGCGAGATGGCCGTGGAATTGCTTGACGAGGATCGTCGCGGCCGCGTCGTGGTCTGCAATGCTCCGATCGTCGAGGGTGCGGTGATCGCCGCGGCGGAAGCGTCGGGCGGTTCGCCGCTGGAAGTCGTGAAGCAGGTGGCGGAAGAACTTTCGCCGCAGTAAGACGCCCGCCGCAGACACGGTCGAGGCTTAGGCCAGTCGAAGTCGAGGAGGATCCGCATGTCGAACGTGCCCGTCATGGCAGCGGCCCTGCTCACAAACGCGGTGGGGTTGCACGCGCGCCCGTCGGTCAAGCTCACCCAGCTCGCCAAGAGTTTCACGGCGCAGGTCGACATCGCGCTGGATGCGGCGGGACCGTGGGTCGATGCCAAGAGCCCGGTGAAGGTGATGCGGGTGAAGGCGTCGAAAGGCGTCATGCTTCATGTCCGGGCGGACGGCCCGGATGCCGCCGCCGCCGTTGCGGCCGTGATCGATCTCATCGACCGGCGGTTCGACGAGCACGAGGCCGACGCGGCCGGGGCGGCCCATGGCTGAGCAGGTCCTGATCGGCCGCTCCGCCTCGCCGGGGTTGGCCGAAGGCCGGATCCACCGCCTCGCGGCGACGGGGGGAGGGCGCGTGCCGTCCGGCGATCCGGTCGTGGAGGCGGAGGAGCTGCGCTCGGCGATCGGCCACGCCCTCGTTGCGATCGAGACCCTGATGAACGAGGTCGGGGGCGACGCGGCCGACGTTCTCGGGTTCCAGGCCGCTCTGCTCTCCGACGACGAGCTGACCCGCCCCGCCTTCGCCGCCATCGCGGACGGCGCGCCGGCCGATGCGGCTTGGCAGGCCGCCATGGCCGCCGAGATCGCCGGTTACCTTTCGGGCGAGGACGACTACTTCCGTGCCCGCGCCGCCGACCTCGAGGATCTGCGCGACCGGGTGCTCGATGCCCTGAACGGCGGCGAGGCCCAGGCCACTCCGCCCGGCGCGGTGATCGTGGCGCACGACATGCCGCCGTCCCGCTTCCTCGCGGTCGACTGGTCCGCCGGCGGCGCCGTCGTTCTGGCCGCCGGCTCCGCGGCAAGCCATGTCGCCATGCTGGCGCGCTCGCGCGGCGTGCCGATGGTGGTCGGCCTCGGCTTCGATCCTGCCAGCCTGGACGGCGACGCACTGGTCGACGGCGAGACCGGCCGGGTCATCGTCGACCCGGATCCCGCAGCCGTGGCTGCCTTCCACGCGCGCCGGGCCGAGGCCGAACGCGACAGGGCGGCGGTGGCCGCGATCATCGACAAGCCCGCGGTGACCCGCGACGGCACCCGGATCGCCGTGCACCTCAACATTGCCGACCCGGCGGAACTCAAGACCCTCGACCCCGCCCATTGCGACGGCATCGGACTGGTGCGCACGGAATTCCTGTTCCATGGCCGTTCGGGTCTGCCGGGGGAGGAAGCCCAGTTCGGCGTCTACCGGATGATGGCGGAATGGGCCGGAGGCCGGCCCGTGACCATCCGCACGCTCGATGCGGGCGGCGACAAGCCGATCGCGGGGCTGACGCTCGACGGCGAGAGCAATCCCTTCCTCGGCCTGCGCGGACTGCGTCTCTCGCTGAGGCATCCGGAGGTGTTCCGCGTGCAGCTGCGCGCATTGCTGCGAGCGTCCGCCTACGGCACCGTGAAGATCATGCTGCCGATGGTGACGACTCCGGCCGAGCTGGCCGAAGCGCGCGGCCTTGTCGAGGAGGAGCGCGCGGCCCTGAGCGCGGTCGGACGGAAGCGTGGCGACCCGCCCCTCGGAATCATGGTCGAGGTCCCGGCCGCAGCCGTCGCGATCGATCTCTTCGCCGCGGATTTCTTCTCCATCGGCTCGAACGACCTCACCCAGTACGTCACCGCCGCTGGCCGTGACAGCGACGCGGTCGCCGACCTCGCGGATCCCCTGCATCCCGCCGTCCTGCGGCTCATCGGCAGCGTGGCGCGTTTCGGCCTCGAGACGGGACGCGACGTGAGCCTGTGCGGCGACGCCGGCGGCGATCCGGCCGTCATCCCGCATCTCCTGCGCGCCGGGCTTCGCTCCGTCTCAGTCGCCCCTGCCGCCCTCGGACGGGCCAAGGCGACCATCGCCACGGTCGACCTCGGAGAGCCCGCATGACCTCGCGTCCGGTGCCCGCGGAGACGTCCGACGCCGTCGCAGGCTACAAGCGCGTGCTCCAGCGCGTCCTCGACAATCGTCCGTCCGGCACGCGCCAGCGCCTCGCAGGCGCTCTTGGCAAGAACCGGTCCTTCGTGTCGCAGATCGCCAATCCCAGCTACCCCACGCCGATCCCCGCGCAGCATATCGAGACGATCTTCGAGGTCTGCCATTTCTCGCAGGAAGACCGCCGCGCCTTCCTTGCCGATTATTCGCGGGCCCATCGTCAGCGCCTGAAGCTCGTCGCCGGGGCCAAGCGCCTTCGCACCATTGCGGTTGCCGTGCCCGACGTCGGCGACGCCAAGCGCAACCGGGCGATCGACGAGATGGTCACCGACTTTGCCCGAAAGCTCGGCCGGATGGTCGAGGACCTGGGCTGACGCCGCAACTCACGAGAATGAATCGCAAGGATACCGGCTCCGGTCGGGCAGGACAGGGAGGGAAACGATGAAGAAGCTGATCAATTCCGTCGAGACCGTGCTCTCCGAAAGCCTCGACGGCTTCGCCGCCGCCCACGCCGACATCGTGGTGCTCGGCGAGGAGCGCAAGTTCGTCCGCCGTCGCAGCCTGAAGCCCGGAAAGGTTGCGCTGGTGTCTGGCGGCGGCTCGGGGCACGAGCCGCTGCATGCCGGGTTCGTCGGCATGGGGATGCTCGACGCCGCCTGCCCCGGGCAGGTGTTCACGTCGCCGACCCCGGACCAGATGATCGCGGCGGTGGAGGCGGTCGATACCGGCGCGGGCGCGCTGTTCATCGTCAAGAACTACGAAGGCGACGTCATGAACTTCGAGATGGCGGCCGAAATGGCCGGCCGGGAGGTCCTGACGGTCGTGACGGACGACGATGTCGCGGTTGAGAAGTCGACGTGGTCGACCGGCCGGCGCGGTGTCGCGGGCACGCTGGTCGTCGAAAAGGTCGTCGGCGCGGCGGCCGAGCAGGGCAGGGCACTCGCCGACCTCCAGGCGCTGGGCCGGGACGTCAACGCCCGGACCCGTTCGATGGGTGTCGCGCTGACCTCCTGCACCGTGCCTGCCGCCGGGAACCCCACCTTCAGCCTGGCCGAGGACGAGATGGAGATGGGCGTCGGGATCCACGGCGAACCTGGCCGCCGTCGCGTCAAGCTCGCCCCTGCGGACGCCATCGCGGAGGAAATGCTGGGCGCAATCCTGGGCGACCTGCAGCCGAAGCCCGGGGCGGAGTGCCTGCTCCTCGTCAACGGCTTTGGCGGAACGCCGTCGATGGAGCTCTACCTGATGGTCAACGCCGCCCGGAAGATCCTTTCGGGCCGCGGCGTCTCCGTGGCGCGCCACCTCACGGGTTCGCTGGTCACGTCGCTCGAAATGGCGGGGTGCTCGATCACGGTGACGGTCCTCGACGATGCCACGCGCGCGCTGTGGGACGCGCCCGTCCATACCGCCGCCCTGAGATGGTGAGAACGGCCCCGGGGGTACCCGGGCGACCGCCTTCGCCGATGCCGCATGTGCGAAATGCACATGAGGTGTGACCCCTCGTCACTCGTCCGGGGGCTAACGCGCGCTACACTTGTCCAGACAAAGGCGGCATCGACCGCCCCAGACAGCGTGGTGACGTGACATGAACGTGCGGACCTCTCCCGACGATCTCGCCTTCCTGCAGTTCGGCGTTGGCCAGCCAGTGCCGCGAAACGAGGATCCCATCCTCGTGCGAGGCGAAGGCCGCTACACCGACGACGTCAATGTCGAGGGGCAGCTCTACGCCGCCTTCGTGCGAAGCCCGTACGCCCACGGCGTCATCCGCGGCATCGACCCGCAGGCTGCGCTGGCGATGAAGGGAGTCGTCGCCGTCTATACCGGTGCCGACCTCGTCGCCGCAGGCTACGGCCCGCTCAAGTGCATGATGAACTTCGCGAACCGCGACGGTTCGGCCATGCGCAAGCCGCCGCGCCCGGCCTTCGCCATCGACAAGGTGCGCTTCGTCGGCGACCCGCTGGCGGTGGTCGTGGCGAAGACCGCCGTGCAGGCGCGCGATGCGGCCGAGGCGGTGGCGCTGGACATCGAGGTCCTGCCGGCCGTCACCACCGTCGAGGCCGCGCTGCAGCCCGGCGCGCCGCAGCTCTATGACGACGTGCCCGGAAACCTCGTGCTCGACTACCATTTCGGCGATGCCGAGAAGGTCGCCGCGGCCTTCGCAAAGGCCGACCACGTCACGACGCTCGAACTGGTGAACAACCGCGTCGTCATCAACCCGCTCGAGCCGCGCGGGGCGGTGGCCGAATGGGATCGCAAGTCGAAGCGCTTCACCCTCCACGCTCCCAGCCAGGGCGTGTTCGGCAAGCGCAACAACATCGCCGAGGTGATGGGCGTGAAGCCCGAGCAGGTGCGGCTCCTGACCGGCCATGTCGGCGGCTCCTTCGGCATGAAGGGTGCCGTGTTTCCCGAATATGTCGGCCTGCTGCACGCCGCCCGGGCCCTCAACAAGCCCGTGAAGTGGACCGATGCCCGCTCCGAGAGCTTCGTGTCGGACCACCATGGCCGGGACATGACCGTGAAGGCCGAACTCGCGCTCGACCGCAAGGGCCGCTTCCTCGCGACCCGGTTCACCGGCCACGGCAACCTCGGCGGCTACATGACCCATGTCGGGCCGATGATGACGACCCTCAACATCGCCAAGAACTCGATCGGCATGTACCGGACCCCGCTGGTGGAGGTGAACACGCGCTGCGCCGTCACCAACACCGTGCCGATCGGCGCCTATCGCGGCGCCGGCCGGCCGGAGGGCAACTACTACATGGAACGCCTCATCGACACGGCCGCCGCCGAGATGGGCATCGACCGGATCGCGCTGCGCCGCCGCAACCTGATCGACCCCGGCCAGCTTCCCTATGCGACGCCGGCCGGAACGACCTACGACACCGGCAACTTCCCGGCCCTTCTGGACAAGGCGCTGGACGTCGCCGACTGGGCCGGCTTCAAGGCACGTCGCAAGGACAGCGCGAAGCGAGGCAAGCTGCGCGGGCTCGGGATGGGCTGCTATCTCGAAGTCACCGCTCCGCCCACCAATGAAATGGGTGGCATTCACTTCGAGGAAGACGGCTCCGTCACGATCGTCACCGGCACCCTGGACTACGGACAGGGGCACTGGAGCGCCTTCGCGCAGGTGCTTCACACGCATCTCGGCGTGCCGTTCGACAAGGTGAAGCTCGTCCAGGGCGACAGCGACCGCCTCATCGCCGGCGGCGGCACGGGCGGCTCGAAGTCGATCATGGCGAGCGGCGCGGCCATCGTCGAGGCGAGCCAGCTGGTGATCGAGAAGGGCAAGGCCATCGCTGCGCACGTGCTGGAGGCCTCGGTCGCCGACATCGAGTTCGCGCGCGGGCGCTTCTCCATCGCCGGAACCGACCGCTCCATCGACATCATGGAGCTGTCGGCCAAGCTCCGCCGGGGCCTGGCCCTGCCGCCGGGCGTACCGACCACGCTCGATGTCGACCACGTCTTCAAGAACGCGCCGTCGGCGTATCCCAACGGCTGCCACGTCGCAGAGGTGGAGATCGACCCCGACACCGGCGTCGTGACCGTCGACCGCTACACCACGGTCAACGACTTCGGGACGCTGGTGAATCCGATGCTCGTGGAAGGCCAGCTGCACGGCGGCGTCGTGCAGGGGATCGGCCAGGCGATCATGGAGGGGACGGTGTTCGACGAGCAGGGCCAGCTCGTCACCGGATCCTTCATGGACTACGCCATGCCGCGCGCCGGCGACGTCCCGTTCTTCGCGTTCCATGACAGCGGCGTGCCGGCCAAGACGAACCCGCTGGGCGCAAAGGGGTGCGGCGAGGCAGGCTGCGCCGGGGCGCTGCCATCGGTTATGAACGCCATCGTCGATGCCCTGTCGGCGAAGGGGATCCGCACCATCGACATGCCCGCCACGCCGCTCAAGGTCTGGTCCCTGCTGAACGGCTGACGCCTCGCGTTCGAGTCGAGCACCAGGGGGGCGGCGGGGCGATGGCCCCGGGCCGACGGGCGCCGCGCCGGCGAATCCGGCGCGGCATTCCGGTTCGCCCTTCCGCGTCCGCCTGGGGCCCGGGACGTGCCCCCGGGGAACGGCGTTGCCGCTTCTTGCGCCACGCCCGGCGCATTCCGCCATGTTTCGCGGCGCGTTCGAAGAAATAGAACGCTATTGCCGAATTTCTCTGCTTTCCGGCAGCGCCTCCCGGTGCTTCACTTCCCTCAGGCTCGGAGGCAGTCGGCCTCGCCGTTGGATCAGCGCAGGAGGGGTGCGTCATGGATCGTCGGACATTCTTGAAAGCAACGGCAGGTGCGGCGGCGACGGCGCCGTTCGTCAGCGTCTCGGCCTTCGGGCAGGGCAAGCCGGTGGTGAACCTGCAACTCGGCTGGCTGCTGTCGGGCAACCAGATCGGCGAGGTCTGCGCCAAGGCGATGGGCTACTACGACGCCGAGGGCATCGAGCTGAAGTTCCAGGCGGGCGGCCCGAGCATCGACGGCGTGGCCGTCGTGGCGGCGGGGCGCTTCGAGGTCGGGCAGGTCTCGTCCAGCCCCTCGCTGATGCTGGCCGCGTCGCAGGACATCCCGGTCGTCTGCTTCGCCACCGGCGCGCAGGAGCATCCCTACACCTTCTTCTCCTTGAAGAAGAACGCGGTGCGCGAGCCCAAGGACCTCGTCGGCAAGAAGGTCGGCATCCAGGCCACGGGCGTCATCCTGCTGCGTGCCCTGCTCGCCAAGAACAACATCCCCGAGAAGGACGTGACCATCGTCACCATCGGCGCCGACATGGCCCCGCTGCTGACGGGGCAGGTCGACGTCGTCACCGGCTGGCTCACCAACACGACGGCGCTCAAGGTGCTGGGCCCCGATCGGGTCGACATGCGCCTGTGGGACACCGGCGTGAAGCTCTACGCGCTGCCCTACTACGCCACGGCGACGACGCTGAAGACCAAGGCCGACGTCCTGGCCAAGTTCCTCAACGCCACCGGCAAGGGCTGGGCCTATGCCCACGCCAACCGCGACAAGGCGGTCGAATTCCTGGTCAAGGAATTCCCCAACCTCGTCGCCGCGGACGAGCGCGAGGCGCTCGACGTCATGCTGAAATACGCCTTCTCGTCGAAGACCGCCGCCGAGGGGTGGGGCACGATGGACCCGGCCGTCTGGCAGGACCAGATCGACCTCTACGCCAAGCTCGGCCAGTTCTCGAAGCGCACGCCGAAGCTGGAGGAGGTCATGACGCTCGACATCCTCAAGCAGACGACCCAGGGCCGGCCGAAGATCGGCTGATCCGATGTCGGGCGCCTTGCACGGCACGGTTGCCGAAACGGCGCGGCCCGGGGCCGCGTCGCAGGCCGGCGGCGCGGTCGTCTGCCGCAACGTGTCGGTCCGCTTCGTCAGCGACAGGCGGACCGTCACGGCGCTGGAAAATGTCTCGTTCTCTGTGGAGAAGGGCGGGTTCCTGAGCCTTCTGGGGCCGTCCGGCTGCGGAAAGTCGACCTTGCTGCGCGTCGTCGCCGATCTCGTCGAGCCGTCGTCCGGCGATGTGGCGGTGCTCGGCATGTCGCCCCGGGAGGCGCGGCTCAAGCGTTCGCTCGGCTTCGTGTTCCAGGATGCCGCGCTGCTGCCCTGGCGCACCGCGTTGCAGAATGTCGAGCTGCCGCTCGAGGTGGGGGGCGTGAAGGCCCTGCCGAAGGGTGCGCCGACGCCGCGTGAGCTGATGGCCTTGGTCGGCCTCGCCGGATGGGAAGGAAGTTTCCCGCACGAGCTGTCCGGCGGCATGCGCCAGCGCGTGTCGATCGCCCGAGCCCTGCTCGGGGGGCCGCGGCTTCTGCTGATGGACGAGCCCTTCGGCGCGCTGGACGAGATCACGCGCGATCGCCTCAACGAGGAGTTGCGGCGCATCTGGCAGGAGACGGGGACGACGATCCTGTTCGTCACCCATTCCGTCTACGAGGCGCTGTATCTGGGCGAGCAGGTGCTCGTGCTCGCCGCAAACCCGGGCCGCGTGTCCGACCTCGTTCAGGTCGACCTGCCGCGCGACCGAGACCTGAAGATCCGCGACACGGAGGCCTTCGTCCGCGTTGCCGCCCGCCTGCGCGAATCGCTGGGGAGGGGATCGTGACCGCCACCGCCGATGCCGGCCTCCTGCCGCCGGACGTCTCCGCCGCCGAGGCCGAGTTCCTCCGCCGCAAGCGCCGCGACATGTGGCGCCGCCGGCTGCTGCCGGCCGCCGGAATCCTGTGCGCCCTCGGTCTCTGGGCGGCGCTCGTCTACATCTTCAAGGTCCCGCCCTTCATCGCGCCGTCGCCGACGCTGGTCGCGTGGACGCTCTACGCCAAGTTCGGCCTGCTGATGACGAACCTCCTGCCCACGGCCATCGAGGCGGTGTCGGGGTTCATGCTCGGCAACGTCGCGGCCATCGTCATCGCCACCGCCTTCGTCCACAAGAAGGTGCTGGAGGAGGCGTTCTTCCCGCTGGTCGTGATCATCAACACCATTCCCGTCGTCGCGAAGGCGCCGATCCTGGTGCTGCTGCTCGGCAACGGGATGGAGCCGAAGATCGCCATCGCCGCGCTGATCTGCTTCTTTCCGACGCTGGTGAACATGGTGCGGGGCCTCGAATCGGTGAACCCGCAGGCCATGGAGCTGATGCGCGTCCTCTCGGCCTCCAAGACGGAGGTCTTCTTCAAGCTGCGGCTCTACAACTCGCTGCCCTACCTGTTCTCCGCGCTCAAGATCGCCGCCTCCACCGCCGTCATCGGCGCCATCGTCGGCGAGTGGATCGGCTCCACCACCGGAATCGGCGCGCTGATCATCCAGGCGACCTACGCATTCGATTCGGCCCTGCTCTACGCCACCGTGATCGTCGGCTCGTGCTTCTCGATGGCCTTCTTCCTGGTCATCACGCTGATCGAGCGGCTCGTGGTGCGCTGGCAGGCGCCGGTTTCCCACTGAACCCGACAAGACCGACCCGACAGGGAGGGGACGGATGACCGCCATCGACCGCTTCGAGGAAGGCCCCGGCAGCGCCCGCATCGTCGCCCGCAGCGACGTCGTGGTGGTGGGTGGTGGCCCGGCCGGTTTCGCCGCCGCGCTCGCGGCCCGCCGCGAGGGCGCCTCGGTAACCCTCGTCGAACGCTATCCCTACCTCGGCGGCCTGGCTTCCGGCGGCATGGTGCTGGTGCTCGACGACATGCACAACGGCGACGAGGTCACCGTGCAGGGCGTCTGCATGGAGATGATCGAGCGCATGGCGAAGGTCGGCGCCGCCGTCTTTCCCCCGCCGGAGGATCGGCGGCAGGGCTGGGACGTCTACCGGAAGTGGGCCCGCTGGGGTGCCTTCGACTTCCGGGCGCAAACCAAGCCGCAACCCATCGTCATGGCCGCTGCCTTCGATCCGGACGGCTGGAAGCGCATCTCCAACGAGATGATCGCCGAGACCGGGGTGAACCTGCGGCTGCATTCGTGGTTCTCGAAGGCCATCGTCCGCGACGGTCGCATCCGCGGCATCGTCTGCGAGACCAAGGCAGGCCGCGAGGCGATCATGGGAGACGTCGTCATCGACACGACGGGCGATCTCGACGTGGCCGCCGCCGCCGGCGCGGCGTTCAACGAAGGAAAGTACATCGTCACCACCGTGTTCCGCCTCGGCGGCGTCGACACGGAGGCGGCTGAACGCTTCCGCGAGGAGGATCCGGAGACCTACGCGAAGGTCGACCGGGCGGCCAAGCGCGTCATGGGCGGCTCGTGGGATTTCTGGTGGCTGAAGACGCCGCTGCCCGGCATCGTCTGGTGCAACTGCCCGCACATGACGGGTTTCGACGCGCTGACCGTCGAGGACCTCACGCGGGCCGATTTCGAGGGCCGCAAGCGCATCTACGCCCTGGTCGACTATGTCCGCGAGCACATGCCCGGCTTCGAGAAGGCCGTGGTGGTCGACGTCGCGCCCCAGGTCGGCGTCCGCACCACCCGCCTGCTCGAAGGCGAGTACGTCGTCACCAAGGAGGACGTCATGGACCGGGTGTGGTTCGCCGATACGGTCGCCCGGGGCCGCGACTACTACACGCCCTACCGGTCCATGCTGCCGAAGGAGGTCGACGGCCTGATCGTCGCGGGCCGCCACTACTCGGCGACCGAGGGCGCGCAGAAGATGTCCCGCGAAATCCCGCCCTGCATGTCGATGGGCCAGTCGGCCGGCGTCGCCGCCGCGCTGGCCGTGTCCGGCGGGATCTCGCCCCGCCGCGTCGACCCCGCCGCCATCTGTGCCCGTGTCCGCGCCCAGGGGGGTGACCCCGGCGACAGGCCGTCCGCCAATGCCAGGATCATGGAGAACGCCGCGTGAGCGCGCCTGCTGAACTGCCCCTTGCCGGCATCAAGATCGTCGATTTCACCCAGGTGATGATGGGTCCCGTGGCCACGCAGGTGCTGGCCGACTTCGGCGCCGACGTCATCAAGGTCGAGCGGCCGCCGTCGGGCGACTTGTCGCGCACGTCGTTTCCCAACGACCCGGCCGGCCTGACCGGCCCCGTCTACTGCTCCCTCAACCGCAACAAGCGCTCCATCGTCCTTGATTTGCGCCGGACGGAGGATCGCGAGGCGGTGCTTCGCCTGCTCGACGAGGCCGACGTGGTGGTCAACAATTTCCGCGCCGGCGTGATGGAACGCATGGGCTTCGGCTGGGAGGTGCTGCGCGAGCGCAACGCAAGGCTCATCTATGCCGTCGGCACCGGCTATGGGCTCGTCGGCCCCTATGCCCACAAGGGTGGTCAGGACGTGCTGGCCCAGGCGCTGTCCGGCGTCATGGCGCGCCGGTCCAACGACGACCTGCCGCTGTCCATCTATTCCACCACCTTCGCCGACTACTCCGCCGGCATGCACCTCGTGCAGGCCGTGCTGCTCGCCATCCTGCAGCGGCAGAAGACCGGCCGCGGCCAGCGCGTCAGCGTCTCGCTCTACGACTCGATGCTCGCCGCGCAGACGCAGGAGGCGGCCTCCGCCATGATGCGCGGCCGGGAGGTGAACTGGGGCGCGATGCCGCTCACCGGGGTCTTCCAGACAACCGACGGTGCGCTCGTGATGGTCGGCGCCTTCAAGGCGCACCCGTTGAAGGACATCGGCACGGCGCTCGACCTGCCCGGCCTGCACGAAGACCCGCGATTCGCCGACCACGCCTCGCAGGTCGCCAACAAGAAGGCCCTGCACGCCATCTTCCGCGAGCGCTTCGCGACCGGGACCACCGCCCACTGGCTCGCCCGGCTCGAGGAGCAGGACCTGCTCTGCGCCCCCGTGCGCACGCTGACCGAGGCGCTGGCGGACGAGCAGACCCGGATCAACGGCATGATTCTCGAAACCACCAACAGCATCGAGACCGTCCGCGTCGTCGGTTCTCCGGTTCATCTCGAGGATGCTCCGGTGACGATCCGCATTCCGCCCGCCGAACTGGGGCAGCACACGGCCGAGGTCCTCGCCGAGATCGGCATGGCGCCTGTCGGGAAGGTCGCCTGATGCCCGTTCGCTTCGAGGTCTCCGGACATGTCGCGAGGGTGACGATCGATCGTCCGGAGGTGCTGAACGCGGTCGATGTCCCCACCGAGCGCGCCTTGCAGGACATCTGGACCGCGATCGAGGCGGACCGCTCGGTCCGCGCCGTGGTGCTCACCGGCGCGGGCGACCGCGCCTTCTGCGCCGGCGCCGACATGAAGGGCGGCAGCGGTGCCTCGGGGCTGGACTACTGGGCCACGCCGCGTCCCGGCGGTTTCGGCGGCATCGCCCTGCGCGAGACGCTCGACGTTCCGGTCATCGCCCGGGTCAACGGCCATGCCATGGGCGGCGGCTTCGAGATGGTGCTCGGCTGCGACATCGTCGTAGCCGCCGAAGAGGCGGGATTCGCCCTGCCGGAGGCGCGGGTGGGACGCCTGCCGCTGGATGGCGGAATGACGCTGCTCCAGCGTCAGGTGCCGTTCCGGCAAGCCATGGGCATCCTTCTGACAGGCCGGCGTGTGCCGGCGGCCGAAGCGTTCCGCATGGGCCTCGTCAACGAGGTGGTTCCACGGGCCGAACTCGATGCGGCCGTGGATCGCTGGCTGGCCGACATCCTGGCTTGCGCGCCGCTGTCGGTCCGGGCCATCAAGCAGGTGGTCCGCCGCACCGCCCACCTGACCGCCGCCGAGGCGCAGGCCCAGCGCCTGCCGGCACTGGTCGAGGCGCTGCGGTCCGAGGACTCTCAGGAGGGGGTGCGCGCCTTCGTCGAGAAGCGCAAGCCCGTGTGGCAGGGGAGGTGAGGGCGTGCCTTACGTCATCGTGGACGCCTGCATCGACGTGAAGGACAAGGCCTGCCTTCAGGCCTGCCCCGTCGACTGCATCTACGAAGGCGGTCGAACGCTCTACATCCAGCCCGACGAGTGCATCGACTGCGGCCTGTGCGAGACCGTGTGCCCCGTCGCCGCGATCCATGCCGACGACAGGCTTCCGGCGGACCTCGAGCCCTGGCTGGCGGTCAACCGGGAGTTCTTCGAAGACGGTGTGACGGGCTGGGGCCGTCCCGGCGGCGCCGACAAGCGCCATACCACCACCAAGGACCACCCCGTCGTGGCCGCGTGGCCGGCCCGCGCAGCGGCGGGAACGCAGGACTGAGGCGGTGCACGCCGTCGCGCTCGCCTATTTCCGCGAGGTCGCGCGCTCCGGCTCGATCCGCCGCGCCGCCGGCGTGCTCAACGTGGCGGCAAGCGCGCTCAACCGACAGATCCTGAAGCTCGAGGATGAGTTCGGCACGCCGCTCTTCGACCGGCTGCCCGGCGGCATGCGTCTGACGGTGGCTGGAGAACTGCTGCTCCGCCACGTCAACGACACCCTGCACGAGTATGATCGCGTCCGCTCGGAGATCGACGACCTGAAGGAGGCGCGCTCGGGGCATGTCTCCATCGCGGCGCTCGATTCGCTTCTCGTGGACTTCCTGCCCCGCGCGCTGGATCGCTTCCGGATCGACTTTCCAGCGGTGAACTACACCGTCACGGCGCACCAGCCGGCGGACATTCCCCGCCTCGTGGCCGAGGGCGACGCCGATTTCGCCTTCACCTTCGTGCCGCCGCAGGGCCTGTCCGCGGCGCGTTTCCTCGTCGAGGTTCCGGCGCCGATCGGGGTCATCATGCGCCCGGACCATCCGCTGGCGACGCGCCTCGCACTCAGTTTCGACGACGTGGCCCGCTATCCGATCTTCACCCAGCCGGGCCCGCTGCCGCGCGCCGCCGACGCGGATCCCGAGTTCGCCGCATTCCGCGCCTCGATCCGGCCCCGCGTCGAGTCGAACTCGATCCAGATGCTGAAGCTGTGCGTCATGCTCAACATGGGCATCGCCTTCTTCACACGCCTCGGGTTCCTGCACGACATCGAGACCGGCGAGCTGACCTGGCGCCCCTTCGTGTCGCCAGGCATCAACCGCCTTCGGATCGGCCTGCTCGTGCCGTCGACGCGCGTCCTGTCGCCGCCAGCCCAGCAGCTCGCCCGGCGGCTCGTCGACGACCTGCATCGCTTCGCCAGCGTCTAGGCGAAGCTGCGCCAAGGGCTAAGCCGCGAAAGTTGAAGCGATCGTCGCATGCACGCGCTGGCTGCATTAAGGTTTCTGCTTAATCAATTGTAAATGCGCGCATTGCGTTGCCTTCTCGTCAAATTTTATGGTCCTGCCCGACGCAAAGGGGCAGGTTGTCATGTCGAAGTCTCCACCACCGGGCGGAAAGCAGGGGCGCTCCCCCGGCGCGGTGATTCCGCCGGAGTGGACGGAGGCGCAGGCCGCGGCAATCCTCAATCTCGTGCGCGAGAAGCCTGACGCGACCCTCGCCGACGTCAAGGCCGCCCTCAAGAAGCGCGGCCTTCTCGACAAGAGGAAGAAGCCCCGCGGCCCGGCCCGGTAGCAGGGCGCCGCCGCCTGCGCGGCCGCGTCCGCAGACCGTCGACTTCAGGCTGCCGCGGCGTCTGCCCTGGCAGGGCGCGATGCCTCGATGATCTTCACCAGTTCGTCCACGGTCTTCGCCTTGATCAGGCCGCCGTCCGTCATCCGTTGCAGCGCATCGTAGTGGGCGAGGTGGGTCGATGAGCAGCATCCGTCGCTGACGAGCGTCGTGTAGTAGCCCCGGTCCGCGGCCGTCCGCGCCGTCATCTCCACGCAGCCTTCCGTGACCATGCCGGTGAACAGCAGCCGGTCGCGACCCATGTTCCGCAGGATCTGGTCGAGCGCAGTCGAGTTGAAGGTTCCCGCGCTCGTCTTGTCGATGATGATCTCGTCGCCCTGCGGCGCCACCATGTCCATGAACTCGAGGTCGAAGGGGATCGTCGTCCGCGCCTTCACCTCCCGTGCCAGCGAACGCTGCCCGTCGCGGTGGTCCTTGGTCAGATACTTGACCCGGACGTGGATGAGCTCGATCCCGGCGGCCCTGCAGGCGTCCTGCAGCCGACGGACATTGGGCAGGATCTCCTGCGTGAAGTCGAAGCGCTCCTTCAGCAGCCAGGGCTTGCCCTGCTCCTTGGCGAGCCGGCCCATCAGCCCGTCCGGATGACCGCACCCGTTGTGCAGGTCGATGATGATGAGCGCCGTGCGGTCGGGGTCGAACGGCGGCTCCTTGGGCTCGGGCACGAGCTGGTAATAGGGATCGTAGGCCATGGCGTTTCCTCCGTTCAGGGTTGGGGACCGGCTCCGGTCCAGCGCGCGGCGGCGCTTTCGTGATGGTGGCAGGCGACGAGGTGGCCGGACTGGATGCTCGTCAGCACCGGACGCGCGGTGCGGCAGATGTCCGTGGCCATCGGACAGCGCGGGTGGAAATGACAGCCGGGCGGCGGGGCCATCGGCGAGGGCGGCTCCCCGAGGATGGCGACGGCGGCCGAGCGGCGGCGCGGATCCGGCCTCGGCGCGGCGCGCAGAAGCCCCTGCGTGTAGGGATGGCTCGGCCGGGTGAAGATCTCGCGGCGCGGCGCGACCTCGACGAGCCGCCCGAGATACATCACGCCGACGCGCGTGCTGAGATACTGAACCACGCTGAGGTCGTGGGCGATGAAGAACAGCGTGAGATCCAGCCGGTCGCGCAGGTCGAGCAACAGGTTCATGATCTGCGCCTGCACCGACACGTCCACCGCCGACACCGGTTCGTCCGCCACGATGAAGGCGGGTTCGACCGACAGCGCCCGTGCGATGCCGATGCGCTGGCGCTGGCCGCCGCTGAAGTCGCGCGGATACCGGTCCGCGTGCGTCTTGCCGAGCCCGACGAGGTCCAGCAGGGCCATGACCCTGCCGTCGATCTCGGACCGCGCGCAGACGCCGTGCACGGACAGGGCCTCGGCCAGGGTCTGGCGCACCGTCATCCTCGGGTTGAGCGAGGAGTAGGGGTTCTGGAAGATCATCTGCAGGTCGCGGCGGGCCTTCATCATCCGCGAGCGGGAGAACTGCAGCAGGTTCTCGCCGCGAAAGTACACCTCGCCGCCGGTCGGCTCGACGAGCCGCAGCAGGGCGCGGCCCATCGTGGTCTTGCCGGAACCCGATTCCCCGACGAGGCTGAAGATCTCCCCCCGCTGGATCTGCAACGAGACACTGTCCAGCGCGACCACCCGGGGGGCCTCCCGCCGCGTCAGGTGGCTCATGAGCCCCTTCCGCGTGGCATACGACATGCTCAGGTCGCGGATGTCGATGAGGGGCGCGGCTTCGACGGGTGCGTGGAGCGTCACGAGGCGCCTCCTGCGGGCAAGCCCGCCGTTTCGCCGGCCGACGCGGCCGGGAGAACGCCGCCCGCACGCGCCAGGGCCTCATGATGGATGCAGGCCGAGTAGTGGTCCGGCGCAACCTCGCGCAGCGGGAATGTTCCCGTGCGGCACCGGGCATCCGCCATGGGGCAGCGCGGGTGGAAGCGGCAGCCCGGCGGTGGGTCGGCCAGGTCGGGCGGACTGCCGGCGATCGGCCGCAGGCGCCGGTCGCCGTCCTCCACGTCGATGCTGGGAACGCAGCTCAGGAGCCCCGCCGTATAGGGATGACGCGGCTGGCTGAAGATGTCCGTCGTCGCGCCGAGTTCGACGATATGACCCGAATACATGACGCCGACCCGTTGGCAGTTCTGGGCCACGACGCCCATGTCGTGCGTCACGAGCAGCACGGAAAGCCGCAGATCCCTCTGCAGTTCCAGCAGAAGCTTCAGGATCTGGTCCTGGATCGTCACATCCAGGGCCGTCGTCGGCTCGTCGGCGAGGATCACGCGCGGATTGCAGGCGAGGGCCGCCGCGATCACCACGCGCTGGCACATGCCGCCGCTGAACTCGTAGGGGTAGTTGTCGATCCGGGATTCGGGCGAGGGGATCCCGACCTTGCGCATCAGCGCGATCACCCGGTCCCGTGCGTCCGCCCGCGACGAGGCGATGCGGTGCTCCAGCATGGCCTCGGCGATCTGCCGGCCGACCGGCAGCACGGGATTCAGCGCGGCGATGGCGTCTTGCACGATCATCGCGATCTGGCGCCCGCGCAGGGCATTGAGATCGCGCTCGGACAGCGTGACGAGATCGACGCCATCGAACAGGATCTGGCCGCCGGTCAGCGCCGCCGAGGTCGGCGGGAGTCGCAGGATCGAGCGGCACACCATGCTCTTGCCCGACCCGCTCTCGCCGACGAGGCCGAAGCACTCCCCCTCGTTCAGCGTGAAACCCACGTCGTTGACGACGGTGAGGATCCCGTGGCGTGTCGGGATGCGGGTCGTCAGCCCGCGCACGTCGAGGAGGGCGCTCATCGGCCGCCCTCGCCGCGCAGGAGGTCGGCAACGCCGTCGCCCAGGAGGCTGAGCGCCAGGCCCACCACGACGATCGCGAGGCCGGGCAGCGTCACCATCCACCAGGCCGTGAAGATGAAGCTCTTTCCCTCGGCGATCATCGTGCCCCAGGTCGGCGTGGGCGGCGGAACGCCGAGGCCCAGGAAGCTCAGCGTCACGGTCGACAGGATCACCAGCACGATGCTGGTCATCGCGAAGATGACGGTCGGCGTGATGACGTTTGGCAGGATGTGACGCAGCAGGATGCGGGCGTCGTTGTAGCCCAGCGCCCGCGCCGCGAGCACGTACTCGCTCTTGCGCGCGACGAGCACCTCCGCCCGCACGATGCGGGCATAGATGCTCCAGCCGCTCAGCGTCAGCGCGATGTACATGCTGGTGATGCCCG
>CAZJCW010000065.1:0-17400 GCA_964544365.1 uncultured Alsobacter sp.
AGGTCGGAGCGCCATGGCAGCCGTCGACATCCGCAACGTCGCCAAGTCCTTCGGGTCCCTCTCGGTGATGAACGACGTGACGCTCTCCATCGACAAGGGAGAGTTCATCGTGCTGGTCGGCCCGTCGGGCTGCGGCAAGTCGACCTTGCTGCGGATCATCGCCGGGCTGGAGGACGCCTCGCGCGGCGACATCATGATCGGAGGCCAACGCGTCAACGACCTGGAACCGCGCGAACGCGACATCGCCATGGTGTTCCAGTCCTACGCGCTCTACCCGCACATGAAGGTTGAACGAAACCTAGACTTCAACATGCGGTTGAGGAATCGCCCGAAGCCCGAAATCGAGACCTCGGTGAAGACGGCGGCCGGCGTGCTGGGGCTCGACGCCCTGCTGGAGCGGTTCCCGCGACAATTGTCGGGCGGCCAGCGACAGCGGGTGGCGATGGGACGCGCCATCGTCCGCCGACCGCAGCTCTTTCTCTTCGACGAGCCCCTGTCGAACCTCGACGCCAAGCTGCGCGTGCAGATGCGCGCGGAGATCCGCAAGCTGCACCTCGAGATCGGCGCCACCTCGATCTACGTGACGCACGACCAGGTCGAGGCGATGACCATGGCCGACAGGATCGTGGTCATGAACAAGGGCAATGTCGAGCAGGTCGGCTCGCCGCTCGAACTCTACGACCGGCCCAGCACGCTGTTCGTGGCCGAGTTCATCGGCTCGCCGTCGATGAACTTCTATCGCGGGACGGTGGACGCGGACCGAAGCCTGCGCACGGCCACCGGCGCCGTGCTGCCGCTTCCCTCCGGTTGCCGGGCGACCTCCGGCCAGAGCGTCGTGGCGGGCATCCGCCCCGAGCACCTGTCGATCACCGCCGACGGACCGATTTCGACACAGGTCGTCCTGGTCGAGCACCTGGGACCGGAAACCTTCGCCTACATGGAGGGCGAACAGGGCCTCGTCTGCGTGCGCCTGCCACGAGACGCGAGCCCGGTGCGCGGCAGTACCGTGCGGCTTTCCGTGCTGCCGCAGGATGTCCATGTGTTCGATCCCGAGACGCAACAGCGACTGGCGGACTAGCCTCAGTCGTACGCGACGCGGAAGCCGACGTGCCCGGTGGACGTGTTGGGATGTCGCCCGAGCCGCGCAGCGATGCGGTAGCGATAGCAATAGCTGATGTGACAGAGATAGGAGCCGCCCTTCATGACGCGCTCCGTCTCGGCGGCGGCCTGCCTGTCCCGCTCCTTTCCCGCCCGCGTCAGGGAGCGGGTGCGGAACGGATCCTGGCACCACTCCCACACATTGCCGGCCATGTTGAAGAGGCCCACCGGATTGGGAGCGAAGGCATCGACGGGAGCCGTTCCGGCGTAGCCATCCGCGACGGTGTTGAGGTCGGGGAATCGGCCCTGCCAGATGTTGCAGAGCGTCCTCCGGTCGTCCGGTTCCTCGTCTCCCCACGGAAACCGACGGTCACCGGCGCCGCCGCGGGCGGCGTGCTCCCACTCGGCCTCGCTCGGGAGGCGTCCGCCACACCATTGTGCGAATGCGCGGGCATCGTTCCACGAGACGTGGACGGCCGGGTGGTTCTCACGACCCTCGATCGTGGAGTCGAACCCTTCCGGGCTGCGCCAGCAGGCGCCGTCGATCTTGCGCCACCACGGCGTATCGATGGGGGCGGGAGCGCTCAGACGCTCGTCGAGGAACGTCTGGAACACGAAGCTCCAGCCGAACTGCTCCGCTTCCGTGACGAACCCCGTGGCCTCGACGAAGCGCGCGAAACGCTCGTTGGTCACGGCGTGACGCTCGATCCCGAAGGGCTTCAGCCGAACCGGTCGCCGCGGCCCCTCGCCGTCCGCCTTGAGCGCCGGCCGGTCCGTGCCGATGAAGCTCGGTCCCCCCTCGAAGCGCACGACGCCCCCGACTGCAGACGGGTTGGCCACGATCTCGGGTACGACCGATGGCGAGGCGTCGGAGGGCGGGGACTTGGGGCAGCACGTCATCTGCGGGGCCATCGGGCGGCGGGGTTCGCGGCTTTATCGATCGGGTTCGCGTCCAAGGCAAATGCAGAGGCGTGTGCCACGCCATCGCCAGACGGAATGACGGGTTGGCCGCAGCGACATTCCGGGGCGTTATGGAGAGAGCGACTGAAAGTCATTTCCCGCAATGGCTCGCTCTCCCTAACCTAGGCCGCCAGGGAGGACCATCCATGCGCAAGCCGAACGTCATCGTGTTCTTCACGGACCAGCAGCGCTTCGACACGACCGGCCTCCACGGCAACCCGATGGGCCTGACGCCCAACTTCGACCGCTATGCCCGCCAGGGCACGCACCTGTTCAATTCGATCACGGTCCAGCCGCTGTGCGGACCGGCGCGGTCGTGCATGCAGACGGGCCGGTTCGCGACGCAGACGGGCTGCTGGCGGAACCACATCCCCTTGTCGCAGGACGCCGAGACGCTGGCCAAGGCGTTCAACCGCAACGGCTACCACACCGGCTATATCGGCAAATGGCACCTCGGATCCGGCGATCCCGTCATGGCTCCCGAGCGCGGCGGCTATCAGTCGTGGTTGGGCGCCAATCTTCTCGAATACTGCTCCGACGCCTATGACGCGATCCTCTTCGACGAGGAGGGACGCCGTCGGAAGCTCCCGGGCTATCGCGTCGATGCGCTGACGGACGAGGCGATCCGGTTCTGCGACCGGCACCAGCAGGAACCGTTCTTCCTGTTCATGTCGTTCCTCGAACCGCATCACCAGAACCATCTCGACAACTACCCGCCGCCGATCGGGCGCGGGGTGGACGCGGGGCACTGGGTTCCGCCCGACCTCGTCGCGCTCAAGGGCACGAGCCCGCAGCACCTGCCCGGCTACTACGGCATGGTCCGCCGCCTCGACGAGGCCTTCGGCCGTCTCATGGACGCGCTGATCAGCCTCGACCTGATCAACGACACCATCGTGCTGTTCACCTCCGACCACGGTTGCCACTTCAAGACGCGCAACGGCGAGTACAAGCGCTCCTGCCACGAGAGTTCGGTGCGCGTGCCGACCATGATCACCGGCCCCGGATTCATGGGGGGCGGCGAGGTTCGCCGGCTGTTCAGCACAGTGGACGTCGCCCCGACCCTGCTCGACGCGGCGGGGATCGCGGTGCCGGGCTCGATGACCGGCCGCTCGATCATGCCGGTCATTCGCGACGGCCGCGCACCATGGCGCGACGAGGTGTTCATCCAGATCAGCGAATCCCAGACAGGCCGCGCGCTGCGCACGCCGCGCTGGAAGTATTCGGTGACGGCGGACTACGACGAGGCCCAGCCTCGTGCCGACCGCTATCGCGAGGACTGTCTGTACGACCTCGACAATGACCCGTGCGAACTCGTCAATCTCGCGGGAATGTCGACGTTCCGGGGCGTGGCGGACGACATGAAGGATCGCCTGCTGCGCTGGATCGAGGACATCGAGGGAACGCGCCCCGCCATCGTCGATGCCACCGGAACCGATCCCCTTCAGCTCATTCCGGCCAAGGGCGACGGCATCCCGGCCGACCGCCTCGCGATCGACCCCTACAAGAGCCCACTCCTGCATTTCTAGGATAGGGTATCGCCGCGTCAGCGCCGGTCATTCGGCGCTACTGCGGCAAATCCCGCCTTCGCCCGAAAGCCACGTCCGATGTCCACGCGGCCCAACTTCATCTTCCTGATCGCCGACGACCACCGCTACGAATCCATCGGGATCAACGGCTGCGCCGAGGTCGCCACGCCCAACCTGGACGCGCTGGGACGCCGGGGCGCCATCTTCGACCAGGCGCATTGCCAGGGCAGCATGCACCCTGCCGTCTGCGTGCCGAGCCGGGCCTCGCTGATGACGGGGCGAAACATCTTCGCCTCCTCGTGCAACCCGACGGCGGACGACTACACCACCGGCCAGTCGGAGTGTCCCGCGTTCACCATTCCGGCCGATCTTGCGACGTTTCCGCAACGCCTGCGCGAAGCCGGCTACGCCACCCATGCCATCGGCAAGTGGCACAACGACCGGGCCGCTTTCGCGCGGTCCTTTTCCTCCGGCGACAGGATCTTCTTCGGCGGCATGAGCGACCACGACAAGGTGCCGCTCAACGCGTTCGACCCGTCTGGCACCTACGGCCCGGAAGATGTCCGGTTCGAGCATGGCCTGTCGACCGACCTCTTCGCCGACTCGGCCCGCCGCTTCCTGCAGTCGCGTCGCACCGACGCGCCGTTCTGCCTCTATGTCGCTTTCACCGCCCCGCACGACCCCCGGACCCCGCCGCCCGCGTTCGCAGTTTCTCCGAACGCCGTCACGCTCAGCGACAACGTGCTCGCGTCGCATCCCTTCGACACCGGGGACGCCCTGGTGAGGGACGAGACGCTGGAGAGCTTTCCGCGTTCCCGCGAAGCCCTGCGCCGGCACCTCGCCGACTATTACGGGATGATCGCGCATCTCGACGCCGCCATCGGGTCCATCCTCGCGGCGGCCGGCGAGATGGGACTGCTGGACAACACCGTGGTCGTCTACACTGCCGACCATGGACTGGCGCTTGGCCAGAACGGGCTGATGGGCAAGCAGAACCTCTACGAGCACAGCCTGCACGTGCCGCTGATGATGGCTGGTCCCGGCATCACGGAAGGAACCCGTGTGCCGCACCTCGTCTGGCACGCCGATACCCGTGCAACGGTGCTCGACATCGCGGGCCTCTCCGTCGAGGCATCGTCCGACGGGCAGAGCCTGCGCCATCACCTGCAGGGCAGAGGGCAGGCCCTCCGGAGTACGTTCTGTGCTGCCTACAGGACCAGCCAGAGGATGGTCCGCAACGATCGCTACAAGCTCATCCGGTACTACCCATGGCGTCTGTTCGACGCGCCTGCGACGGAGGGCTACCCGGTTCCGACGCCCGGATCGTTCCTCGACCAGCTCTTCGACCTGCATGAGGATCCGGGTGAAATGGTCAACCTCGTCTGGCGCGAGGACCTCCAGCCCCTGCGTCGGGAGCTGGCGTCAAACCTCGAAGACTGGCAGCGTCGCAGCGGCGATCCCTATCTTCGCCGCATGATTCCCTCCCCATAGACGATCCTGGAACCGCCATGGCCGCAGCAGCGCTCACCGTCGCCTCGGTCACCGGCTATACTGTCCCGGTCTCGGCGAAGTCGGTCTGGATCATCGTCGAAGTCGCCTTCGCGGAAGGGCCTTCCGGTTGGGGCGAGGCCACCCTGTCGGGCGCGGAGGAGGCCGTGCTGGCTGAAATCGGCCACGCCCGGACCTTGCTGGCCGGCCGGGACATTGCCGGACCGGGCGAGGCCGTCGCCGCGCTTCGCATGGCGCACGCTTCGCTGGCCCGAACGACCGTGATGCGGGCGGTCGAGCAGGCTTTCCTCGACGCACTGGCGCGCCGTGCGGACGTGCCGCTGGCGACCCTTCTGGGCGGTCCCGAGCGGCGGGCCGTTCCCGTCTATGCCAACATCAACCGCGGCATCGCCGACCGGTCGCCGGACGGCTTCGCGACCCGAGCGCGTGAGGTCGTGTCGGAGGACGGCTATCGGGCCATCAAGATCGCTCCCTTCGACGGGTTGAACTGGTCGCGAACGCCGGAAGCCAGTGCCCGAACCTTGCTGGCTCAGGGCATTGCGCGGATAGCCGCGGTGCGCGACGCGATCGGTCCGCACGTCTCGCTCCTGGTCGACTGCCACTCCCGCCTGTCGCCGGTGATGGCTCGCACCGTGCTGCGGGAGGTGGAGCGGGCTGGACTGTTCTGGTTCGAGGAACCGCTCGACGAGAAGGCTTTCGACGCCGAAACGGCGAGGGCGCTACGCGGCTTCGCCAACGACCGCGGCATCAGGATCGCCGGTGGCGAACAACTCGCGACGCTTCCCGAAGCGCGGGATTTCCTGGCGCGTGGCGCCTGCGATGCCATCCTGCCCGACCTGCGCTGGATCGGGATCCGCTCCGGCATGGCCATGCTGGAACTCGCCGACGCCTCAGGTGTCGGCGTCAGCCTGCACAACCCCGTCGGGCCGGTGCTCGACAGGGTCAGCGTGCACGTCGCGGCAGCGCTCCCGGCCTTCCTGATCCTCGAGCGGCAAGTCCGCGAGAGCCCTCTCTTCGACGAGGTCCGCGGCGGTCCTCAGCATCTTGTCGACGGAGCGATCCGCATCGACGGCTCACCGGGTTTCGGTGCGCCGCCGGTCCGTGCCGTCATCGAGCGCTGCACTGCGCAAGGGATCGCAAGGCCGGCCAGCCTTGCCGGGCTCGCGGGAGCAGGCGGCGACGCCTGAAGGGCGCCGGGCGGTCGCGAGGGGGGGTCAGTGGCGCCGGTCGTCCGGCCGCCCGTCCTCGTGCACTGGTCGGGACTCTACTGCTTGTTGTTCGTCCGGTCGCTGCACGGCTCGCGACTTCGGACCCGGGCCGCGCATGTAGTGCCTGGCCGGGTCGTAGCCGTCGAAGCCCAGCCGCTTCAACAGACCGCGAAACAGTTCGGCGAGTGTGGCGCGCTTGTCCGGCATGGCTGGCGTCAGGGGTGGCTCGCGCCGGAACGCGGCGGTCTTTCCGGCTGGAGCGGAGCCAGCGCACGGATGGAAGCCTCGCAGTCGCCGATCGCCGCATCGCCATTCAGCACGTCCACAGCAAGATCGTAGCAACGCTCCTCACCCGGCTGCAGCCAGGCGATCTCGCCAAGCTCCATGAGTTCCGCCCGCGTCCCGAAACGGTTGGTGACGGGTTCGATGCCAAACGCGTAGGTGCCCTCGGCAAGACACTGCCACTCCTGGAGCCAGGGCAACTGGGCCTTCGGCCACGCGATCTTGACGCCGAGCCCGAGCCGTCGGTTGACGAGCGCGGCGGACACCAGACCTGCGTGGTCCGGGACGGCTCGATGAACGGACACCTGCTGGCCGCCGCCCGGCTGCGGCCCCTCCTGACGCCAGCAGCCGACGGGCTGGGCTTCCCGCGACACGCTCGACCATACCGTGTCCGAGACCGGGGCGAGAAACTCGGAACCCTCGTCGAGCAACGGCCATCCCAGGTTGAGATGGTAGAGGAGCATATGCGGAGCGGGCATGCTCGCCTCGTTCACGAGGCGGTCGGAGACTGTGAACCGGGACGATCCGGCCATGACTTCGATGCGACGGCGCAGCACATAGTGCTCGCTGTAGAGGAAGGCCTGCCGAACCTCCCCCTCGCACCACAGCATGAGTTCACCGCCCGGCGTCCAGTCGGCACCGTATCCCACGAGCCTTGCCGGCGTCAGCGCACCGCGCCCGTGCAACGGGTGCAGGATTTCCGACCGCATCGGGGAGCCGTAGTGAGCCGCACTTTCGCGATCGGGCCGGCGGACGTGATCGAAGCCGCAGGTGAGCATGAAGCCGGTGAACGACCGCATCAGCCCGAGACCGCCCTCGCTTTCGGCGTCGTTCAGGGCACTGGATCGATAGCCGGATGCAGACTGCCATGCCAGCGGCACGCCACACCATTCGAGGTCACCGACATCCATGCCGCGGTCGACCAGCACGGTGAAGCGCAGGCCGCTGCCGGCCCGGAACTCGAGAACGCGGACACCGCGCTCGGGACCGTCGGCAAAGGTCAACAGCCGCACGCCGCACGCCGTCGAGATGCTGGCCAGCCGGCGCCTGAGCTGTGCCCTGTCGAGCGTCTGCCCGAAAAGATCCAGGCTCATTTCACCGCCCCCGCCGTGAGACCCTTCACGATATGGCGCTGGCCGAGCAGCAGGAGGATGACGGCCGGGATCGCGGACAACAAGGCACCGGCTGCCATCTCGGTGTACTTGATCTCGAATTCCTGCGCGTACTTGGCGATCGCCACGGGCACGGTGGCCGTTGCCTTCTGCGAAAGGTTCAGCGCAACCGCAAATTCATTCCAGCTGAAGATGAAGGTGAGGATTCCTGCCGCCGCCAGCCCCGGCATCACGAGCGGAAGGATGACCCGCATGAACAGTTGAGGAGAGGTGGCGCCATCGATCCAGGCCGCCTCCTCCAGTTCGATCGGGATCTCGCGCACGAACACGCACATCAGCCACAGCGCCAGGGGAAGGTTCAGGGTCATGTGGGCCAGCACCAGGCCCGTCATCGTGTTGTCGAGGCCAACGCTGCGGAACATCACGAACCAGGGGCCCACCATCGTGATCGGCGGGATCATGTGGAACGCGATGGACCATCCCAGAAGGCCGTGGATCAACCAGGACGGCGCGCGTCGGCGCACCAGCGCGTGGGCACCCAGCGTGGCGATCGCCAGCACGAACACGGTGCTGACGGTTCCCACGATGAGGCTGTTGGCGAAGTTGTGCAGGTATTCCGACGTCTTCGTGAAAAGGACCTCGTTGAAGTTCGCGAGGGTCGGCGTGAAGACGAGCGCTCCTGTCAGCAGCGCGATCTGCGTCTTGAACGCCGCTGCGGCAATCCAGACGAAGGGGATCAGCACCACGAGCGCCGCGAAGATGAGGGCTGCGTGCGTTGCCACGACCGGGCCGAGGGTGCGTTGCCGTTTCACGATCGCCTCATCTGGCGGGCGACGCCCTGCGCCACGATGATCAGCAGCGCCAGGCCGAAAAGCGTGACGACCGACATGGCGGAGCCGTAGCCCATGCGGTCCTCGGTGAAGAAACGCCTGTAGATGCTGAAGCTGATGACCTCGGTCGATGTCCCGGGGCCGCCTCCGGTGAGAAGGAAAACCTCGTCGAAAACCTTGAAGGCGACGATCAGCCGGAAGAGCAGCGTCACGGCGATGGTCGGCAGCATCAACGGCAGGATGATGTGCCGCAGTTCCTGCCAGAAGCCCGCTCCGTCGATCCGCGCCGCCTCGAACACATCCTGCGGCAGCGACTCCAGCCCGGCCAGCAGCAGGAGGAAGCAGAACGGCGTCCAGTGCCAGATGTCGACCACGATGACCGACGCCAGCGCCAGGCTGCGATCGCCCAGGAAGTCGCGCGGCATCATTCCGACGAGGCCGATGGCCTGGTTGATGATGCCGAAGTCGAAATTGTACATCAGCTTCCACATCGCGCCGATGACGATGCCTGGGACCAGGATCGGCAGGACGAAGATCGTCCGGTAGACGACCCGTCCATGGAAAACCCGGCTGGTGAGCACAGCCAGGAAGAAGCCGAGCAGCATCTGCACCGCCACGGCGACCGTCGCGAAGATCACGGTGTTGCCGATGCCGGCCTTGAACAAGGGATCGTTCGCCAGCGCCGCGTAGTGGCGCAGCCCGACCGGCGTCCAGATCGCCCTGCCCTGTTGCCAGGTGATGTCGTGGAACGACATCACCACCAGGTTGGCGATCGGCAGCAGCGTCAGGATCAGGAACAGAAGGATGCTCGGGGCCAGGGATACCCCGGGCCAGAAGCGATCCAGGAGCCCGCCGCGAAGGGCCGGCGATGCCGGCACCGTCGCGGCGGGCAAATCGTCGCTGCTGAGGACGCTCATGAGCCGATCAGGTCAGGTCGGGCAGGCGGCCGGTCTTGTAACCACCCTTCTCGATAACCTCATGGATCTCCTTGGCGCAGGCATTCAGCGCCGCAGCCGGCGTCAGCTCACCCGTGACGGCCTGGTTGAGGCGCAGTTCCGTGATGGCGACGATCTGCGCGCCTTCCGGAATGGTCCACATCTGGCGACCGAGCGGAAGTCCGTCCTGCATCGCCTTCATCCAGCGGTTGGCCGGCTCCTTCGCCATGTCGGACGCCATGACGTCGAGCCGCACCGGCGGCGCGCCCGCCTTGGTGTACTCGACCTGCGCCTTGTAGGTCTGGAACCAGTTCATGAAGGCGAGAGCCGCCTGCTGGCGTTCCTTCGGCACGTTCTTCGGGATGCCGCCGAGCCAGTGGCCAACGGTCGGTGCCGACTTGAAGCCCGGCGCTGACGGCGGCAGTGCGAGATTGATCTTGCCGACGACGGCGGACTTGGACGGATCGTCCATCTGGGCCCAAGCCGCGATGACGAGGATGGCATGCGCGGCCTTGCCGGTGACGACGTTCTGGATCACCTGCGCCTGCGCCTGGCCGCCCGTGTTCGGGTGGCCGGCCTCCTTGGCGAGACGAACATAGTATTCCAGCGCCGCCTTGCCGTTCGGGCTGTTGATGGTGACCGTGAAGTCACCCGCCTTCTCGTCCTTGAACAGTTCGCCGCCAAAGCCGTTGAAGTAGGGGAACCAGTCGTAGGTGACGTCCGAGGGGCCGCGGGCGCCGCGCTGCACGATGCCGTAGATCTGCGGCGGGTTGTGAAGAGCCTTGGCGTTGGCGAGGAGTTCGTCCCACGTGGTGGGAACCTTGAGCCCCTTCTGCTGGTAGAGGTCCGCCCGGTAGTAGAGCAGCGGGATGTTGGGATTGATGGGCACCGACATCAGCTTGCCCTTCGACGAGTTCGTCTTCGTCACCGGATCGAAGAAGACCGTGTCGTCGAACGTGGGAATGGCCGGGTCGAGCTTGAAGGACGGGTCGATATCGTTGATCGGCGTCAGGAATCCGCCGTGGTACATCTCGGCGTAGAAGAGCCCGTTCATGATCAGCAGGTCGAAAAGCCCCTGCGCCGCGCGCACCGAGTTGCGCTGCTTCTCCAGGCTCCCGGCGAACGGGTTGACGTCGAGATTGACCTTGTTGCCGGTCTCCTTCTCGTAGAGTTCCACGATCTTGCGGAACCCGTCGAACCACGGCGACTGGTTGATGACGATCGTCATCGGAACCTGCTTGGGCGTCTGCGCCCGTGCGCCCGTGCCCAGAACGAGGCTGGTGGTCGCTACCGCACCGGCCAACTGGAGCGCGGTACGCCTGTCGATCCGTCCGTCGGACATCAAAACCTCCCTTTTGGTGCGTCCCTTAGGCGGGATCGCGTTGGTCAACGGCCGAAAAGACGACGTCCGGCCCGCGCTTCCATCACACGCCAGGTGGCGGTGTATTCGTCCTCGGCGAAGCCGCTTTCCATGGCCTCGGAGTACATGGCATCGACATCGGCCAGCACAGGCAGGGGAAGGCCGGAGGCCTGCGCCAGCGCCATGACCAGATGCATGTCCTTGGCCGCAATGCGCAGCCGACCCGATCCGCTGTCGCGTCCGAGCGCCACGTCTTCGGCGTGCTCGCGGAAATAGGTCGAGCCGCCGATGCCGCCTGCCTCGTTGACCAGGCGGGCGAAGGCGACGGGATCGACGCCGCTCGCGCGGGCGAGAGCCAGGATCTCGGTCGTTGCGATGGCGCTGATGTAGCCCAGCGCGTTCTGCAGGAGCTTCACGCGGCTCGCCGCGCCGGTGCCGCCCAGGTAACGCCAGTCGCGGCCCATCGCGGCCAGCAAGGGCGCCACCATATCGGCAACGGCGCGGTCGCCGGACACGATGAAGAAGATCTGCCCGCTCTCGGCCTGTGTGCGCCGACCGATGAGGACGGTTTCGATGTGGCGCACGCCCGCAGCGACCATGCGCCCTCCGAGGCCCTCGGAGAGTGTCGGCGAGATGGTCGAGCACTCGCACGTCACAAGGCCGGGACGCGCACCCGACAGGATGCCGCTTTCCCCCCAATACACGGCGCGCACCGCATCCTCGCTGGGGAGACACGTGAACACCGCGCCGCAAGACGCCGCCACTGCAGCCGGCGACGCGGCAGCCCGGATGCCGGTGTGCGCCGCGCTGCGCGCGAGCGCAGCGGCGTCGATGTCGAATGCGACGACCTCGTGCCCGGCCGACGCCAGGTTCGCGGCCATGGGACCGCCCATCACGCCGAGGCCGATGAAGCCTACCGCCCGGGATGCCAAGTCGACGGGAACACCTGCGACCTCAGCCATTGCGGGTCGGCACTCCTTCAATCACGGCAGGACCAAAGTGTAGAAAACCACCAGCCCGGCCACAAATAGCTTCGGACAAGCTCGCCATAGCGCTGGGCTATGGCTCCGGATCGAGGCCGAGGCGGACGAACGCCTCGGGTGGGCCGTCATTCTCGCGCATCATGTCCTTCATGAGCGACAGCATCCTCGCCTCGATGACCGCATCGTTCATCGGGCGGTCCTGGCCAGGATCTTCCTTCAGGTCGTAGAGGCGGGTCTCGTCTTCCAGAAGACCGCCCGGCCCGTAGATCCCGAAGAAGGGCGAGCGATCGTTCACGGGCACCTTGAGGAGCGGGACGCCACGGGTGAAGGCGAGTGGCTCGGAGAGCGTCGCGGCCGACAGTTCCTCGACGCTGAACGGCTCGAAGATGTGGGTCGGCATGACCGTGTATTGGTAGATCTCCTGCTTCAGCAGATCGGCCGGATATCGATGATACGTGTAGTGTCCGTCGGCGACGTTGACGGCGCCGCCGAAGTATCCGAACAGGACGCCGCGGCGCGGCGTCTCGTCCCGCGCGAGCACGTTCATCAGCGAGTGGCCCTGCATCTCCGGCGCATGCGGCTGGCCGAACATGTCGAGGAATGTCTGCGGGAAATCAATCGTTTGCGTAAGCGACTTGCGGCGCGAGCCCGCCGCCGCGGCATGGTCGGGATGGTGGACGAAAAGCGGGATGTGCACGATCTCCTCGTAGAGATTCATGCGGTTCTTGGCCCAGAAGTCGTGTTCCCCCAGCAAGAAGCCGTGGTCAGTCGACACGACGAGGGCCGTGTCCTTCCACAAGTCGTTGGCGTCGAAGTAGTCCAGGAGCTGGCCCATCAGGAAGTCGCAGAGCGCCATGGTCGCGTAGTAGTTGGCGCGCAGTTCCTCGCACTCCTCCGGCAGTTCATCGACGCGCCCGTAGCGCGGCCAGTCACGCACGGGCCCGTTCCAGCCCGTGTCGAAGGGTTGCTTGAAGCGCGCCGGAGCGGTGAACGGCTCATGCGGGTCGAAGGTCTCGATCTGCAGGAACCAGTCGTCGGCCGCCTTGTTCGTGTCGAGGAATTCCAGGCCCCGCGCGAAGCACTGGACGGACGGGAAGTCCTGCTCGTCCCGGATGAATTCGCGGTTGACCATGTTGTGGCGGAAATACTCGCGCTGTCCCTCGCTGTACTGCCGCTCGTGGTATTTTTCGCGCAGCCGCTCCCAGTGCGGCTGAACCATCGCCTTCCAGGCGTCGCCCTCCTGGCCGCGGATGAACTCGTAGGAATCGTAGCGGTTGTGATAGGTGCCGCCGCCATCCTCGAAGTAGTGAAAATGGTCGGTGATCAGGTGGCTGTACACGCCACCCTTGCACAGCAGTTCCGGAAAGGAATTGTCGAAGGGCTCCAGCGGTCCCCAGCTGCGGTGCAGGAAGCTGAGGCGGCCCGACTGCATGTCGCGCCGGGCCGGCATGCAGGGCAGGCTTCCGACATAGTGATTGTCGAAGGTGACGGCACGCTTCGCCAGCCTGTCGAAGTTCGGCGTCGGTACGCGCGTCCCGCCATAGGGAGACAGCATGTGCCTGTTGAGACTGTCGAACAGGACGAAGACACAGCGCATCGGATCCCCCCGTCATTATTGCCCCGACGGTGTCACGCCGCGCCCCGCTCCACAACTGAGTTCGGTGCCGCGAGGCATAACCGCTGGCAATCGCAGATCAGTTGCGCGGATCCGCTGCCGCCAGGGCCGACAAGCCCTCGAAGAGCGCCTCCAGGGTCGGGCTCTTGGCCTGTCCGCGCCGGGTGATGAAGCCGGCCGTCCGCTCTGCCGCGAGCTCCGGCACGTCGACGATGACGATCCCGGTCGCCTCCGCCTGCTCGACCGTGCGGCGGGTCGTGTAGGTCAGCGCGTCGCTGGCCGCGAGCATGGAGACGATGAAGGCGCCCGACTCGGTTTCAACCGTGGCGTCGGGCGGCGGCAGTTCGCGGGACACGAAGAGCGCGTCGAGGCGGCGTCGCGCACGCGTGGCGCGAGGAGGCAGCACCCAGGGAAAGGCCAGGCAGTCCGCCGCCGAGATCGCACCGGCGTCGGCAAGGGGGTGTCCTTCGCGGGCGATGACGACCAGCGTATCGGACGCGAGGGGGCTGACATCCAGGTCGGCGCACTCCTCGGCCGAGGGAATTTCGACCACGGCTGCGTCGATCTCGCCGAGCCGGAGCCCGCGCAGCAGCGCCTCGTCGAAGCCGCCCACGACCTGAATGCGGACGAGCGGTCGTTCCTCGATCAGCTGGCCAACCGCCCGGGGCAAGAGGCGTCGCAGCCACGACGGTCCGGCACCGACGGTGATCCGGCCCGACACGCCCTGGCGAAGGCTTTCGATCTCGCTCAGCGCTTCCTTGACCTGCACCCGCACGGAGCGCGCATGGCGCGCAAGGCTCACGCCGAACGGCGTGAGCTCGACGCCGCGCGGAAGACGACGGAAGAGCTGGACCCCCAGATCCTGCTCCAGCAACCGGATGCTCTTCGTCAGCGATGGCTGGGTGATGCGCAGTTCGACGGCGGCGGCGGTGAAGCTGCGCCGTTCGGCGATCTTCAGGAAGTATTCCAGCTGTCGCAGGTCGATCATGACGCGACCTCGCCGTCCAACGCCGCGATGATCTTCGCCTTCACGGCAGCCGCGACGGCTTCGTTCCAGCACCAGCGATCCGGGAACATCCAGCCGTGCTCCGCGGGGACGCGTTCCGCCTCCCCCCGCACGCCCGACGCTGCCAGCGTCTCGCCCAGGAGGGCCTGATGCTCGTCCGGGCAGGTGTGGTCGTCGGTTGCGAAAGCGAGGTAGAGCCTGCCTTCGACCTTCGGGATCAGCAGGTGCGGTGAATCCGGGCCGTCCCACACCATTCGCCCGCCATGCAGGCACGCTGCAAAGCGAACCCTGTCCGGCCAGGCCGCCGCCGCAGCGAGCGCATGGCGCGCGCCCATGCAATAGCCGACCGTCCCGAACCGCTGGACGAGGCCGGGCCCATCGCCGCCGAAGCGATCGAGGATGGTCCGCGTATCGGCGACGGTCATGTCCATGGTGGTCGCGAGGTTCGCCTTCACCATGGCGGGATCGAGCGGTTGGTCGCCGCGACGGGGAACGGGAAGGCGCAGGTTCCCCTGTCGCCAGTAGAGGTCGGGCAGAAAGGTGGTGTAGCCGTGGGACGCCCATTCCCGGCACATGAGGTCAAGCTCCGGCCGCACGCCGAAGGCATCCATGTAGACGATCAGCCCGCCACGGGACGCCGACGGCGCGAAGACGCGCACCGGCAGGACACCGTCGGGTCCGGACAGACCGACATCCCGAACGTCAATGCTCACCCGAATCCTCCTCGGCGAGCCGCCGCCGCGCATGGACATGGCAAGGCCGGCGGATCACGGCGCTGCCTTCTCGATCTCGGCAGTCGTTCCGGGAGCCGGCGTGTAGACGAGGAGCCCCTCGTCCCGAACGGCCTCCAGTCCACCCCAGAACTCGATCTTGGCACGCTGGTCGGCTTTCGCGCGCCGGTCGACATCCTCGGGATCGCAAATCGAGCGAAGCTGCTTTTCGAGGACCGCGACCCGCTCGGCTCCCTCGGCCGAGGATGCGAGGTCGACCGTTTCGTCCGGATCCACCGCGATGTCGAAAAGCTGGGGCGGGGCGCCGACGTCGTAGATCAGCTTCTCACGACCGGCCCTGAGCATGAAGCTTCCGGCCCGCGAGCCGGCGGCATGGTACTCCGCGAAAACCGGCGCAGGACGCGGTTGGCCCGCCATGACCGGCCAGAGGCTGCAGGCGCTCGGAGGGGAGGCCGTCGAGTCAACGCCGAACGCCTCGAGGATCGTCGGGTAGAGGTCGATGTGCGACACGGGTTCGTCGACGGTCTGTCCCGCGGGAACGTCCGGTCCGGCCATGACGAGCGGGACGCCGGCGGATCCCTCGTAAAGGTGAAACTTGCCCAGCAGCCCGTGCGCACCGAGCATGTCGCCGTGGTCACTGGTGTAGATGACGCGGGTGTCGTCCCTCAGCCCCAAGGTTTCCAGCGCGGCAAGGACCTTGCCGATCTGCTCGTCGAGGTGCGTGCACAGCGCGTAGTAGGCCTGCGCAACCCGACGCAGCATCGCGTCGTCGAGATCGCGGGTCGCGAAGATATGTCGGTGATGGCGCGATGCCGGGTGTTCGGAGCGCTCGTCCGGTGAGAACCGCGGCGGCAATGGGATGGCGGCGTCGCGATAAAGGTCGAGAAGTCGTCCCGGCACGCTGAACGGGGGATGGGCGCTCACATAGGACACCATCAGCGCCCACGGCCTGGTTGCCCGTCGGGCGCGAGCCTCGAGCCATGCGACGGCCTTGCTGGTGATGTCGGCATCGTAGGCCTGGTACGTGGTCGTGCCCTCGCCGCTCCTGTCGGCGTAGAGTTCCCACTGGCCCACGTTCACGGGCTCCTCGGCGCAGCTGCGCAGCAACATGCTCACGCCGCCTTTTCCACCGAGGATGTGCATCGTGCCGATTTCTTCGGTGAAGCCGTTGTCGTCCTCGAGGGAACGGAAATGCAGCTTGCCGATGGCGGCGCAATCATGTCCCGCGGCACGCAGGGCATGGTGCCAGGTGGGCACCCGGCCGTCATAGGTGATGGCGTTGTCCCAGTACCCGGTCTCGTGCGGGTAGCGACCGGTCGCGATGGCCGCACGCGCGGGGCAGCAGATGGGGCTCGCCGTGTAGGCCGCGGTGAAGCACGTGCCGCGCGCGGCCAGCGCGTCGAGGTGCGGCGTTCGCACGAGCCCGCCGGACGCGGCGCCGAGAGCCGTTCGCGCGTGATTGTCGGACAGGATGAAGAGCAGGTTGGCAGGCTTCATCGCGGCCCTTTCCGTCGGTTGCGGATGCCGTGGCCGCCGGTCGGTCGACGGCCACGGCAGGCGATCACGGCTTCTTCTCGGCGGCGGCCTGCTCGGCCTGCGCCTTGCGGACCTCCTGGCCCACCGTGACGATGGGGCCCTTCAGCTCGTCGAGGGTGGCACGGAGTTTCGCCCCGTCGACGAACTGGCGTTCGATCCCGAGCGCCGTGAGACGCGAGACGACCTCCGGATCGTCGAGCGCGGCCTGCAGCGCCTTCGCGACGACGTCGAGGCGGTCGCGCGGCGTGCCCTTCGGCGCGAAGGCCATGACGCGTTCCTCGAAGACCGTCTTGATGCCGATTTCCCGCGCGGTCGGCACGTCGGGGAGGTCGGGCACACGGCTTTCGGAGAACATCACGAGCGGCTTGATGCCCTGCTCCTTGTAGAGCACGAACTCCGAGCTCGCGAAGAGCGACACCTCCGTGTGGTTGCCCAGCAAGGACTTGAGCCGCACGGCTCCGCCGCCCGACTGCACATAGCGCAAGCGGATGCCGGCATCCTGCTGGAACATCAGCGGCACGAAGTGGGGAAGCAGGCCGATGTTCATAGCGACCGTGATCGTGTCGGGCTTCGCCTTGGCCTCGGCGATGAGATCCTGGATCGTCTTGAAGCGGCTCGATGCGGTCACGCCGAGACCGATCGGCGTGCGCCCGACCTGACCGATCATCTCGAAGGCGGTGTGATCGTAGTCGACCACGCCCATCGCGGG
>CAZJCW010000066.1:0-3982 GCA_964544365.1 uncultured Alsobacter sp.
CCTGACCGATCATCTCGAAGGCGGTGTGATCGTAGTCGACCACGCCCATCGCGGGGGCCGTGAGCAGACCCATGTGGAACATGCCGATGGTGTAGCCGTCGGCCTCGGCGTCTCGCACGGTCCGCGTGCCGGCCGTGCCGCCCGCCGCGGCATTGTTGACGATCACGAGCGGCTGAGACAGCAGCTTGTTCTTGTCGATGGTCTGCTGAAGCAGGCGCGCCAGGACGTCCGTCTGGCCGCCGGGCGCGATCGGAATGATGGTGCGGATGGGCTTCTCCGGAAAGCCGGCCGCGCGCGCGCCCTTCGTCGCCAGCGGCAGGGCCGCCGCGGCCACCGCGCCTGCGATGGCGGTTCTTCTGGTGAGTCCGGTCATCATGATCCTCCCTGTGTTTTCCGGGACAGGCCCGGTTCCTTCCCTAGACCAGTCTGGACCGACGCCATTCGCGGATGAAGGGCCAGACGAACAGCCCTGCCGAGATGACGAGGATCGTGAGCGCGATCGGGCGCTCGACGAGCGGGCTGAAGCTGCCGGCCGACGCCATCAGGCCCGCCCTAAGCTCGGACTCGGCGACGGGCGCCAGCACCAGCCCCACCACGAACGGCGCGAGCGGCACCTTGGCCGCCTCGAGCAGGATCCCGAGGACGCCGAAGCCGAGCATGACCCAGATGTCGAAGCTCCGGCTGTTCAGCGCAAACGCACCCAGAACGGAGAACACGATCACCATCGGCAGGATGAACGCCTTCGGCAGCCTCATGAGCCGCGCGAAGATCGAGATGCCGAAGGTCATGATCGCGAACATCACGAGATGGGCCACGAGATGCGTCGCGAAGATCGTGTTGACGATCTCCGGGTTGTTCTTGAAGAGCAGCGGGCCGGGCTGGAGGTTGTGGATCACCAGCGCGCCCAGCAAGATCGAATCCGTGAGGCCGCCGGCGATCCCCAGCGTCAGCAACGGGATCAGCGTGCCTCCGGTGGTGGCGTTGTTGGCGCTCTCGGAGGCGACGATCGCCTCCTCGCTGCCGTGCCCGAACGCGTCCGGTGTCCGGGACAGATTGCGGGCCGTCGTGTAGGCCACGATCGAGGCGATCGTCGCGCCGACACCGGGCAGGATGCCGATCCAGATCCCGATCAGCGAGGAGCGCAGCATGTTCCAGCCATGGACGGCATAGTCGCGGAGCTTCACGAACATGCCGTTCATGGACGCCTCGATGGCGTCGGTCTTCTCGTCGATGTTCAACGCGTCGGCGACGACCTGGCTGACGGCGAACATGCCGAGAATGACGGGCAGGCTGTTGAAGCCACCCTCGAGCTCGGCGTAGCCGAAGGTCAGGCGCATGATGCCGGAGCTCTCGTCGATCCCGGGGAAGGCCACCAGCATGCCCAGCAGGCCGGCCGAAAGTCCCTTCAGGAACGACCCCTCCGACAGCGACGAGATGAGGATGAGCGCCATCATGATGAGCGCGAAGTTCTCGAACGGTCCCAGCGCGACGGCGGCGCTCGCGATGGGAGGCGCCATCAGGACGAGAAAGATCCACGACAGCCCGCCTCCGACGACCGAGGAGGCGTTGCCGAGGCCGAGCGCCCGGCCCGGATAGCCCTTCTTGGCGAGCTGGTAGCCGTCGAGGCAGGTCATCACCGAGTTCGGCTCGCCGGGAATGCGCATCAGCGTTGCCGTGATCAGCCCGCCCGAAACGCCACCGACGAACATCGCGATCAGCAGCGTGATCGCATCGATGCTGGTCATGTGGTAGGTGAAGGGCAGCGTCAGCGCCATCAGCATGCCGGCCGTGATGCCCGGCAGGACGCCGACCAGCACGCCGAGCGCGACGCCCGAGACCATCACCAGGAACGCCTTGAGCGTGAAGAGATGGAGGAAGGCGTCGATCAGGGTCATCGGCTCGACCTCAGGGCAGGTCGAGGCTGAAGAGGCGGCGGAAGAGAAGCTCCAGCAACACCGCCGCGGTCACGGCGAAGATCCCGACGAGCGCAAGACGCCGCCCCTGCAGGGGACCGAGGATCGCCCCCGCGGCGAAGAGGTAGACTCCCGTGCACAGGACGAACGGGATCGAGCGCAGGCTCAGCACGCCGGCATAGGCCAGCGCCAGCAGGAGCGTCAGCACGGCGGTCCACGGCCTCAGGACGTGATCGGCATCGCCGTCGAGGCCCGACACGAGGCTCTGGGCGGCCCGCCCGAGGCTGCTTCCGAGAAGAAGCCGGGCCGCCATCGCCACCCCGAGCCCACCGAGGGCATAAGCCGCCCAGCGCGGGAACGCGGCCGGGCCGAGGGGGTCGTAGGGTGCGGGCGGAAGCTTGCCCGCCTCCCGCCACAGCACAAGAGCCACGGCAAGCACGAGGATGATGTATCCGATCTCGGCCGCACGCTGGCCGCGCCCGGGCTTCACCGCTCCTGTCCCTTGCGCCGTCACGCGGAGACGACCAGCACCGGCTTCTCGCCGGGCGCCGGCGTGTAGCTGTAGTCGCCGCGCGCGATGACGGCCTCCCGACCGCCGTAGCGGGCAATCAGCGCCCGCTGGTCCGAGAAGGCCTTCGCGTTGACCGCGTCGGGATCGCAGATGGCGCGCAGCCTCGCCTCGCACTCCGCCAGAGCCGCAGCCATGTCGGGGCGCTCGGCGAGGTCGGTCGTCTCGCCGGGATCGCTTTCGAGATCGAACAGCTCGGGCCTGTAGCCGACATGGTGGATGTATTTCCAGCGGCCGTGCCGGATCATGAAGGTGCCCGTCACGGAAGCCGCCGCGTGATATTCGGACAGGACGCAGCGATCGGGACGCTCGCCCTCGGCGATCGCCCAGATCGATCGCGACGGCAAGGCCTCGTCCTGGGCCGGAACGGGGCAGCCGACGGCCTCCATGATGGAGCGGTGGCAATCGACAAGCGACACCGGCGTGTCGACGACCTTGCCCTGGGCAACGCCAGGCCCGGCCACGATGAACGGGACGGCGGCCGATTCATCGTACATGACGGACTTGCCCCAGAGCCCGCGGCAGCCGAGGTTCTCGCCGTGGTCGGAGCTGTAGATGATGCGGGTGGAGTCGGTCAGGCCGGCGGCGTCGAGAGCCGCGAGGATCTTGCCGACATTGTCGTCGAGGAAGCTGACCAGCGCGTAGTACGACGCAATGGCGAGGCGCACCGCGTCCAGGTCCTCGAAGTAGTCGTCGTAGTCCATGATGGACCGCAGCGCCGTCATCGCCGGATGCCGGACACGCCCCGCTTCGTCGTAGAGCCGCGGCAGCGGCATCTTCGCCGGATCGTACAGGGCGAAGAACTCCGGCGGCGCCGTGAGCGGAAAGTGCGGGCGCACGAGTGACACGAACAGGGCCCACGGCTTGTCGCCGCTGCGCTCCTTCACCTGCGCGAGCCAGCGGCAGGCGGCGGCCGTGACATCCGTGTCGTAGTCGTTGTAGGTCGATTTCCCGGCGCCGGCGCTCTTGCGGAAGGCCGGCATGCTGCCACGCTTCGGCGGCGGCTCGCGGATCGCGCCGATGAGGTCTCCCTTCCCGTCGAGGACGTGGAGCGGAAGGATCTCCTCCGTGAAGCCGTTGTCGTCGTCGGTGGAGCGGAAGTGCAGCTTGCCGATCGAGGTGACCTCGTGGCCGGCATCGCGCAGGCGGCTGTGCCAGCTCGGCGTCTCGCCATGCCAGGGCGCGGCATTGTCCCACGCTCCGACCTGATGCACCCACTGCCCCGTCGCGAGGCTGGCGCGCGCCGGCACGCAGATCGGGCAAGGCGTGTAGGCGTTGGTGAAGCGGACACCGCGCGCCGCCAGCCGGTCCATGTTGGGCGTCTTGACGATGCCGTTTCCGTAGCAGCCCGTGATGTCGCGCTGGTGCTCATCGGACAGGATGAAGAGCAAGTTCTTGGGCTGCACGCGCGTCCCTCCCCAGGGAAATCTCGTTGCGGAGACGTTGCCAGCACCTCATCGGCCCGACAACCCTCCATGAGAACTTCCTGCCATAGCCAACG
>CAZJCW010000066.1:4082-17330 GCA_964544365.1 uncultured Alsobacter sp.
GATGCTGCACCGGGTGTCCCGGCGCGGGGCCGGGAACCTCTGCTTCGTCTATGCGGCAGAGCCCGTCGGGTTCGACGCGGCTTCCGTCAACGCGTCGAACGCCTCGATGGCGTGGCTCGCATACATGACGGACGGGCCGGCGCCCATGTAGACCGTCATGCCCAGCGTCTCCAGAACCTCTTCGCGCGAGGCACCCTGCTGCATAGCCGCCTTGGCATGGAACGCGATGCAGTCGTCGCACCGCAACGCGACTCCGATCGCCAGGGCGATGAGTTCCTTGGTCTTCGTGTCGAGCGCGCCCGTCTTCAGGGCGGCCTGAGCCATGGCCGAAAAGCCGCGCATGACCTCGGGGCTTCCCGCGCGCAGATCCTTGAGCGGCCCCTGCAGGCCGGCCATCAGTGCAGTCCAGTCCATGTGCATCGGAATTCTCCTGAAGCTGGCGTCGGGGATTGAAGTCCGGGGCCCTTGACCCCGGATCCGTGGAGGGAGGTGGTCAGGCGGCACCCGGCCCTGGACGGTGTGGCACGCCTCGCCGGATCTCTCCCGGGACGGACCGGGGGGCATCGCCAAGGGAGGGCAGGCTTACCGGATCGACGCCTCCTGGCCGGCGGTTCGACCGCCCCTCAGCACGACATAGATCGCCGGTATGACGAGGACGGTCAGCAGGGTCGAGGAAGCGAGACCGAACAGCAGGGAGATGGCCAGCCCCTGGAAGATCGGGTCGGTCAGGATCACCGCGGCGCCGATCATGGCGGCGAGCGCGGTGAGCAGGATCGGCTTGAAGCGGATGGCCCCGGCCTCCAGCACGATGTCCTTCAGGCTGCGACCGCGCGCATCGGCGTGGCGGATGAAGTCCACGAGCAGGATCGAGTTGCGCACGATGATGCCTGCGAGCGCTATGAAGCCGATCATCGACGTGGCCGTGAAGGGCGCGGCGAAGAGCCAGTGACCCGCCATGATGCCGATGAAGGTCAACGGGATAGGCGTCAGGATCACGAGCGGCAGCTTGAACGATCCGAATTGCGCCACCACGAGGATGTAGATGCCCAGCAGCGCGATCATGAACGCGCCGCCCATGTCGCGGAAGGTCACCCAGGTCACCTCCCACTCGCCGTCCCACAGCAGCGTCGGCGTGCGCTCGTCGAGCGGCTGGCCGTGGAATGCAATGGCCGGCTTCGGCACCGAGCCCCAGTCGGCCCTGGCGATGGCGTCGTTGACGGCGAGGATGCCGTAGACCGGCGCCTCGAACGCCCCCGCCAGTTCGGCGGAGACCATCTCGGCGGGACGGCCATTGTGCCTGAAGATCGGAAAGGACGACGGTTCGCGCGACAGCGAGACGACGTCGCCGAGTTCCACGACGGTCCGGTTGCCCGGCAGGGCGTTCGCCGGGACCGGGGTGCTCAGCATGCGTTCGTCGGCGACCTTGTGCGCCTTGGAGAGTTCGAGACGGATCGGCACCGGCGCCCGTCCACCGCCACGGTGCGAATAGCCGACGGTCTGGCCACCCTGAAGAGTCCGGATCGTGTCATGCACGTCGCGCTGTTCCACCCCGTAGTATTCGAGATTGTCCTGGTCGATGGTGACCCGGACGCGGGGCATCGGCTGGCCGAAGCTGTCGTCGACATCGACGATGAAGGGAATCGAGGCGAAGGTTTCGCGCAGCTTTTCGGCCACGGCGCGGCGCGTCTCGGCATCCGGCCCATAGACCTCGGCCAGCAGGGTCGCGAGGACGGGCGGACCGGGCGGCGGCTCGACGACCTTGACCGCGGTGCCGGACGGAGCGTCCAGGCCAGCCAACCGGCTCCGGATATCCAGCGCGATCGCGTGGCTCGCCCGATCCCGGTGGTCCTTGGGCGTCAGATTGACCTGCACGTCGCCGAGTTCGGGAGCGGTCCGCAGCGCATAGTGGCGCACGAGTCCATTGAAGTTGAAGGGCGCGGCGGCCCCCGCATAGGTCTGGAGGCTCACGATCTCGGGCAGCACGGCGAGGCGCGCGGCGATGTCCTGCAGGACGCGGTCCGTATCCTCGACGGACGAGCCCTCGGGCAGATCGACGACGACCTGCAACTCGGGCTTGTTGTCGAACGGCAGCAGCTTGACGGTGACGTCCTTCGTCGCGAACAGCGCCAGCGAGCCGAGCGTGGCAAGGCCGACGACGCCCAGGAACGACCACGCGCGCGTGCGGGAGGCGAGGATCGGCGCGGCGACGCGGCGGTAGAGGCGACCGAGCGTCCCCTCCCCGCCGTGACCGTGGGCGACCGCAGCGCCGGCGATCTTCAGCATCAGCCACGGCGTGAGGATCACCGCGACGAAGAACGAGAAGATCATCGCCGCGGAGGCGTTGGCCGGAATGGGACTCATGTAGGGGCCCATCATTCCCGACACGAAGAGCATCGGCAGCAGCGCCGCGACGACCGTCAGAGTCGCCACGATGGTGGGATTGCCCACCTCCGCAACGGCGTCGATGGCCGCCTCGGCGCGGCTGCGTCCATCGTTCATCGCCCAGTGACGCGAGATGTTCTCGATAACCACGATGGCGTCGTCGACGAGGATACCGATGGAAAAGATCAGCGCGAACAGGCTGACGCGGTTCAGCGTGTAGCCCATCAGCCATGCGGCGAAGAGGGTGAGCAGGATCGTCGTGGGGATGACCACCGCGACGACGATCGCCTCGCGCCAGCCGATGGCCAGCCATACCAGCGCCACGATGGAGAGCGTGGCGAGGCCGAGGTGGAACAGAAGTTCATCGGCCTTCTCGCGCGCCGTCTCGCCGTAGTTGCGGGTTACGGAGGCCATCACGTCCGCAGGGATCAGGGAGCCCTGGAAGCGCGACAGCGCCTGGACGATCTCTTCCGCAATCACGACCGCATTGGCGCCGGAACGCTTGGCCACGGCGAGGCTGACGGCCGGCACGCGCGAGAGGCCGCCCCCCTGGCGGACGAGATTCGAGACCCGATGTTCGGCCGGGGCCGTCACGAGTTCGACCGACGCGACGTCGCGGACATAGACAGGCCGGCCGTCGCGCGTGGTGACGAGGAGATTGCCGATCCCGGCCGCATCCTGCAGCGTCCGGCCGGCGACGAGAGGCACCTGGCGTCCGCCGTCGCGCACCCGCCCGGCCTCGAACGACCGGTTGGCGCCCTCGATCTTGGCAACCAGTTGCTGGAGCGTCACGCCGTTGCGCGCCAAGGCCTCCGGGTCGGGTTCGACCCGGATCGCCTCGGCCTGTTCGCCGACGATGTAGGTGAGCCCGATGTCGTCCAGCTTCGACAGTTCGACGCGCAACTCGCGGGCGATCCGCGTCAGGGCGTTGGCATCCCAGCGATCGGCCGCCTCGGGCTTCGGCGCCAGCGTCACGACGACGATCGCGACGTCGTCGATGCCGCGCCCGACGACGAGGGGTTCGGGGATGCCGGTGGGCATCCGGTCCATGTTGGCGCGCAGCTTCTCGTGCACGCGCAGGATGGCGGCATCGGGACTGGTGCCCACGAGGAACCGCGCCGTGACCATCGCCTGGTCGTCCTGCGTGTTGGAATAGACGTGCTCGACGCCGTTGATGCTCTTGACGATCGTCTCGAGCGGCTCGGTGACGAGCTTGACGGCGTCCTCGGCGCGCAGGCCGTCCGCGCGGACCATGATGTCGACCATCGGAACCGAGATCTGCGGCTCTTCCTCGCGCGGCAGCGTCACCAGCGCCACGAGGCCGAAGGCGAAGGAGGCCACCAGCATCAGCGGCGTCAGCGGCGAGCGGATGAAGGCGGCCGTCAGCCAGCCGGCAATGCCGAGCCGGGCCGGCACGGAAGAAGCGCCGGCGGTCGTTTGCGTGGACGGCGTGCTCATGGCGTGATCACCCTGTCGCCGGCGCGGAGTCCGCTCAGGACTTCGATCGCCGGGCCGTCTTTCGTGGTCGCCCGGGCGCCGAGGACCACCGCGACCTCGGCGGTTCCGGAGGCCGTTGCGATGCGGACGAAATCGATGCCGTTGCGGGTCGAGACGGCGGACTCCGGCACGGCCAGGGCCATGCGTTCGCCGACCTGGATCCAAACGGGAACACGCTCGCCGACGAAGAAGTCCGACAGTCCATCGACCTCGACGTCGGCGACGACCCGTCCGCCTTCCAGTTCCGGGAAGACCTTGACGATGCGGCCGCTGCGGCGGGTCGAGAGGTCGTCGCCGGGCGCCAGTCCGCGCCGGCCGACGGCGACGGCATCGCCGGTCCGGATGCGCTCGGCGTGCCGCTCCGGCAGGCTGACGCGCAGATAGGTTCCGCCGACGGCGATGCGGGCGACGGTTTCGCCGGGCATGACGACGGCGCCGGTCGTCGCCGGCACGGTCAGGACCCGGCCGGCCTTCGGAGCGACGACCTGCCCCTCCGTGGTCTGCTGCACGATCACGGCGCGCTCCGCCTTCGAGGCGTCGATCTGGTTGGCGAGCACCTCCGCAATCGTTCGCAACTGGTCGAGACGGCTTTGCGAGACGGCGCCGCGGGCGATGAGCGACTGCGCGCGCTCGAGTTCGGTACGGGCCGTCTCGAGCTGGGATTCAAGCCCCTTGAGCCGGGCATCGACGGCCTGCATCTGGAGAGCGAGCTTCTCGTCGCCCACCACCGCGATGACCTCCCCCGCCGCCACGGCGCTGCCCTCCTCCACGAGGCGCGAGAGGAGCGTGCCGCCGATGCGAACCCTCGCCGGGACGATCTCGCGGCTCTCGACGCGGCCGAATACGGCCTTCATGTCGGCGATCCGGATCGGCTCGATTTTCACCTCGGCTGCGGCTGCACCTTCCGCCAGGCCGCCGAGAAGGGCGACGGCGACGAAGGCCGTGCGGGCGAATTCGCGAATTGACGTATATTCGAACATGCGAAACACTCCGGTCATGGACATCGATCGCAACCGCCTTGCAGCCGCCTCCGACGAGGCCAGCGACTTCCTGAAATCCCTCGCCAGCCCGGTGAGGCTGCGCATCCTGTGCCTGATTGCCGGCAAGGAGGCCTCGGTCGGCGAGATCGCCGAGGCGCTGGGGGCGCGGCACAGCCTCGTCTCCCAGCATCTCAGCCTGTTGCGTCGCGACGGCCTTGTCAGCGCGCGGCGCGACGGACAGACCATCTGGTACGCACTCGCCGACCAACGGGCGGCGACGATCCTGCAGACGCTCCAGTCGATCTTCTGCCCGGCACCGGAGCCGCCGGCGGTCGCGGAACGCAAGATCACGGGGCCCCGCATCCGCCAGCTCTAGGGCGGCGCCACGGCGCGAGGGAATTGCGACGAGCCCGTCAGGGCCAGCCGCAGAACCCTCGTCCCGGCGTCAGCGAAACGCCTCGCCGACGCGGCAGCCCAGGCCCTTGAAGACGAGGGCTGCAGGGCAGAAGCCGGTGAAGGAGGACTGGAGCAGGTTCAGGCCGATGAAGGCCGTGAACAACAGGAACCAGGGCGAGACGAGGTACACGAGCGCTACCGACAGCAGCACCATGCACCCTGCGAAGGCGAGGACGGCACGATCGATCGTCATGGGGGGTCTCCGTTCAGGCTGGGGTTGGAAGGCAACCGGCGTCAGGCCGGCTCCTCGTGGATTTCCTTGAGCTTCGTGATGCCGAGCAGGTCGAGCGCGAGCTTCTCGTAGATCGTCTCGCTCTTCCCCTGCCGGATCTTCCGCAGGAAGTACTTCTCGAATCCGATCTTCGCCGCGTGCACCCATTTCCCCGACGACGACCAGTTGACGTTGCGCGGGGGTATCTGGGGCTGGGCGACGAAGGCGATGCCGCTGTCGCCGAAGTCGGCGAGGCAGACGGCGTTCCAGGAGGCGACCGCGCTGGGCTGCTCGCCGCGCAGGAGGGCGCCGATGTTCCGGGCGGTGGCGGTGACCATGGATTCGATCATGAAACCGGTCTTGGGCACGCCAACCGGCAGAGGCGTCTTGCCGATCGGCGGAATCGCGACGCAGACTCCGATGGAGAAGACGTTCGGGAACGCCGGGTTGCGCTGGTGCTTGTCCGCCAGAATAAATCCGCGCGGATTAGTCAAACCCTCGATGCCATGGACCGCCTCCACGCCGCGGAAGGCGGGCAGCATCATCGAGAAGGCGAAGGGCAACTCATGCCGGGCGGCCACCGTCCCGTCGGCGGCCACCTCCTCGACATGCATCAGGCCCGGCTCGACCTTCGTCATGCGGGCGTTGGTGATCCACTTGATGTGCTTCTCGCGCAGCGCGCTCTCGAGCAGGGACTTCGTGTCGCCGACGCCGTCGAGGCCGAGATGGCCGATATAGGGCTCCGGCGTGACGAAGGTCATCGGGACGCGGTCGCGGACCTTGCGGCGGCGCAGCGCCGTCTCGAGGATGAACGCGAACTCGTAGGCCGGGCCGAAGCAGGAGGCGCCCTGCGCCGCGCCGATGATGACCGGGCCGCCCCGGGAGGCGAGCGTCTCGAACGCGTCCTTCGCCTTCACCGCATGGTCGACATGGCACACCGAGTGGGTGTTGCCGTGCGGTCCGAGGCCCTCGATCTCGTCGAAGGCCAGTTCGGGACCGGTGGCGATGACGAGATAGTCGTAGGTCAGCGTATCGCCGCGCCCCATCTCGATGCTGTTGGTCTCGGGGTGGAGCCGCACGGCTCCATCCGGACGGAAGGCGATGCCGCGCCGCTCGAAGACGGGGGCGAGATCGACCTCGATCTCTTCCTTCTCCCGCCAGCCGACGGCGACCCAGGGGTTCGACGGGACGAAGGAGTAGGTCGAGCCCCGGTTCACCACCGTCAGCGTGTCCTGGGGACGCAAGGCATCCTTCATTTCATAGGCCATGATCGTACCGCCGAGACCGGCACCGAGAACGACGACGTGAGCCATTGGACTGTCCTCCAGGTCTTTGAGCGGGCCAACTCGATTCGTGCCGGCGCCGGTCGCTGAATTCTTATTCTCGCATTATCGTATATACGATGAACTGCAAATTCAAGTGACCATGGGGATGTTGTGATCGATGCGACGGCCTGCCGCCGGCAGGGCGGGCCGCTACGGCCTCGCCGCGGACAGCCTGCTCAGTTCGTCAAGGCCAACCGGCGGCACGCTCTGCCAGCCCACGGCGAAGACGCGACGGGCGAGCGACGCGGTGACGCGTTCGATCTGGGACCGCTCGCGCTCGAGCCGGGCGCGCAGGAGCGGCTCCTTCGTGTCCGTCATGGACAGGCACCGGTTGATCACCCAGCCGAAGGGCTCGATGCGGGCGCGACGGAGATCGCCCTGCAAGGCGGCCGCCTCGGAGACGGGCGTCGTCTCCGGGAGTGTCACCAGCAGCACGCGCGTGTATTCGGGATCCTGCAGGCGCATGAGAGGCGTGACGACGCGCCCGTGCGCCTGGGGATCGATCTGGCGGACCATCTGCCGGTGGTAGGCTCCGGTCGCGTCCATGAGGAGGAGCGTGTGGCCGCTCGGCGCGGTGTCGAGCACGACGAAGGCGCTGCGGGCCTCCGCCACGATGCGGGAGAAGGCGTGGAAGACCGCCACCTCCTCCGTGCAGGGCGAGGCGAGATCCTCGAGCAGGAGCTTCCTGCCCTCCTCGTCGAGCCCGGCGCCCCGGCTCGCCATGATCTTGTCGATGTAGTTCCTCGTCTCGACCGCCGGGTCGATCCGGTCGACCGTCAGGCCCGGAAGCGAACCGTCGAGCACATTGGCCACGTTCGCGGCCGGATCGGTCGTGCTCAGGTGCACCGCATGCCCCCGACGGGCGAGGCCGACGGCGATGGCGGCGGCAACGGTGGTCTTTCCGACCCCGCCCTTGCCCATGACCATGACGAGGCCGCGGCCGCCCTTCGCCAGGCCATCCACGAGATCGCCGAGGCCGGGAAGGGACACCGGGGCTGGAGGCGCCCCACCGGGGGACGTCCTCGCCAGGGGGGCGGCCGGCTCGAGAAGCGCGCGCAGGGCCTCCAGCCCGACCATGTCGTAGGGCTGCATCGGCACCTCGTCGCGGGGAAGCCGTGCGAGAGCGGCCGGCAGGGCCGACAGAACCTCGTCCTGCTCGCGCTCGAGCGCCGTCGCCACCGCATCGCCCGGGAGGCTGGCTCGGAAGCGCGCGTTGATCGCCAGGGACTGGTTGGAGAGGCCGAGCGCGGCAAGCTCGTGCGAGGTCCGCGCCGCCTCGCGGACGGCGCCACGGTCGGCGCGGGTGACGAGGACGATCGTCGTGCGGGCCGGATCTCCCAGGGCCGCGAGGGCGGTGCGGAAGCGCTCCTCCTGCATCTTCAGCCCGGAATGCGGGCCGAGGCAGGACGCACCCCGGTCGTTGCCTTCCAGAAAGCCCGTCCACGCCTTCGGCAGGCTGAGAAGACGCAAGGTGTGGCCGGTCGGAGCCGTATCGAAGACGATGTGGTCATAGCCGGTCGCGTCTCCGGCCAGGAGGCCGACGAAGGCATCGAACGCGGCGATCTCCGTGGTGCAGGCCCCGGACAGCTGCTCGCGCACGGTCGCACGCTCGTCCTCCGGAGCGTCGGGGCGCAGCTGCGCCAGGACGCGCGTGCGGTAATCCTCCGCGGCGGCCTCGGGGTCGATGTTCATGGCATCGAGCCCGGGAACACCCGGAACGGGCTTCGGGGCGTCATCGAGCGCCACCCGAAGCATCTCGTCGAGGTTCGACGCAGGATCCGTGCTGACGAGCAGCACGCGCTTGCCGCGATCGGCCAGACCGATGGCCGTGGCGCATGCGAGGGACGTCTTTCCGACGCCGCCCTTGCCTGTGAAGAACAGGAACGGCGACGGCGCGTCGAGCGGACGGAAGGAAAGCAGTGGCCGGTCGGGATGCATCATGGCCCAGTCTAGCGCCCGTCGCCTGGCGTCCGGAATGATTCACATCATCCGGCGTGCCGCCTTCCGCCCGGAATAGGGAGATCGGGGGCGCGTTCGCCCCCGATCGACGTCAGTTGTTGCTCGACGAGTTGGACGAGGAATTGCTGGACGAGTTGCTCGACGCGTTCGAACTCGAGTTGGACGACGAGTTGGAGCTCGAATTCGAGGACGAATTGGAGCTCGCGTTGGAAGACGAGTTCGAACTCGAGTTGGATGACGAGTTGCTGGACGAGTTGCTCGACGATCCACCGTCCCGGTTGCCGCCCCAGCCGCCCGAGGCGTTGGACGCCCAGGTCGAGCCGGCGCCGCCGGAGCGATTGGCGCTGACGTTGTTCGAGCGGTTCGATGAACTGTTCGACCAGCCCGAAGGACCGCGGCCGGGCGGCTCGCGGTAGGTCCCGGACCACTCGGGCACGCCGACGGGAGCCGAGCGTGCGCCGCCCGTTCCCCGGCTTCTGCCTTGGGCTTCCACGACGGCGGCCGTGGCGTCGAGGGATGTCTGCCCGAGGTCGATGCGCGGCACGGCAGGGCTCGGACGGCCCGCGTCTTCCATCGTTCCGAGACGTTGGTCATCGGTCGCGGCCGGACCCTCGGTGTGGACGGCCGCGGATGCCGTGGTCGAGAGGATCGCAGCGGCAATCGTCGATATCGTCATGCGATGCTTCATGGTCGGGTCTCCTCATCAGGATGCGTGGTGTGCCGGACGTTCGGGCGTCGCGGCATGCAAGGAAGACGAAGCGCGCCGCGATCTATTCCGCGGCACTCATCCCTGCCGGGCAAAGCGCCGGTACCAGCCCTCGGCGGCCAGCGTGTTCCGGAAGACGCGATTGCGGGACTGGGACTCCTCGGGGCTTTCGGCGCCGATGTCGCAGTCGAGGGCCGTCGTCTCGCGGCGAAAGGGGATCACCTGAACGAGCGGTGTCCCGCGTTCGAGCGTGTAGAGGCCGTCGTCCGCGACCGCGAAGAAAGGAAAGTTGACCGGCGCGCGATAGGTGTCGGTCTCCACCACGCCAGCGACCAGCTCGAAGACGGTCGAGGGCCTGTTCAGCAGCGGAACGAACAGGCAGCTCCAGCCCGGTGGCGTCGCGACCGTCCAATAATTGTGGAACTTGCAGGGCGGACGGGGTTCCCGCGGATGGCCATCGACCTGATGCGCCCCATGTGGACTGACCATCGGCTTGTCGAAGTCCCACCCCGCATCGACCGTCCTGCCTCCGTCGCGGATCTCGAGGCGCACCGTCGCGGCCAGCGGCAGCACGAAGCCGCACGTCATGGCGTCGATGAAGGGCATGCAGCGCTTGATCGTAAGGCCCGTGTCACGGGGCGAGCGATGCCGGCCGTCCACGGGCGGGAGACGCCTGAACCAGTCGGGCATGACGGTCTTCGCCGGCACGGGCTCGGCGATGACACCGAGATCCTCCGGCGCACACCGGAACGCTATCGTGGCCTTGGGCTTTCGAAACATCACGGTCTCCTGCATTGCGGCGCAAGCGGCGCCGCTGCAGAAGACGAGACGCGCCGGCCGTTATTCCCGCGCCCTGTCGCGCGGCGGAGTTCCGCTGTCGCAGAGCCTTTCGATCTCCGGCAGACCCCAGCCGAAAACGTCGTCGCGCCCGGGCTGCCCGAGGTCGCGGGCAATCCCCGCGAGGGCGGACAGGGTGTCGCCGTCGGACGCTGCCGCCAGGCGATGGCCGTAGCTGGCGAGGGCGGCGGTCACGAAAGGCGCGGCGAAGGACGTTCCGCTGCGCAGCCTCGTGCGACCGTTCCGGTCGGACATGGGAAGGCCGACGCCGGGCGCCGCAAGATCGATGTAGGGACCCCGGTTGGCCCGCCTGTAGGCCTCGCTTCGCCCGTCGACGGCCGTGACCGCGATCGTCCAGTCGTAGGCGGCCGGATACAGCGGCCGTGCCGCCGGCCCGTCATTGCCCGCCGCCGCGACGAAGATCGCCCCGCGCGCGGATGCCGCCACGCCGGCCGCATCGAGGACCGCATTGTCGGGCCCGGCCACACTGACATTCACGAAGCGCGCACCACGGTCCATCGCGACGTCGATCGCCGTCACCAGGTCGAACGCCTCGGCCTCGTCGACCCCGTCACGGCGCTGGAACACGTCGATGGCGATCAGTCGGCCGTCCGCCGCGGTGCCGCCGAGGCCACGCAGCAGGATCGTCGCAACGGCCGTGCCGTGCTCGGTTCCGGCTGGCCGGCGCCGCGAGTCCACGACCCTGGTGACAGCCAGGCCCCGGTCGCGCAGATCCGGGTGGTCGAGGTCCAGGCCCGTGTCGATCATGGCCACGCGCGCCTGCACGGCGCAGGCGGGATCCGCCGGCCAGCGCATCAACGCGAAGGGATCGACGGCAGTCCCGCCGGCTCCCGCGCCGGACATGGTCCGATAGCGGGCCCTGTAGCGATGGTTTCGGTCGGCGACGATCCCGGGAGAAAGCCCGCGCAGCCGGCCGAGGCTCGCTTCGAGGGACAAGCGGGCCGGGGCGGCGAGGCGCATCAGGCGCCCTTGCGGAAGCGTCACCGCACGCTCCTCGACAACCTCGAAGCCCGCGGCGACGATCCGCCGACGGTCGACGTCGGCCGGCACGAGGGCAACGAGGATCGGTCTCGCCGGCGGCCTCGCCTGCCCTTGCCCCGACCACGGCCAGTTGAAGCGAACGCCGCCGGCCGGCGGACGCCAGCCGCCGCCGCCCTCGGACGCGGCGCCGATCCCGCCCCCCGCGCCGCCGCCGCCTCCACCATCGTCGTCATCGTCATCCGCCAAAGCCGGCGCAACCAGGAGCGAGGGGCGCGGCATGTCGAGCAGCGCCGGAAGCGCGGCCTCCGCGCCCATGAACGCCGCGGCGGCGACGAGGAGCGCGCGGGCCTTCGCGCGCCATGCGCCTTGCGTGCGTTTCGTCCTCGAGATCGACATCGGGTGCATTCCTGCTGGCCATCGTTCCTGCGCAAGACGCAACAGGGAGCGTTTCTATTCCGCCTGCCCCGTGCCCGCCGTCGGCATTCATCTACCTTTGGTTGTTCAGTGTACGGAATAAACTCCACGCCGGTTCGTCTTCCGCCGCGACGAGGGACCCACATGCCCGGACCGACGACACAGGACCTGATCGCGTTGCTCCCGAGATTGCGGCGATTCGCCCAGTCCCTGGCCGGCAATGCCGACGATGCCAGCGATCTCGTCCAGGCGGCGATGGAGCGGGCGCTGAAGGCGTTGGCGACGCTGGACGACGACGCGATGCTCGATGCCTGGATGTTCCGCATCATCCGCAACCTCTGGATCGACGGGCTGCGCAAGCGCCGGTCCGAGGGGGTGCACGAGACGATCGAGGACTGGTCGCACCTCAGCGACGTCGACGGCCGCACCGCGACCGAGGCACGCCTCACCGCCCGCGAGGCTGCGGCGGCGATGGCGCGGCTTCCGCTCGAACAGCAGGACATCCTGCGCCGCGTCTGCGTCGAGGGTCAAAGCTACAAGGATGCGGCGCGCGAGCTGGACATTCCGATCGGAACGGTGATGAGCCGGCTGTCGCGCGCAAGACTGCGGTTGTCGAGCGAGCTGGGATTGTCCGACAACGCACCCGCCAGGGAGGCACGCCCATGACGACGCCCGATCGATCCATGCCGTCCGACGACGACCTGATGGCGCTCGCCGACGGGGAGCTGCCGCCCGAACGGGAGGCCGCGCTGCGGGCGCAGCTCGCCGCCGATCCCGCGGCAGCGGAGCGCTTCGCCGACTTCGTCGAGAGCCGGGCGCTGGCGCAAGCCATCCTGGCCGACCCGGCCGCCACGCCGGCGGACGCCGTGCCCATCGCGCGGCCGGGCCCGCGCCTTGTCGCCTCGCGCCCGGAACCGGCGAACCGTCGCAGGTTCGACTGGCGGGTTCCGCTGGCCGCCGCAGCCGGGCTCGTGATGGGCGTGCCGCTGGGCATCGCCGTGCTGAACCTCGGCCCCTGGGGAGCGGACGACCGGAGCTTCGCGCAAGACGCGCCCTTGACCCGCGCCCTCTCGACTCTGGCAAGCGGCCAGACGGCGCCGGTCGGCGCCGCGACGGCGACGATCCTCGCCACCCACCGGACCGGACCGGACACCATCTGCCGCGAGGTGCTTCTGTCGGAGGGGGATGCGGGACGCCTGCGGCCGGTCTCCACCTTCGTGGGCTGCCGAAGCGGCGGACGGTGGACGATCATCGCCACCTTCCCCGAGGCCGGGGCCGGAGGCTACGCCCCGGCCTCCGGCCAGGAGCTTGCCGACGGGCTGCTGCGGTCGCTCGGCAGCGCCGGCGCGCTTTCGGCGCAGGAGGAGGCATCGGCCCTGCGGTAGCGTGCGCCCGCCTGCCGGGCGGGAGGCCGACGCCTCGCATCCGACGCCGATGCCGGGGTCAACAAGCTGGTGGACCACCTCTACCGCACTGGTC
>CAZJCW010000067.1:0-17270 GCA_964544365.1 uncultured Alsobacter sp.
TTGGTCTCGCGCTCGATGGCGTCGATCCGGGCGACGTCGAACACGGCCTTGCCGCCCTTCTCCCAGATGGCGCGGGCGGACTCCTTCGGGATCACGCCGAGGTCCGCCATGGCGTCGCAGGCGTGGGCCTCGATCTCGAACCAGATCCGGAACCGGGTCTCCGGCGACCAGATGGCGACCATCTCGGGGCGGCTGTAGCGCGGGATCATCGGCGGTCCTTTCTGTCTGCGCGGGCGGTAGCACGCAGGGCGGGACGGGGCAATGCGGGGCAGGACGGACCCGGACGCATGTCCTGCGCTCCGTTTCGTCGCCGTGGTTCAGCAGAGATGCGCAATTTCGCGCGGGGAGACCTGCGGCCCGGCCGCGTCCCCGGTCAACCCGCCGCGGCAGCCGCCGACCGGATCGCGGCGATGTTGGCCGCATAGGCCGGCGCGCCGCCCTTGAACACCGCCGATCCCGCCACCAGCGCATTGGCGCCGGCCGCGGCGACGAGCGGCGCGGTCTCGGGCGTGACGCCGCCGTCGATCTCGATATGGATCGGCCGGTCGCCGACCATCGCCTTCACCCGGCGCACCTTCTCGACGACCTCGGGGATGAAGGCCTGGCCGCCGAAGCCCGGATTGACCGTCATCAGCAGGATCAGGTCCACCCGGTCGAGCACGTACTCCAGCACGCCCTCCGGCGTTCCGGGATTGATCGACACCCCAGCCTTCTTGCCCAGCGCCCGGATCGCCTGCAGCGAGCGGTGCAGATGCGGCCCGGCCTCGGCGTGGACGGTGATGATGTCGCAGCCGGCCTTGGCGAAGGCCTCGATGTAGGGATCGCAGGGCGCGATCATCAGGTGCGCGTCGAACACCTTCGCCGTGTGAGGGCGCAGCGCCTTGATGACGTCCGGTCCGAAGGTGATGTTGGGCACGAAATGGCCGTCCATCACGTCGAGATGGATCCAGTCCGCGCCCGCGGCGTCGACGGCGCGGATTTCCTCGCCCAGCCTGGAGAAATCGGCGGCGAGGACGGATGGGGCGATGAGCAGGGGCATGGTCATGCGCGCCGCGTATCACCCCGGCCGGCCCCGCGCAATGCGACGGGGCCGTTCGTCCACCGCGTCGATCAGGTCGTCGCGGCGGTCGCCGTCGTGGACGCCGTCTCGGCCGCCACGTCGGTCGGCGTCAGGGTGACGCCGGACGTGCCGTCAGCCTTGCGGGTCCGGTCGTCCCGCATGGCCTGGAGCATGACCTTCATCTCGTCCAGGGAGATCCGGCCGTCCTTGTTCTCATCCATGCTGTTGAACAGCGCGTCGAGACCGTCCTTCCGGGCCTCCTTCAGCCGTCCGGGCGGCATCGCCGCCATGAACTCCTCCTGGGACACGGTCTCGTCGCCATTCGCGTCGAGGCGGGCGAAGACCTTCTCCATCAGGCCGCTGGCCGACTGGCTCTTCTGGCCCTGCTCCTGGAGCGCCAGCAGCGCGCCGAAGGTCTCGCGGGAGAAATCCTCGGCCCTGCCGCGTCCCTTCTCCTTGGCCTTCGACAGGGCCTCGGCGAATTCCGTCTTGCCGATGCCGCCGCTCTTGTCCGTGTCGAGCGCCTTGAACAGCGCCTCGACATCGATGCCCGGCTTGCCGGTCGGCACGTTCTGCCGGGTCTCCCCGGCAACACTTGCCTGGCGCTGCGCCGCCTCGGCGCCCTTCTCCGAGCGACGGGTGATCGATTGGAGAAGGCCGAAAGCCGTTGATATTCCTGCCAAAGCGAGGGGTCCGACCATCGCGGGGCTCCTTCCGTTGGCCCTCGCCGCCAGGGGGCGGGGAGGGCGGGCTCGGAAGGGTCGTTGCAACCCCGGTGCCAGCGCCTTCAGGCCGACGCCCGGCGCAGGATCAGCCGGGCCAGCGGTCCCACGAGGAGAGGGGCCATGTAGATGGGAAACTGCAGCAGCGCGAAGAAAAGGTAGGTGTTCGGCGGACAGGCGGCCCCCATCGCCGACACCATCAGCCCGGTGTTGCGCATGCCCGTGCCGAGCCCCAGCACGAAGGCGTCCGCGCTGCCCAGGGTGCGTCCGAGCGCCAGCATCGTGGCGGTCATGCCGACGACGGCGACGCCAGAGCCGAGCGCGAGATACAGGACGGTGCGCAGCGGATCGGCCCTCGTGGCGTCGATCACCCCGTCCATCGCCGCAACGGCGAAGACGAAGTAGAGGATGACGTTGAGGCCGTCGAGCGGATGCTTCCAGCGCGCCAGCCGCGCGGTGCCGACGAACCGGCGCAGGGCGAGGCAGGCGAGCAGCGCGCTGCCGAGCAGGACGAACATCCGCAGCCCGAGGACGAGCGGGTCCAGCGGCACGGCCTCGCCGGCGACGAAGCTGGCGAGCGGCGGGCCGATGAAGGGCGTCATCGACATGGTCAGCACCAGCAGCGCGATGCCCAGGCTGTTGTCGAGGCCGAGCAGGGCGGCGTAGGCCGGCACGCCCATCAGCGGCGGCGACGCGGCGATCAGCGCGATTCCGAGGAGCAGCCCCGGGTCGATGGCGCCGCGGCCGATGACGGCGATGGCGACACTGATGGCCACCGGCATCGCCAGCGTCGCCCAGGCCACGGCCGTGGCGAAGCGCAGGGGCTGGCCGAGCGCCCGGGCAACGCCGCTGAAATCGGCGCGCGCGAAGGACAGCATGACGAAGCAGAAGATCGAGACGGGCAGGAAGGGGCGGAACGTCGAGGCGAGATCGGGCAGCGCGAGGCCGAGGAAGATCGAGATCGCGAAGCCTGCCGCGCCATGTTTCCCGACGAATGTCAGGGCGCGCAGCGCGAGATCGGAAAGGAAGGCCAAGGGTGAGGTCCGTTGCGGCGATGCTTGGGGAGGCAGGGTGCGCGGGGAAGGAGCCCTTCGCGCCGTCGACTTGGGCGTGACGTGGCCTGCCACCCCCTCTATCGTGGGCGCCAATCGAACACGGGACGGCTTCGAGCGCAATGCAACGCGATGTCTTGGTACTGGGTGCGGGGATCGTCGGCCTGTCGACGGCCCTGAAGGTTCAGGAAACGGGGCGGTCGGTCGCCATCGTCGACCGCCACGAGGCGGGTCATGGGACGAGCTTCGGCAATGCCGGCATCATCGAGCGGGCCTCGATCTGGCCCTATGCGTTTCCGCGCAAGCTCGGCGACCTGCTGGCCTATGCCCTGAACCAGCGCGCCGATGCCCACTACCACCTGTCGGCGCTGCCCTCGATCGCCCCCTACCTCGTCCGCTACTGGTGGGCGTCCGAACCCTCGCGCCACGAGAAGGCGATGCGCGGCGCGCTGCCGCTCATCGAGCGCTGTTTCGCCGAGCACGAACCGCTGATCGAGGCGGCCGGCGCCGGCGACCTGCTGCGCAAGGGAGGATGGCTCAAGGTCTTTCGCACCGAGGCGACGCTGACGGAGGCGATCGCCGCGGCCGAGCGTGCCCGGCCGTTCGGGCTGGAGGTGGACCAGCTCGATTCGGCCGGCGTCGCGGCCCTGGAGCCGAACCTGTCGCAGAAGATGCTGGGCGGCTTCCACTACAAGGATCCTGTCTGCGTGACCGACCCGGCCGGGTTGTCCAAGGCCTATCTGCGCCTCTTCGAGGCACGCGGCGGCGCCTTCCTTCCGGGGGAGGCCGAGACGCTGAAGCAGGAGCCTGACGGCCGATGGTCGGTGCGCACCCGCGCCGGCGTCGTCACGGCCCGCGAAGTCGTCGTGGCGCTCGGCCCGTGGGCCGATGTCGTCTGGAAGCCGCTGGGCTACAGCCTGCCCATGGGCATCAAGCGCGGCTACCACATGCACTACCGCCCGGCCGGCAACGCCGTCCTGAACCACACCGTGCTCGATGCGGATGTCGGATACGTCCTCGCCCCGATGGCCCGGGGCATCCGCCTCACGACGGGAGCGGAGTTCGCCCTGCGCGACGCGCCGCCGACGCCCGTGCAATTGGCGCGCGTGGAGCCGCATGCCCGCAAGCTGTTTCCGCTGGAAGACAGGCTCGACGACAAGCCCTGGATGGGAAACCGTCCCTGCACGCCCGACATGCTGCCGATCATCGGCCCGGCGCCGCGCCACAAGGGGCTCTGGTTCGCATTCGGACACGCCCACCACGGCCTGACCATGGGCGCCGTGACCGGCAGGCTCATCGCCGAGATGATGTCCGGCGCCGAGCCGTTCACCGATCCCACGCCCTACAGCGCGGCACGGTTCTAGAGGCTTCCGCGAAAGGCTGGGGTCCGGCGTCCTGAGATCTGCGGGGGCCTGGAGGGCGGCTTGGGTCTTGCCGTCCGGCGTGCTCCTCAGCGCGGCTTGGCGACCGTGATGTCGGCCCTCTTTCCATCGCCGACGAAGCGCAGGTGGATCTCGCCCAGGACGTCCGCGCGGACGTCGCAGTCGATCCGCTCGAAGCGGTCGCCGCTGCGGTTCGTCTTGACGCGGCATTCGCCGGCGGCGTCATGGGACACCACCTCCTCGCCCGTTCGGGCGATCCGCACCGCGTCGAGGTGCAGGACGTAGCTCGTCGGGGATCGGCGCTCGTCCGAACCTCCCGACAGCGCGATCAAATCCTTGCCGACCGGCACCAGGAAGACGCCCCGGCCGGTCGAATATTGCTGGTAGACGACGGTCGAGCACGTTTCCGACCGATCGCCGATGGTGAAGCTCCTGCAAGCGCCCTGGATGCCGGCCATGACCGTGAGGGCGTTTTCGCCCTGCTGGACCGGGATCAGCGTCGAGACCGACGCGGTCGCCGCCGTTGCCGTCAAGGCGGCGGTCAGGATCAGGGCAATGCGCATGGGGAAACCGCGTTCGAAAAACGAATCCAAGGCTCCCATGGTCGCGTCCGGCGAACAACGCGTCCGGTGGATCTTCCCACACGCGAATCGCCGCAGCACGAGGCCGCATCGCGCGGTTCAGGACCGGGCAAGATCCGCAAGGATCGGGCAGTCCGGCCGGCCATCGCCGTGGCAATGCTCCGCGAGATGCCGCAGCGCCGACACCATCGCCTGCATCTCCGCGATCCTCTGTTCCAGCGCTTCCACGTGGACCTGGGTGATCGCCTTGACCTCGCGGCTGGGACGCGACGCATCGCGCCACAGGCCGAGGAGACGCCGGATCTCGTCCATGGAGAAGCCGAGCGACCGTGCGCGCCGAATGAAGCGCAGGTCGTGGATGTCGCGGGGGTCGAAGTCCCTGTAGCTGTTGTCGCGGCGTTGCGCTTTCGCCAGCAGGCCGATCGTCTCGTAGTAGCGGATCATCTTGGCCGTGACGCCCGAGGCCCTGGAGGCTGCACCGATGTTCATGGACCGTCTCCCGTGTCTGACCGCGCGAAGCCTGAACTTTCCCACCGTGGGAACGTCAAGAGGGGGGCAGGAGGAAGCAGGCTCTTGACCTTACCATGGTGGTAAGGTCCACAAGGGTTGTCATCCTGCTCCAGACGGAGGCCACACCATGGCGACCGACACGATGACAAAGCCAGCCGCCGCCGATGCGGCATCCACGATCGACATCCCCGTCCGGGGGATGACCTGCGCCGCCTGCGTGCGCCGTGTCGAGAAGGCCGTCGCGGCCGTCGAAGGCGTGGAAGAGGCGTCGGTGAACCTCGCCACCGAGCGGGCCCACGTGGTGCTCGCCCGCGGCGCGGGGGATGCCGTCGCCGTCGCCGCCGCGATCCGCAAGGCGGGCTACGAGCCCGTCGAGGAGACGCTGGAACTCTCCGTCGCGGGCATGACCTGCGCTTCCTGCGTCGGGCGGGTCGAGAAGGCGCTGAAGGCCGTCCCGGGCGTCGTCGCGGCAACGGTGAACCTGGCGACCGAGCGCGCCAGCGTCCGGGTCCTCGGCGGCGACGCGCTTGTGCCCGTTCTCGTCGCGGCCGTGGCGAAGGTCGGCTACGACGCCAAGCCGGCTCCCGCGGCGGCCGACGCGCGGGCGCAGGACACGGCGGACCGGGATCGCGAGCAGACGACGCTGCTGCGCGCCGTCGTCGTTGCCGCCGGGGCCACCGTTCCCGTCGCCGTGCTGGAAATGGGCACCCACTTCAGCGACGCGCTGCACGAGGCGGTCCATGCAAGCATCGGCATGGGGACGGCGCGGATCGTGTCCTTCGTGCTGGCGACCCTCGTCCTGTTCGGCCCGGGCCTTCGTTTCCATCGCAAGGGCTGGCCCGCGCTGTGGCGCGGAGCGCCGGACATGAATTCGCTCGTCGTGCTCGGCACGACGGCGGCGTGGGCGTTCTCCACCGTCGCCACCTTTGCGCCCGGCCTGCTGCCGAGTGGAGCCGACCAGACCTACTTCGAGGCAGCCGCCATCGTCGTCACGCTCATCCTGCTCGGGCGCTGGTTCGAGGCGCGGGCCAAGGGGCGAACCGGCGAGGCCATCCGGCGGCTGATGACGCTGCAGGCCCGCTCGGCCCGCGTGGTGCGCGACAATGTCGAGCAGGATGTCGACATCGCCGACGTCCGGCCCGGGGACCTGGTGGTCGTCCGGCCCGGCGAGCGGGTGCCGGTGGACGGCGAGGTGGTCGACGGCGACAGCTTCGTCGACGAGTCGATGATCACCGGCGAACCCGTCCCGACCCGCAAGGAGGCCGGCTCCGCCGTGACCGGCGGCACCGTCAACGGATCGGGCGCCTTCCGCTTCGTCGCGCGGCGCGTCGGCGCCGACACGCTGCTCGCCCAGATCGTGCGGACCGTGGAGGCCGCCCAGGGCTCGAAACTCCCCATCCAGGCCGCGGTCGACCGGGTGACCCTGTGGTTCGTCCCGGTGGTGATGGCCATCGCCACGGCCACCTTCCTCGCGTGGCTGCTGTTCGGGCCGTCGCCGGCCCTGTCCTATGCCCTCGTCCACACCGTGGCCGTGCTGATCATCGCCTGCCCCTGCGCCATGGGGCTGGCGACTCCCACCTCGATCATGGTGGGGTCCGGCAAGGCGGCCGAGCTCGGCGTGCTGTTCCGCCGGGGAGACGCGCTGCAGTCCCTGCGCGACGCGACGGTCATCGCTCTCGACAAGACCGGCACCCTGACGCGCGGTCGACCCGAAGTCACCGACCTGTTCGTGCGCGATGGGTTCGCAGAGGACGAGGTGCTGGCGCTCGTCGCCTCCGCCGAGGCCCGTTCCGAGCACCCCGTCGCGCTTGCCATCGTCGAGCGTGCGAGGGCGCGGGACCTGCGGCTCGCCGAGCCGGAGTCGTTCGAGGCCGTGGCCGGCTGGGGCATCACGGCCCGGGTCGACGGCCGGAGCGTGGCGGTGGGGACGCTGCGCCTCATGGACAAGCTGGGCATTGCGGCCGGCGACGCCGCAGCCGACGCCGAGACGCTCGCCGACGCCGCCCGCACGCCGCTGTTCGCTGCGATCGACGGACGGTTGGCCGCCGTCTTCGGCGTGGCCGACGCCGTGAAGGACACGACGCCCGCCGCGCTCGCCGCGCTGCGTGCCTCCGGCCTGAAGGTCGTGATGATTACCGGCGATACCCGCCGCACCGCCGATGCCGTGGCCCGTGACCTGGGCATCGACGAGGTGGTGTCGGAGGTTCTCCCCACCGACAAGGCCGAGGTCGTGAAGCGCCTGCAGCAGGGCGGGGCGGTGAAGGTCGCCTTCGTCGGTGACGGCATCAACGATGCGCCGGCGCTGGCCCAGGCCGATGTCGGCATCGCCATCGGCACGGGCACCGACATCGCCATCGAGGCCGCCGACGTCGTGCTGATGTCGGGCGACCTGCGCAACGTCGCCAACGCCATCGCCCTCTCGCACGCCACGATCCGCAACATCCGGCAGAACCTGGCCTGGGCGTTCGGCTACAACATCCTTCTGATCCCGCTCGCCGCCGGCGCCCTGCAGCCGGTCTTCGGGCTCAGCCTGTCGCCGATCCTGTCCGGCCTGGCCATGGCGTTCTCGAGCGTGAGCGTCGTGACCAACGCGCTGCGGCTGCGCCGCTTCGTCCCGCCCTTGCGCGCGGGCTGAAGCGCCTCAGCCGCGAACCGGCTCGGCGGCCAGCGCCGTCAGGGCGGCCCGGTCGACGACTTCGATGTGCCCCCGGCCGAGCGCCACGAGGCCGCGCCGCTCGAAGTCCTTGAGATGGCGGCTCACCACCTCCCGCGCCGTCCCCAGTTCGGCGGCGATGGACTGGTGCGTCTGGGCGAGCGGTCCGTCGCCGGGCCGGGCGACGAGATGATGCGCGAGCCGGCGGTCGATCCTCGTCTCCAGCAGGTCCTCGACCAGCATCACGAGGTCGACGAGCCGCGAGCCGTACACGCCGAACATCCAGGCGCGAAAGGCTGCATCCTCGCGCAGCAGCCGCTCCACCTGCCCGGCGCCGAGGAAGACGCCCTCGACGTCCGTCTCCGCGATGCCCTCGGCCGGATAGGCGCCGCCGGTCATCAGGCACTGGGTGGACAGGACGCAGGCGACACCCGCGCTCACCCGGTACAGCGTGATCTGGCGGCCCGTTTCGGACACCAGCTGCACGCGCACCGACCCCGACCGGACGAGCAGCAGGCCGCTGCACGCATCGCCGGGCCGGAACAGCACGGACCCCGCGGTGAAGCGCACGGGCGTGCCCGACGCCATCACCGCCTGCGGGTACACGGCCGCCTCGACATGGGTTCTATCGCTGTCCGGCGCCTGCATGGTCTCCCGCTCCTCCAGAAGAGGCGTCAGGATGAACTGCTTTGCCCGGCTTGTCAGCGCGCGAGCGTATGCCGTGCGCGATCTCAGTACGGCAACCCCACATAGTTCTCCGCGAGCGATGTCCGCGCCGCGTCGGACGTCGCGAGATACGCGAACTCCGCCTCCTGCAGCTTCCGGTCGAAGGGGGAGTGCTGGTCGAACCGGTGGAGGAGCGTCGTCATCCACCACGAGAAGCGCTCCGCCTTCCAGATGCGGTCGAGCGCCCGGGTCGAATAGCGGTCGAGTTCGCGGTCGTCGCCTGTGCCGAACCACGCCGACAGCGCCTCGGCCATGTAATGGACGTCGCTCGCCGCCAGGTTCAGGCCCTTCGCGCCGGTGGGCGGCACGATGTGTGCGGCGTCTCCGGCCAGGAGAAGCCGGCCGAAACGCAGCGGCTCGGCGACGAAGCTGCGCAGCGGCGCCACGGATTTCTCGATCGGCGGTCCTGTCACCACCTTCGCCGCCGCTTCCGGATCCAGTCGCCGCCGCAATTCGTCCCAGAAGGCGTCGTCCGACCAGGCGGCGGCGTCATCGGAAGCATCGCACTGCACGTAGTAGCGGCTGCGCGTCGGCGAGCGCATCGAGCACAGCGCGAAGCCGCGTTCGTGGCCGGCGTAGATCAGCTCGGGCGAGCAGGGCGGCACGTCGGCCAGCACGCCCAGCCAGCCGAAGGGATAGACCCGCTCGAACGTCGACAGGGCCGTCGACGGGATGCTGGCCCGGCTGACGCCGTGGAAGCCGTCGCATCCCGCGATGATCGCGCACCGCGCGGTGCGGCGGTGCCCGTCCTCCGTCCAGCTGACGGAGGGAGTCGGCCCGTCGAAATCGTGCAGGGCCACGTCCTCCGCCCCGTACACGCTGGGCAGGCCGCATGCGTCCCGCGCCTCCATCAGGTCCCGCGTGACCTCCGTCTGCCCGTAGACGGTCACGGTCCGGCCGACGAGCGCCTTCAGGTCGATGCGCAGCCGCTGGCCCGAAAAGCCGAGCGCGAAGCCGTCATGGGGCAGCCCTTCGCGCTTGAGCCTCCCGTCGACGCCGAGGCGCGCCAGCAGGTCGACCGTGCCCTGTTCAAGCACGCCGGCGCGGATGCGCGACAGAACGTGCTCGCGCGACCGGTGTTCGAGAATGAGCGTCGCGATCCCTGCGGCGTGCAGCAGCTGCCCCAGCATCAGCCCTGCCGGTCCCGAACCGATGATCGCGACCTGCGTCGCCTGCGCCATGCCGTTCGCCTCCGGAGGTCCTTGTCGACTGAAGATGTCCCCGGACGACGCTGCAGGTCGATGGACAAAGGACGCAGAGTCTTGCACTTTCTGGACAGACTTCTGCGCCACGCTGCGCGAGCACGGGAGGCAGGCCATGGGGCATCACGAGCCCGTACCCCGTTATTTTCTCTACGGCGAGGCGTTGCAGGACGTCGAGGTCGACTTCCTGCACGTCGAGCGCATCGCCACCCGCAGCCGCGTTCACGATTGGACGATCCGGCCACACGCGCACCCCGACCAGCACCAGCTTCTGCTGTTGACCGCGGGCATGGCCGCAGTCCGCATCGAGGACCGGCGCTGGCAGGTGACGGCGCCCGCGCTGGTGGCCGTGCCGGCCATGACGGTCCATGCTTTCGACTTCGAGCCCGAATCCGACGGCTTCGTCGTCACTGCGGCGCGGGATTTCGTGCGTCGCGCCTGCGGCGAGGATCCGGACATCGCCCACGTGCTTCGGTACGGCCGGTGCATCGAGGGCGTCGCGCTGGAAGCGTCGACCATGACGGACTGTTTCGAGGCGCTGGAAAGGGAGTTCGTCTGGTCGGCGCCGGGCCGGCGGACCGCGATCATCGCCCATGTCCAGCGGCTCCTCGTCGCGCTGGCCCGATGCGGCGGGGCCGGAAACGGCCGGGATGATCCTGTGCGCGAAGGTGCCGCGGGCGACGGCCTCGGTCTGGACGGTCCGGGGCGTGATGTCGAACTCGTCTGGCGCTACCGCGAGATCGTCGAACGGCGCTTCCGCGGACTTCCGGCCGTCGATGTCCTCGCCGCCGAGTCGGGGGTGACGCGCTCGCGGCTCGACCGCGCCTGCCGTTCGGCGGCCTCGCGTTCCGCCCTGTCGATCCTGCACGAGAGGATCATGATCGAAGCCAAGAGGGCGCTCATCTACACCGGAATGACCGTTTCCGAGGTCGCAGCCTCGCTGGGCTTCGAGGATCCGGCCTATTTCAGCCGCTTTTTCGCGGCGCGGGCCGGCTGCCCGCCAAGCCGGTTCAGGCTCGTTTCCGGCAGTGGCGGCGACTCGGCTGGCCGTCTCCAGGGAGGCCCGGGCCGGGCGCATGGTGACAATTCGCACACCGAGAATTGATTCATTCGGCCAGTCTTCATGCTGCGTTAATGGTACGCGTCCGGATATCAGGCCATGTCGAGCCTCGTCATCATCCATTCGAGTGCGGACTACCGGGAGGCGTCGCGGCAGGTCGTTGCGGCGGGCGTCCCGGGTTTCGACGTGCGCGTCGGCAAGACCCTGCAGGACGTGGTCGGCCTGCTCGACGACATCACCGACGAGGCTCTCGTGATGGTCGAGATGCAGGGCACCGTAAGGGCGACCGTTTCGGCGCTCCTGCCGCTTCGGCGCGCAAGGCCACGGGCGCGCTTCGCGATCGTCGGCGAATCGGGCACGCGCCGCGACATGCAGGATTGCGCCGCCGCCGGCATCGCCGGCTTTCTGCTGCGCGACCTGCCGGGTGAGAGGCTGGTCGCCTCCGTCCGGATGATGATCGACAGGCGCGAGTTCATACCGGCCTCGGTGGCGGGCATTCCCCTCGTTCCTCCCGGCGGGGTCATCTTGCCGGCCCACAATGGCGGCGGCCCGGGGATGAACGGATTCCATCCCGTGAACGGCAGCCGGCCACCGGACCTCGGCCGCCTGACCAGCCGTCAGAAGGACGTGCTGAAGCTGGTCGTTCTCGGCATGTCGAACCGCGACATCGCGACCACGCTCAACATCGCCGAGGCGACGGTGAAGGTGCATGTCGCAGCCGTCCTGCGCACGCTCGGGCTGAAGACGCGGGGCGCGGCGGCCAGCATGGTCATGGCCAAGAGCAACGATCCGGAATGGGCCCAGGCCCTGGATATAGAGACGGTGGTTCGGCCGGTCGCCAGCCTCTGAGGCTCCGCGTGGGCCTATTCCCGCCACGGTAGCGCACCGGATTCATCACTCTTTTGACGCGTTGGGGCCACGCCGCCCCGATTTCCTTGACCTCTGCTGCTTCGATTTCCGCATTCGCGCGTTTTGAAGCTGATGGAGGTGCCGGACGATGACGCTGGTGAAGCCGCGCTGGGTGCATGTGCCCTGGATCATCGCCGGAGGCGTGCTCCTCGTCGTTCTCCTGGCGTCCGCGCTCCTGCCTCTTGCAACCGGAATGTTCGACCGCTGGACCCAGCGGGACGTCGACCTGAGGGCGCGCCTGGTCTTCGAATCGATCCGCGAGCAGGTGGCCGACTTTGCAGCGGCTGGCGACACGGCACGCGCCAACGCCTTGTTCGACCGGTTGACCGTGGACCAGCGCCTGATCGCGGCCGGGCTGTGCGCCCCCGACAATACGCTGCGCTACGGCTCGCGGGCCTTCGGCGAGATCTTTTCCTGCGCCTCGATCCCCGCCAGCACGCCCCAGATGGCCCGCGTCGCGGTGGAGGTCGAGGATCGCGTCGTCGTGCACGCCTTTTCCCTCGGGCAGGACCTCGGCCGGGTCGTCGTCATCCACGACCTCGGCTTCACGGCGGCCCGGCTGGCTCAGTTCCGCGCCGGTCTCGTCGGCGCCCTCGTCGTCGCGGCCATCATCGCCGCCGCGCTCGTCGCCTTCGTCGCGCTGGTCATGGCGCGGACATGGATGGGGTCGCTGCGGCAGGCCATAGACGACCTGCGCGACGGCCGCGCGCCGCCGTCGCCGCCATCGCTGCTGGGGGTCGGGCAGGACATCCGGCAAGCGCTCGACGAACTCGATTTCGTCCGCCGTCGCATCGACGCGACGCACACCGAGTGGACGCCCGAGACCCTGACGGTCGCCCTCGCCAACGAACTGCCGGGCTCCGAGATCATCGTGGTGTCCAACCGCGAGCCCTACATCCACAACCGCGGCGCGAGTGGCGTCTTCGTCCAGCGGCCGGCCAGCGGCCTCGTCTCGGCGATGGAGCCCGTGATGCGCGCCTGCGGCGGCACGTGGGTCGCCCACGGCAGCGGATCGGCCGACCGCGAGACGGTCGACGCCGCCGACCGCGTGCAGGTTCCCCCGGAATCCCCGAGCTACACCCTTCGCAGGGTCTGGCTCTCGGAGGAGGAGCAGGACGGCTACTACTACGGCTTCGCCAACGAGGGCCTCTGGCCGCTCTGCCACATCGCGTTCGTCCGCCCGACATTCCGCGAGACCGACTGGGCGATGTACCGCACGGTCAACGCGAAATTCGCCGATGCCATCGCGGCCGAGGCCAAGCGGCCGGACCCGATCATCCTGATCCAGGACTATCACTTCGCGCTGCTGCCCCGCATGCTGCGCGAGCGCCTGCCGGAGGCCACCATCGTGACCTTCTGGCACATCCCCTGGCCCAATGCCGAGACGTTCGGCATCTGCCCCTACCGCGAGGAGATCATCGAGGGCCTGCTCGGCTCTTCGATCCTGGGCTTCCACACGCAGTTCCACTGCAACAACTTCTTCGACACGGTCGACCGCTTCCTCGAGAGCCGCATCAACCGCGAGACGGCGTCCATCGCGTTCGGCGGGCGCGACACGATCGTGCGCCCCTATCCCATCTCGATCGAATGGCCGCCCGCGGCCCTCGCGACGCAGAAGCCCATCGCCGAGTGCCGGGCGTTCGTGCGCGAGAAGTACGATCTCGAGCCCGACACGCGGCTTTGCGTCGGAATCGAGCGCTTCGACTACACGAAGGGCATCATCGACCGCATGCAGGCGGTGGACAGTTTCCTGACCGCGCATCCGGAATGGCGCGGCAAGTTCGCGCTGCTGCAGATCGCGGCGCCCACCCGCAGCAAGCTGGCGAGCTACCGCGCCCTGCATGAGGAGGCGCATGCGCTGGCCCTCGACATCAATGCGCGGCACGGCGACGGCCGCCCGGGGCCGATCCTGCTCGTGGCCGAGCATCATGAGCCGGCCGATGTCTTCACGCTGTTCCGCGCGGCGGATCTCTGCCTCGTCTCCAGCCTCCACGACGGCATGAACCTCGTCGCGAAGGAGTTCGTCGCGGCGCGCGACGACGAGCGCGGCGTGCTCGTCCTCTCGGCCTTCGCGGGCGCCTCGCGGGAACTCGGCGAGGCGCTGATCGTCAACCCCTACCACACCCACGCCATGGGGGAGGCGATCCTGCAGGCCCTGACGATGTCCGAGCACGACCAGCAGGCGCGCATGCGCCTGATGCGCGAGCAGGTGCAGTCCCGCAACGTCTATCGCTGGGCCGGGCAGATGCTGCTCGACGCCTCGCGCCTGCGCAAGCGCGAGCGAATCTCCAGGCTCGTGCCCACGCCGCAGCGCGCGCCGGCCGGCGCGGGCGTCTGAGCCGCCGGCCCGAGCACCATGGCAGCGTGCCGCCACGCCCTGTTCCTCGACTTCGACGGAACGCTGGTCGACCTCGCCCCGAGCCCGGACGCCGTGCGGGTGGAGCCCGGTCTCGGCGAGGCGATGGAGACCGTGTCGCGGATGCTGGGCGGCGCCTTCGCCATCGTGACGGGCCGCAGCATCGCGGTGCTCGATGCCTTCCTCGCCCCCCTCCGCTTCGATGTCGCGGGCCTGCACGGGGCGGAGCTTCGGGTCGGCGGGCACACCGTCCCGGCCCTCCCGCCCCCGGCGCACTTCCGCCTCGAGGTCGCGCGCCTTGCCGCGGCGGCGGGCGGGCTCGTCGTCGAGGACAAGGGTACGACCGTCGCGCTCCACTGGCGGCTCGCGCCGGCCTTGCGCGGCCATGCCGAGGCGCTCGCGGCGCAGGCGCTGGAGCGGCTGGGGGAGGGCTGGCGCCTGCAGACGGGAAAGGCCGTCGTCGAGATCCTGCCCGCCGACGCCGGCAAGGACCGCGCCATCGCCGCTCTTCTCGGCCGTGAACCGTTCCGCGGACGCATCCCTGTCTTCGTCGGTGACGACGACACCGACGAACGCGGCTTCGCCGAGGTCATCGCGGCCGGCGGCCTCGCCATCCGCGTGGGGGAGGGGCCGAGCCTCGCCCCCGTCCGGCTGGCCGGTCCGACAGACCTGCGGCGCCGTCTCGTCCAGTGGGCGCGATCCGGCGAATGCCCCTTCGAGGCCGGCCTTCCACGGCCTCACCTGAACGAGGAGACCCGTCCATGAGCGACACGACCAAAGGCAGGGCCCGGCGTCCCGAGGCGAACCTCGACCTCGCCGTCATCGGCAACGGCATGCTGTCGGCCCTTGTCGACCGGTCCGCGAGGATCGTGTGGTCGTGTTTTCCGCGCTTCGACGGCGACCCGGTCTTCTGCAGTCTCCTGGCGGGTTCGGACGATCCGGACCAGGGAGGCGACTTCGCGGTGGAGGTCGTGGGCGCGAGCCGCTGCACCCAGCACTACGATGACAACACGGCCATCCTCGTCTCGGAAATCGAGGACGACCTTGGCAACGCCATCGAGATCGTCGATTTCGCGCCCCGCTTCCGCCATCTCGGCCGCATCTTCCGGCCGCCGCAGTTCGTCCGCCGCATCCGCCCGCTGCGCGGCCGGCCCCGCATCCGCGTCCGCATCCGCCCGCGTTTCGAGTGGGGCGCGCGAACGCCGGAGGAGACGCGCGGCAGCCATCACCTGCGGTTCGTCGGCCCGCAGATGACGCTGCGCCTCACGACCGACGCCCCGATCACCTATGTCAGCGAAGGCACGCCCTTCTCGCTCGACCGACCCCTGTCGTTCTTCTTCGGCGCCGACGAACCGCTTCGAACGGAAGTCGACCAGACGGCCCGCGAGTTTCTCGAGAAGACGGTGGGCTACTGGCGCGACTGGGTCCGCTCTCTCTCCATTCCCTATGAATGGCAGAAGGAAGTGATCCGCGCCGCCATCACGCTGAAGCTGTGCCAGTTCGAGGAGACGGGCGCGATCGTGGCGGCGCTCACGACCTCCATCCCGGAGGCGCCCGACAGTGGTCGCAACTGGGACTACCGGTTCTGCTGGCTGCGGGACGCCTACTTCGTCATCCAGGCGCTGAACCGGCTCGGCACCACCCTGACGATGGAGGACTTCCTCGGCTTCATCACGAACATCGTCGACGACGCCGAGGAGCCCGGCCGTCCCGAGGACCTCGCGCCGCTCTTCGGCATCACCCGCACGCCGGATCTCGACGAGCGCACGGCTCCCGCCCTGCGCGGCTACCGCGGAATGGGGCCGGTGCGGGTCGGCAATGCGGCCGCGACGCAGATCCAGAACGACGTCTACGGAAGCGTCGTGCTGGCCTCGACCCATGCCTTCCTCGACCGGCGCATGGTCCGGCCTGGCAACCGGGAACTCTTCGAGCACCTCGAGAAGCTCGGCCGCCGGGCCGTTCAGGTGTTCGACAAGCCGGATGCAGGCCCCTGGGAGCTGCGCACCAAGGCGGCGGTCCACACCTTCTCCAGCGTGATGTGCTGGGCCGCCTGCGACCGCCTCGCGCGCATCGCAGGCGCCCTTGGCGATCCGGAGCGGCGCGAGGCGTGGTCGATCGAGGCGGCGCGGATGCGTGCGGTGATCGAGGCCCGGTCCTTCAACCGGGAGCTGGGGACCTTCGTCTCGACCTTCGGCGGGCACGATCTCGACGCCACGCTGCTGCTGCTCGCCGAACTCGGCTTCGTGCGCGCCGACGATCCCCGCTTCATCGCCACCGTGGAGGCCATCGGCACCTCGCTGCGGCGGGGCGACCTGCTGCTGCGCTACGCCGTCGAGGACGACTTCGGGCACATGCGGACCGGCTTCCTCGTGTGCGGCTTCTGGTATGTCGACGCGCTCGCCTCGATCGGCCGTCGCGACGAGGCGCGTGGCCTGTTCGAGCGCATCCTGAAGCGTCGCAACAGCTTCGGCATCCTGTCCGAGGATGCCGACCTCGAAACCGGCGAACTGTGGGGCAACTTTCCCCAGACCTACTCGATGGTCGGGCTGATCAATGCCGCGGTGAAGCTGTCGCGCGGCTGGGACGACGCGTTCTGACGTCGTCGCGCGGCGCCGCCCACCGTCGTTGAACTGCAATCGGAAGCTGCAATAGTCTCAAGACATGTCTCTCGGGATGCATTCTGGTCACCGAAGCAGGACACAACTCCTCGTAGAGAGGTTGTGCAGCCGAAGATTGTATCCCTAACGCTCTGTTGCGAAGGTACATCGCGCGCCATCTCGCATGGCTTCAGCAAGCCATTGATTAATCTGATGTTAACATTTCGGGCCGGGCACAACTACAAGTGGTGGCAATTGTGCAACACGGCCTTGGAAACGCCCGCTAAAGGCCGTGAAGCCTGCGGTGTTTGGTTGATCGACAAGAGGCACACGGTAAGGTTGCGTCGTGGCAGGGGATTCCCTGTCGCGTCTTCGGGTCGTTCGGTGAGGCACTGGCGATCCGGCGACAGGGGTTAGGGACTCTTCGCTGAGAGGGCCTTCGGGGGCCGTATCGGAGAAG
>CAZJCW010000068.1:0-17247 GCA_964544365.1 uncultured Alsobacter sp.
GGACGCGGGAGCGGATTTCCGCCGGATCGGTGCCGGCGAGCCGCAGCGCATAGCCCATGTTCTGCGCCACGCTCATGTGTGGGTAGAGCGCATAGCTCTGGAACACCATGGCGATGCCGCGCTTGGCCGGCGGCACGTCGTTGACGATCTCGCCGCCGATGGCGACCGTGCCCGCCGAGACCTCGTCGAGCCCGCAGATCATGCGCAGCAGCGTGGACTTGCCGCAGCCCGACGGCCCGACGAAGACCGCGAACTCGCCGTCCTCGATGGTCAGGTCGATCCCCTTGAGGACCTCGACCGGCCCGAAGGCCTTGCGAACGTTCTTCAGGTGCACGGCGACCATGGTGCTCAGCCCGCGAAAGCGACTTCGGGGAGACCCTTGACCCCGGTCTGGATGGCGAAGACGCTGCCCGAAAGCGGCGCTTCCGCCAGCTGCTGGACCGACAGGCGGATCCGCGCGCTCGTCACGTAAAGCGTCGTGAAGTCCGGCCCGCCGAAGGCGCAGCTCGTCGGCCGCGGAACGGGCAGGTTGATGACCCGGTCGACCCGGCCCTGCGGGTCGTAGCGGGTGATGCACCAGCCGTCCCAGTGGGCGGACCAGACGAAGCCTTCGGCATCGACGGCGAGCCCGTCCGGCGCGCCGGCGCCTTCGGGCACCTCGACGAAGATCCTCCGGTTGGCGAGCGTTCCCGCCTCGATGTCGTAGTCGTAGGCATAGATCCGCCGGGCGCCGGAATCGGTGAAGTAGAAGGTCCGGTCGTCGGGGCTCCATCCGAGGCCGTTGGACACGTGGAACCCGCTCTCGACGCAGGTGCACCGTCCATCCGGATCGAGCCGGTAGAGGCTGCCATGCCCGGGCGTGGTGTCGATGGCGAGGGTGCCGGCCCAGAAACGGCCGCGCCGGTCGCACTTGCCGTCGTTGAAGCGGTTGCCGGGCTTCGAGGCCTCCGGCGCCGCGATCGTCGTCACGGTTCCCGAGTCGAGGTCGACCGCCTTCAGGCCGGTCTGCATCGCCGCGACGAAGCCGCCGCGCCGGCGCGGCACCACGGCGCCCACGAGCTCCGGCATCGGGTGGCTCTGGAACGAGCCGTCGCGCGGATCCGCGATGATGATCGCCGGGGCGAGGATGTCGACGAGAGCAAGCTTGCGCTCGTTCGGCAGCCAGGTCGGCCCTTCGCCGAGGAAGGCCGTCGTCGGAACCACCGAAGCGACGTCGTCGCGATCCGAGCCGAGCGGGCGGGGATTGATCGTGATGGACATGGCCACCTGTCCGGCATTGCCTGAAATGCGCCGCGCCGCTTCCATCACGTCGCGCCCGAGCATGTGCAGCCTGTCGAGCCCGAGCCGGTAGGTGGGGCCCACGATCGCCACCGCGCCGATGGCGCGCGCCCGGTGATCGAGGATCGCCGCGGCGACGGAGCTCACGCCGACGACCTGCTCCTCGCCCGAAACGGCGTAGCCGCGCGCCTTTGTCAGGTCGAGATGCTGCATCAGCGCGTCGCGGTCGGTGATGGTGTTCGGCGTGAAGCGCTGGAGCTTGAGCCGGTTGAGAAGCTGCTCGCGCAGCAGGGGATCGAGATGCGCCAGCATGGCCTTGCCCGCGCCGCTGGCATGGGCCGAAGCCCGTGCCCCGACGCCGTTGCCGAGCCGGATCGCCTGCAGCGCCTCGCGCTGGTCGACGTAGAGAACCTCGTCGTCGTCGAGGATCGCGAGCCGCACGGTCTCGCCGGCGAGATCCCGCAGCCGCTCGAGCTCCGGCTCCGCCGCGCTGCGCAGGTCGAACTGGTCCCACACGCGGTGGGCCATCTCGAACAGCTTGAAGCCGAGGTGGTAGCTCTGGTCGCGGTCGTCGACGCGCAGGAGACCGGCCTCCGCGAGCGTCGCCAGCATCCGGTGCGCCGTCGCCTTCGTCAGGCCCGAGCGCTCGGCGATCTCGCTGAACCGCAATCCCGGCGCGTCGGCGACGATGTCGAGCAGGGACAGCCCGCGCCGCAGGGCCTGCGCGCCCGGAATTTCACGGGCGCTGTCGTCGCTCTTGTCCGCCTGATCGATGAAAGCCAGTCGCGCCATGCGAGGTCCACAATTTGATACGAGCATCTATATGTTGGAACAAAAGGTCGGTCAACCGACCGCGAACGCTCCAACCGCTCGGGCTTCCGTGATGGAAAGCGACGGGATCGCAGAACCTTGGAGGCTTGCGATCCATTGACAGCGATCCGCAAACCGGATGTCATTTCCACATGATGGACACACAATCCAAGTTCGATCACGACGCGGCCCGGATCGTGCGGGTGGATCATTGGCTGGTGCGAATGCCGCTGGCCGAGACGATCCTGTGGGGCTCGGGCCGGCGCTCCGGCACGACGCGGCTGATCTGCCGCGTGACCACCCGTGATGGCGGAGTCGGCTGGGGCGAGACGATCTCCCTGATCGACACCGTGCCCGCCGTCTTCGCCCGGATGGTCGCGCCGCTGGCGCAGGGCTACAGCGTCGCCGACGTCGAGCGCTTTCACCGGCATGTCCTGGGAGCCGGCTACTACCACCACAAGCGCGCGGCGGTGATGGCCATCGCGGCCCTCGAAGCGGCCATGTGGGACGCGCTCGGCCGCCGCGCCGGGCTGCCGCTCTGGGCGTTGTGGGGCGGCCTGTGGCGGGAGACGGTGGCGGCCTCCGCCTACATCTTCGTCAGCGATCCCGGCAAGGTGCGCGACACGGCGAAGCGCTTCCTCGACGACGGCTTCGGGACCTTCAAGATCAAGATCGGGGTGTCCCCGGCATCCGACGTTCCGCTGGTCGAGGCCGTGCGGTCCGTCGTCGGCGAGCGCGACGTTCGCGCCGACGTCAACGGCGCCTGGACACCCGGCACGGCGCGCCGCCAGCTCGCGAAGCTCGCCCCGTTCGACCTCGCCTATGTGGAGCAGCCGCTCGAACTCGACGATCTGGAGGGCCACGCCGCCCTGCGGCGCTGCCAGACGGTGCCGATCGCCCTCGACGAGAGCGCCTACACGCTCTCGGACGTCGGCAACATCGTGCGGGCGGGCGCCGCCGACGTCGTGCTGCTCGATCCGCACGAGGCGGGCGGGCTGTGGCAGGTCGTGAAGCAGGCGGCGGTGTGCGAGGCGGTGGGCATCCCGGTCACGCTGCATTCGGGCGGCGAGCTGGCCCTATCGCAGGCCGCCTACGTCCACCTGGCGGCCTCGATCCCCAACATGACGCTGGCGATCGACACCGAGCAGACCTACCTCGCCGGCGACATCGCGCCCGACGGCCCCCGCCTTTCCCGGGGCAGTTTCCCGGTGCCGGACCGCCCCGGCCTCGGGGTCGAGCCCGACCTCGACCTCATCGCCCGCTACACGGTCGACGGCATCAGCGGAGCCTATCTCGATCCGGAAAAACCCGGCTGGTTCCCGGTCAAGCCGGCTTACTGAGCGCGCGGGCAGGGGCCTATTTCGTCGCCATGACGAACGTGCCGTCCCAGTCGTCGGGCGGCGGATCGGCGGCGAAGGCGCCGCAGCGCGCGAGCATCGTCGTCGCAGGCCCGTCGTCGGGCATCAAGGCGAGGCAGGTCTCGAAGCCGCGCGCCGCGTCCGCCCACTGCCGGGCGCGATAGCGCTCCAGCGCGCCGGCATAGGCGGCCAGCACGTCGGGTCGTGCCGCGAGGCGAGGGGTCGCCACCTCGAAGACGCGCAGGGATCCGGCATGGCCCTGCACCCGGACCGTGTCGACCTCGCGCATGGCGACCCGGGCTCCCGCCATCCGCGCCGTCGGCTCGGAGACCAGAATGCTCGTTCCGTAGACCTTGTTGAGCCCCTCCAGCCGCGAGGCGATGTTCACGGCCTCGCCCATTACCGTGTAGTTCATCGCAACCGGCGAGCCGACATTGCCGGCGATCACCTCGCCGGTCGCGATGCCGATGCGAATCCCAAGGTCGGGCACGTAGTGCCGCACGCCCATCAGGTCCGGCAGCTCGCCGCGAAAGGCATCGAAGCGCTCCAGCTGCGCCACCGCCGCCTCGCAGGCCAGCCGCGCCTGGTCGCCGGCATCGACGAAGGGTGGGCCCCAGAACGCCATCACCCCGTCGCCCGTGTACTTGTCGACGATGCCGTGGAAGGCACGCACCTCGTCGGTCAGCACCGTCAGGTACCGGTTGAGGATGGTGATCAGCAGCGTCGGCGTCACCTCGCCCGCGAGCCGCGAGAAGCCGCGCATGTCGACGAAGAGGATGGTCATCACCCGCCGGTCGCCGGCCTGTCCGACGAGATCCGGGCGCTCGATCAGGCCCGATACCAGCTTGGGATCGAGGTAGCGCCCGAAGGTTTCGCGGATTTTCTCCTTCAGGCGCAACTCGGCCAGCATGATGTTGAACGAGCGGGTCAGCCGGCCGATCTCGTCATTCGACGTGACCGGCAGTTCGCGGTCGTAACGTCCGTTCTCCACCTCTTCTGTCGCCACGACGAGGCGGCGCACCGCGCCGACGAGCCGGCGGGTCACGATGAAGGCCATCAGCAGTCCCAGGAGGATCGCGAAAGCCAGCGTGAGCAGCGTGAGCCGGATCACGCTGCGCCCGCTCTCCTGCGTCAGGTCCACGGCCTTGGTCGCGAAGGCGAGGCTTTCCCGCCGGGTCTGTTCGAGACGCTCGTTCTGCACCAGGCGCATCGCGTCGATCCGGTCGAGCGCGACCTGCATGGCGGCAACGTCGCGGGACCGAAGGGCAGACAGAAGTTCTGTTCGCTGCCGTTCGTAGGCCTCGCGCCCGCGCATGGCCTCCTCGATCTGCGCATCGATCCGCCCGAGCAGTACCCTATCGTCGACGCCTTCCTCCTGTCGCGCCTGGGCGGCGATCAGTTGGCGCGCGGCAGCCAGTTCCTCCTCCGCAGCCCTGTCCGCGGCTGCCTCGGCGGCGAGGAAGCGGTCGAGATTCGTCCCGCGGTGGACCAGAACGTCGATGGCCGCCTGCCGCAGCGCGAGCGACTGTTCCAGCGTGCGGACGTGCGCGCGCGCCAGCATCCCGTAGACCGGCACATAGGTCCGGTTGATCGTCCCGATGAGATTGCCGACGCGCAGCGACATCGTGCTGTTGATCGCGGCTACGATGGCCATCAGCGCGATGAGAAGCACCGCAAGCGCGAAGATCGCATGGCCGATGGAAGGCTTGAGGAAACGTGGACGCATCGCGGTGCGGGTCTCGGAAGCTGGGCGAGACCCTAGCGTCGCAGAGCCCGGCGGTCGAGATTGTTGGCGGAACCGGCTTGCCGGAAGGAAACGCCGCCGGTTCCTGGGCGCGCGTCGCGAATTAAACTCCACAAGCCCTTCGGAGTGCCCGATGTGAAGCCTAGAATTGAGTAATTTCAATGGCTTCAGTGGTCTGTGACAACCGCGCGATTTTTCGAATTAAGTCGACTTATCGAACTTAAAGAGCGTTGTCCCAACTTAATGGCGCGCGTTGCAGGGGCTCGATGAGCCTGCGTGTAATTGCATCGGTTACGGAGGTAAACGATGCTGCAACGCTTCGGGCGCGACGAGAAGGGCACCGTGCTGACCGCTTTCGCCATCGCGGCGATTCCGATCGGTCTCGCCGTGGCCGGCGCCGTCGACTTCTCGCGGATGTTCACCCATCGCACGCAGATGCAGGCGCAGACCGACGCCGCGGCGCTGGCCGCCGCCATCGCCATCAAGGGCGACAAGGCGCAGATCGCGCAGGGATATTTCACCAATGCGGCCATTCCGAGCACGGTCAGCACGGTCGCCAACGGCCTGATGGTGACGGTCACGGCGACGAGCCATGTGCCGTCTCCCTTCCTCTCGATCGTCGGGACCACGTCGCTGCAGGCCGCCACGACGGCGACCGCCGTGCGCATGCAGGACGGGCCGCCTGCCTGCATCCTGGCCCTGAGCGAGACAGCCAACGGCGCCGTGACCTTCGCCGGATCGTCAACGACCGTCGCCGTCGGCTGCGCGATCTACAGCAACTCCGCGAGTTCGAGCTCGATCACCGTGAATGGCAGCGCGACGGTCAAGGCCGACGGCTTCTGCTCGGTCGGCGGGTTCTCCGGCCCTGCCGCTCTCAAGGCGATCGCGCAGGAACACTGCAACCCGGCCCTCGACCCGTTCGCCGGGATCGCCACGCCTTCGGCATCGGGATGCACCTACAACAACCTCACGGTGCAACCGAACAAGAGCAAGGGCCTCGTGTCCGGCGTCTACTGCGGCGGCCTCGACATCAAGGGCGACGCGACGCTCGGGCCGGGCGTCTACTTCATCAAGGACGGCGGCCTCTCGATCTCCAGCCAGTCCAACGTCAGCGGCAAGGACGTCACGTTCGTCCTGATGGGAAAGGGCGCCGGCTTCACGATCAACGGCGGGGCGAACATCGACCTGTCGGCGCCCATGACCGGTGACCATGCCGGCATCCTGATCTTCCAGGATCGCAACTCCAACGTCGGCGCCGGCAACACCCTGAACGGCGATTCCAACACGCTCCTGAACGGCTCCATCTACACGCCGACCCAGACGGTGACGATCAACGGATCGGGTTCGTTTGGCCAGAAGAACGTGTTCATGCCGATCATCGCCGACCAGGTGAAGCTGACGGGAAACGCGACGGCCCAGTCCGACGTCACCAAGGTGACGACGCCGACGGAACTCGCCAAGCTCCGCAACCAGGCACGGCTCGTGAAGTAGGCGGGGAGGTCACCCGGCCCGCTCCTTGGCCTGGGCCGTGGGACTGGACGCCATCCCGGATCGGACGCAGTCTGCGCCGTCCAACGGGAAACGATCATGAAGCCTGCGCCCCTGACGAATGCCCCCGACGATGCGGCCGCGCGCCGGGCGATCCGCCCGGTCGTCTGCTACCCCGTCGATACGCTGCCTCCAGCCGACATGACCCTGTATCGCGCGGCGCGGGAGACGCTGACGTCCATCGGCGAGGTCATCGTCCCGCCGCGCGACGCGCGCTGCTTCAAGGTGCCCGCCGGCCACGTCTTCCGCATCCACAGCATCGAGGGCCCGCAGGTCGGCGACCTCAACCTGTGGAACGCCAACGACCTGAACGAGCGCTTCTATTCCGGCAAGACGCGCGCGCTGCACGGCACCCACCTGTCGACCGGGGACCGGCTCTGGTCGTCTTTCCCGTATCTGCGGCCGATGGCGACCATCATCCACGACACGCTGGACTGGTATGGCTTCGACGAGGACGGCGGGTCGGTGCACGACGTGATCGGCACGCGCTGCGATCCCTACACGCATTACCTGCTGTCGAACGGCGGGCAGTACGATCACTGCTGCCACTCGAACCTCACGCGGGCGCTCGTCCAGGATGCGGGTGTTCCGCTGGCGGAAGCGGAGCAGCGGGTGCACGACGTGCTCAACGTCTTCATGTGCACCGGCTTCATGCGCGACACAGGCCAGTATTTCATGAAGGCGTCCCCGGTGCGCCCGGGCGATTACCTGGAGTTTCTCGCCGAGATCGACCTTCTCGGCGCCCTCTCGGCCTGCCCGGGGGGCGACTGCTCGAGCGAGCATTCGAGCGATGTCGCCGTCTGCCACCCCTTGCGCGTCGAGATCCTGCGGCCCGCTCCCACGGCCCTTGCCGGCTGGCGCTCTCCTGCCGTGAACGGTTATTGCGGCCGCCACGGACTGGATGAAGCCGTTGCGGGAGCGCGATAGGCGCTGGCGCGACGCTCGCCTTTGTGCGGCGAACGCCCTCGTCGCACTTGTTCCTGATCAACGACGGCCGCCGTCTGGCCTGCCAAGGCTTGTGCCTCACCGGAGGCAGGGATGGTCGGATCGACAGTCAGCCACGAACGCAAGCCGAGGTCGCGCGGCTGGCCGCAATATGAACGCGCCGAGCGTCAGACGCATCATTTCAGCGCCATGCTCGAGCGGCTTGCCGCGAGCGAACGGGTGAAGCGGCTGGGGCTGGCGGGGATCGTCGCCGCCGGCGAGCGCTGCCTTGTCTGCCGGCACTCGGAGGACTGTGCTCGCTGGCTCGAGTCCGGCGGCGGGTCCGAAGCGCCGGAGTTCTGTGGCAACGCGCGTGCATTCGGTTCGCCCGAAGCGGTGTGAGGCCGGTCGTCACGATCGTGAAATCCCGCATGGACGCGATGCGTTCAACACCCTAACTTTGGAACAATTCCAAAGAAGGAGTCCGCAATGCTTCCACGTTTTTCCTGGCCCGGTTCTGGCAAGCGCCGCTTCGCCGACCTGAGCGAACAGGAGATCCTGGCGCTGGCCATCTCCTCCGAGGAGGAGGACGGGCGGATTTACGCGATCTACGCCTCGCGGCTGCGCAAGGACTACCCGTCGTCCGCCGCCGTCTTCGATGGCATGGCGGCCGAGGAGGACACGCACCGCCTGCGCCTGATCGACGCCTACCGACGCCGTTTCGGCGACGTCATCGTGCCGATCCGGCGCGAGCACGTTTCCGACTTCTACACCCGGCGGCCGGTCTGGCTTGTCGAGACGCTGGGCCTCGACCGCATCCGCGAGGAGGCGTCCTCGATGTAGCGTGAGGCGCACGACTTCTACTTCGAGGCGGCCGGCCTGACGACCGACGCCGACACGCGCAAGTTGCTCGGCGACCTCGCGATGGCCGAGAGCAAGCATGAGGCCGCGGCCGGGCGCCTGACGGCAGAGCACCTCGGCGAGGAGGAGCGCCAGGAAGAGGACGCGGCCTCGCGCCGCCAGTTCATCCTCACCTGGGTGCAGCCGGGCCTTGCCGGCCTGATGGACGGCTCGGTGTCGACCCTCGCGCCCATCTTCGCGACCGCCTTCGCCACGCAGGATCCCTGGACGACCTTTCTCGTCGGACTGTCGGCGTCGGTGGGCGCCGGGATCTCGATGGGCTTCACCGAAGCCGCCCATGACGACGGCCGCCTTTCGGGACGCGGGGCGCCCTGGAAGCGGGGCCTCGCCTCCGGCGTGATGACCGCGCTCGGCGGTCTCGGCCATGCCTTGCCCTACCTCATTCCCCACTTCTGGACGGCCACGGCCATCGCCCTCGTCGTCGTGTTCATCGAGTTGTGGGCGATCGTCTGGATCCAGAACCGCTACATGGAGACGCCGTTCCTGCGGGCGACGTTCCAGGTCGTCCTCGGCGGCGGCCTCGTGCTGGCGGCCGGCATCCTCATCGGGGCATCGTGATGGCGCGGCAAGTGATCAGGTTCGTCACGGCCAGCCTGGCCCTGGCTGTCGTCGTCGTCGGTCCGGCCGCGGCCCAGCAGCGTCCCCGCGCGCCGGTGACGGTGGAGGCCTGCGCGCCGTGCCATGGCCTCGACGGCATCGCCAAGGATGTCGAGGTCCCGCACCTCGCCGGCCAGAACGTCGTCTACCTCTACAACCAGCTGAAGGCGTTCAGGAGCGGGAAACGGGCGCACAAGGAAATGCGCTACATGTCGCGCCACGTGTCGGACGCCGAGATGGAGGCGCTGGCCGACTACTACGCCGCCTTGCCGCGGGAGTGATCAGGCAGCGGACGCCCGGAGCCGGACGTCCGGAGGCTGCGCGGCGCGCGTGCGCATGATGGCGGCCTGCAACGGCCCGAGGTCGACGGGCTCGCCCGAGGCCATGGCCGCGCGCGCGGCCGCCGCCGCCCGGGAGATGCCGATGAAGCCCACGGTCTGGGCCGTTCCCTTGAGGCTGTGAAGGTCGCGGTCGAGGCGGGCATGATCCTGCCGGGCCACCGCCTCGACCAGCGAAACGCCGATGTCGGCGACATCGGTCCAGAAGCTCTGGACCACGGCGATCATCATGTCGTCGCCGAGATCCTGCCTCATGGCCTCGATCTGCGCGGGATCGAACAGCACGTCCGCCGAAGTGTCGCGTGCCGCAGCCGCTGCCGGCGCCACCGGGGCCGCGGCAAGCGGCGACGCCCATCGCCCGAGGGCGGTTTCCAGCTTGGCCCGGTTCACCGGCTTGGCAAGAAAGTCGTTCATGCCGGCCTCCAGGCACTTCTCGCGATCCGAAACGAAGGCGTTCGCCGTGAGGGCGACGATAGGCAGGGTGTCGATGCCCAGCGCCCGGATGGTCCTCGTCGCCTCGAGGCCGTCCATCAACGGCATCTGCATGTCCATCAGGACGAGGTCGTAGCGCTGGTTCTGGACCATCGTCACCGCCTCCGCCCCGTCGATCGCGCAGTCGACGCGGACGCCGAGACGCTCGAGCAGCGCCGTCGCGACCTGCCGGTTCGTCGGGTTGTCTTCCACGACGAGAACGCGCACGCCGGCCGTCGGTGACAGCCGGGTGGGTTCCCTCGCCCCGGCACCGGCCGCAGGCGGGAGGGCAGGGGCTGCCGCGCGGGTGGCCGTCGCTGCGACATGGGCCACCGGGACCGACAGCGTGAACACGCTTCCGCGCCCCAGCTCGCTCGTCACGGCGATGTCGCCGCCCAGCGCCCGGGCGATCCGCTGGCAGATCGCCAGGCCGAGGCCGGAACCGCCGAACCGGCGCGCGATGCTGGCATCCGCCTGGGTGAACTGCTGGAACAACCGCGACAAGGCGTCGGGCGCGATGCCGATGCCCGTGTCGGCGACGGCGACAGTCAGCCGGTGAGCCCCGTCCTGGGCGGTCGTGGCGCGCGCCGTCAGCCGCACCGCGCCCGTCGGCGTGAACTTCACGGCATTGGCCAGCAGGTTGATCGCGATCTGCCGGATCCGGGCCCTGTCGCCCGTCACCGTGACCGGATCGCACTCCATCGACAGGTCGATGCCCTTGGCCCGCGCGCGCTCGGCGACGATCCGGACGGCGGCCTGCAGGGTCTCGGCGAGGTCGAACGGGACGGCCTCGAGGTCGATCGAGCCGGATTCCAGCTTCGAGTAGTCGAGAATGTCGTCGATCAGGGACAGCAAGGCTTCCGAGCATTCCCGGATCGCTTCGATCCGGCGCACCTGCTCGGGCTTCAGGCTGTCGTCGTCGAGAAGTTCCACCATGCCGACGATGCCGTTCAGCGGCGTGCGGATCTCGTGGCTCATGGCGGCCAGGAACGATGACTTCGCCCTGTTGCCCGCGTCGGCCAACCGCGCGGCCTCGGCATAGCGCTCGCTGAGCTGGTGCAGGTTCCGCTTGGAGCGGGTGATGTCGCGCAGCTGCTTCCACATGAGGGCGATGACGCCGGCCAGCGTCAGCGTCAGGGCGCCCATGGCCGCGCCGAGCGTCATGTAGGACTGCTGCGTGCGCTCGCGTTCCGCGATCTGCAGCTCCGCCTTCCGGGTGTTGGTGGCGATGAGCAGCCCTTCCGTCCGCTCCCGCAGCCGGACGAGCCGTTCGGCGAGGTCGGCGGAGGCGGTGCCGGACAGGGCGTTGGCCGACTGCATGTCGTCGATGACGGGCGCCATCTCCGCGATCGACCGGCGGATCTCGGCGACCTGGGAGGTGAGGGACGCCGCGCTCCCGAACTTTTCGGCGTAGTGACCCTGCGCCAGCATCGCGACGCGGCTGTAGAGGATGTCGTAGCGGGTGACGATGGCGTCGATCGTCTCCGGCCCCGGCGACAGGCGCGCCGCATTGACCTCGGCCATCAGTCGGACGGCCTCGCGGTCGAGCTGGTAGCTCGCCCAGAGCGCGTCCTCGCGGACCGACTGGGCGACGATGACATTGCGTTCGTTGATGGCCAGAAACGAGAAGACGACGGTGACGAACAGCGTCACCGTCGCCAGCGCCAGCGCGGGGAGTCCAAGCAGGCGGGTCAGGCGCGAGCGCCTCTCGTCGGTCACGGGGGAGCGCGCCTTTCGACGGGAAGCATCAGCGGACCTCGATGGCCTTCACCTGCCATACGGAGCGGTTGAAGTACTTCTCGTTGAAGAGGGACGGATCGGCATCGAAGGGATAGATCACGAAGATCGGCCCCTTCTCGCGCACGGCCATCGCCTTGCCGTCGAGCTTGGTGGCGAGGATCACGGGGTGCTTGCGGAAATCCTCGACGGGGATCTCAGCCGCGTAGTCGTTCAGCGCGATGACGCGCAGCGTCTGGCCTGTCGCGCCGACGGCGTCCAGCAACGCGGAGCCGAGCGGGCCCTCGAACGTCTTCTTGCTGTCGTACCAGGGCGTGTTCACGGCCGAGACGCGGCCGGGCAGCGCCTCCAGCATGGCGATGTCGAACTGCGCGCCGTCCGGGCTGTTCTGCGCACCGATCTTGCCGGTGACCGTCAGGACGACCTTTCCCTGCGGCTTGGGCAGGTCGCCGGCAACGGCAGGGCTGGCCGCGAGGCCGGCGGCGATAACAAGGGAGGCAATAAGGGTCTTGAACATGGACATGACTCCGAACGGTGCCAGGCCGAACGAACCAGCGAGGCGCGGTTCATCCGGAAGCGACATGAACGAAGCTATGCACGCAGTCCGTGAAAATTCCGTCTTCTCGGATGCGAACAACTTTATCGACCGCCAAGAAAGTCGAGCAAGCGCCGGCCTTTTCGCGGTCTGCAGCCCCGGAGCATCAGTAGTCGGACTGACGCTGCCTGAACGGTCCCGTTAAAGTCTCATTGAGAAGCCGATCCTTACGGTCCTCGCGTCAGTCGGGATCAACCCGCTGATGGCGGCCCGGACGTGGACGGACTGTCCCTGCGATCGACGAGGCCGGCGCCGGCGACATCGGCTCGGTGCTTCTCTCGTCGGCATCCCCTGTCGCCCGGGCACTGCCATGCCAATGACGAGTTCGCTCCTTCACCGCCCGGTTTTCCGGCACCCACAGGCCCCGGTTCCGGTCGGTCGCGCCTTGCAGGCCGCGCCTGGCCCTTGCCGCGTGGTGATGCCGACCCTCGTCGTCGAGCCCGATGCCGCCGTCGCCGCCCGGCTCGTGGAGCGGTTCGAGGCCATGGGGATCGCGGACGTGGACGTCGTCGAAGGCGTCGAGGCGGCGCTGCGTTGCATCGGCGAGCGCGAGTACGCGATCTTCGCCCTGCGGCAGCATGCGGGGACGGCGGCGATGGTCGACCTGTTCGTGCACGTCGCCACGGCGGTCAACGGAACGGACCAGCCGGCCGTGCTGTCTGTCGGAGGCGTCCAGGCCGCACTGCCGTCCGACGTCGTCTCCCTCGATCCCGATTGCGGACAGGATGCCTTCGCGAGGACGGTCCGCCGCGCGGTCGCGCAGTCCGGAGCGCGCTGCAAGTCGCGCCCCTACTGTCACCGCGCGACGTGCCCGCTCGATGCGCCGGACGGTCCGTCGCGGACGTGACACGGGCGACCGGCCGGCCACCCGCGCCGTCGGGCCGATGGCGTCAGACGCCGAGCGTGCCGGCCTTGGCGGCTGCGTAGCGCTCGCCGACCTTCTGCCAGTTCACGACGTTCCACCACGTCTTCAGATAGTCTGCCCGGCGGTTCTGGTACTTCAGATAATAGGCGTGCTCCCACACGTCGTTGCCCAGCAGCACCATCTGCTTGTCCATCAGCGGGTTGTCCTGCCCCGGCTTCGTGACGATGGCGAGATTTCCGGCCTTGTTGACCGTGACGAACACCCAGCCAGACCCGAAGACGCGAAGTCCCGCCGCCTCGAAGTCGGCCTTGAACTTGTCGAACCCGCCGAGGTCGCGCGTGATGGCCTCGCCGACGGCGCCGGTCGGGGCTCCGCCCGCGTTCGGGCCCATCACCTCCCAGAACATCGTGTGGTTGGCGTGGCCGCCTCCGGCGTTCCGGACCATCGTGCGGATGCCCTCCGGCAGCTCGCCCAGCTTGCCGAGAAGCTCGTTCACCGGCATCTGCGCCACGACGCCGTTGTCCTTGGCCACCGTGTTGAGCGCGGTGATGAACGCGCCGTGATGGCGCATGTAGTGGATGTCCATGGTCATCGTGTCGATGTGCGGTTCGAGCGCCGCCGCCTCGTAGGCGCGCTTGGGCAGGGAGAACGGCCCCGCCGGAGCGGCTGGTGCCGCGGCCTGGGCATAGACCTTGGGCGCCGCGAGAATGGCGGCCGTGGCAAGGCCGGCGCCGAGGATCGAGCGGCGGGTGAGGGGGGCTGCGGTCATGGAACTCTCCTTTGGCCCATGGGAGGGACGGGTGGATCACCTCACCATTACTCCGCAACACCTCTCATGGATGCAGCGCCCCGCGCCAGTGCGGCGCGAGGGGGGGAGGGCGACGCGGCTAGATCCGGGTCGTGAGCTCGGTCAGCCAGGCCGGTGACAGGTCGACGAGCCGGGCCTCGATGATCTTGTCCCAGCCCGAGAGGATCAGGACGCCGACGGCAGCGAGCGCGAAGCCCATCAGCCTCTTCATGCCGCTTCCTGCCTGGGCGATCCGTCCACGCCAGGCCAGCATCCGCTCGCGCGACAGGGTTCCGAGACCGAGCAGGGGAATGGCGGCGCCGAGCCCGAAGGCCACCATGGTGAGGGCCACGGCGCCGAGATCCTCGCCGCGGGCGGCCAAGACCGACGCCGCGCCGAGGGTCGGTCCGACGCACGGGGCCCAGACGGCGCCAAGCAGGAGGCCGACGCCGAACTGTCCGCCGACACCCCGCGTCGAGAAGCCGCCGAAGCGGTTCTCCGCCCAGTCGCCCACCGGACCGGCAGCCGTCGCCATGCGCGTCTGGAGGGCAGGGGCCATCAGGATCACACCGATGCCGGTCATCAGGATGGCGGCGGCCGTGCGGAACACGCCCGCGTCAAGCCCGATGGAGAACCCGATGGTGGCGACGAACAGCCCGATCACGGAGAAGGAAAGAGCGAGGCCGGCGGCAAGGGCGAGGGGGCCGAACCGGCTCTCGGCGGCAGCCGTGCCGAGCACGATCGGGATGAGCGGAAGCACGCAGGGCGAGAGCGTGGAGAGGATGCCGGCGAGCCCGGCCAACCCGATCGTGGTCAACATGGTTGGCGCCGCGTCACATCGCGGGAGCGACGGTTTTCGCCAGGAGCGCCTCGATCGACTCCTTCTTCGTGTCGCCCGTCGAGCGGCCGAGTTCCTTGGGGCCCTTGAACACGATCAGCGTGCTCTGCGTCCGCGCGTCGAGACCGCGCAGCGCATCCTTCTGGCTGTCGAAGTCGACCTCGAACGCCACGATGTCCTTGTACTTCGGCATGCCGCGCAGCTGGGAGAGGATCGGCTTCTGCGCCTTGCAGGTGGGGCACCAGGGCGCCGAAACCTCGACGAGCACCGGCTTTCCGGCGGCCTTCGCGGCATCGAAGGCGGCCTGTGTGAACGGTATCGTCCCGGCGGCGGCAGCGGGGAGTGCAAACGAGACGGCGCCCGTCAGGGCGACGGCTGCGAGGGCGAGGACGGTACGACGCGCGATCATGGAAGCTCCTGTGAAGGTCGTTCGAGTGGGAAACCTGCGTGGTCCCGCCCCATCAGTCGCATTGGGTCGGCCGTGCGTTACCGTTTCACGCGCAAGTGATTGATCCTGCAACCCGTCGACGAGCACCGCCCGATCCGGCGAAGGCATCCATTCGGGCCGCTCCGCATGTCACGCGCATGTGATTGCGCTCCGTGTAACGTGAGCCGACAGTGCGGCGAAGTCGAAGCAAGACTGCACTGTGGGAAACCGCGCTGGCCCGGTGGGGCAACGCGGAGGTGTCCCGGGAGATGGGCATGGAACGCGAGACACGCTGGTCGAACCTGATGCGCCGCGGGCAGGCGGGTGAGGCGAGAGCGTACGAGACCCTTCTGACCGAAGTGTCTTCGGAACTCCGGCGTCTGGTTGCGCGCCGCCTGCAGCGCTACGGTCTCGCGGCCCACGAACTGGACGACATCGTCCAGGAAGTCTTGATCGGTCTTCATCGGCACCGCGCGAGCTGGGATGGCGATCGTCCATTCCTGCCCTGGCTCAAGGCCGTCGTGCGATACAAGGTGGTGGACTGCGTCCGCCGGGCCGCGACCGGGCGGCAGCGCATCGACGCGCGGTCCGTTGACGACCTGGCAGATGTCCTTGCGGCTCCCGACGAGGCACGCCCAGCCGTCTTCGATGCCGATGCCCAGGCGAGCCTCGCCGTGCTGACCGGCCGCCAGCGCCGGGTGGTCGAGGCGCTCGGCATCGAGGGCGTGACCATTGCCGCCGCAGCGTCGCGCTTTTCCATGACGGAGACCGCCGTACGCGTGACCTGGCACCGGGCCTTGAAGCGTCTTGGAACAGCTCTCGGTGTCGATCACCCCGTCCGGCGGGCCTGACGATGGACACCGATGACCTGATCCGTCGGCTGGCGGCCGATGCCGGCAGCGCGCCGGTCGAGCCGCCGCGCATTTCGGCGCGACTGGCGATGGCGGCAGCGCTCGGCGCCGGCTCGGCGTTGCTTCTCTCCGTCGGCGGCTTCGGCCCGCGAGCCGATCTCGCAAGCGCGCTCATGACCCTTCCCGCCGGCCTCAAGGTGGCAGCGCCGCTCGCGCTGGCCGCCGGGGCATTCCTGTGGGCGACGGGCCTCGCCCGTCCCGATGCCCCGCCGCTCGGCGCGCGGACGCTGCTGCCCGCGGTCGGGCTCTTCGCCGCCCCCGCCGTCGCGGCTGGAATCCCCGCGCTGATCGGGGATGCCAGCGCCACGATGAGCAACGGTACGGCCTGGGCCTGCCTCGCGCTGCTCGGATTGACGGCGCTTGCGCCGCTCGTCTTCGTGTTGTTCGCCCTGCGCAGGGCCGCGACGACGAGCCCCGGATGGTCGGGCTTCGCCGGCGGCCTTCTGGCCGGCGGCATCACGGCCGCCGCCTACGCGGTGCACTGCCCGCTGGACGCCGTCGCCTTCGTTTCGCTCTGGTATCCGGCCGCGATCGTCGGCATCGGGCTGGCCGGCGCCGTCGCGGGTCGTCACCTGCTGCGCTGGTAGCGTTCCTCCGACAACAAGAAGCCCCTCGTCCCGCAAGGGAGGAGGGGCCGGTCCCTGGGCGGGACAGTCTGGGAGGAAAAAGGGAGCAGGGGCCGCAGCCCCAGCCCGTCAGAAGGTCGTATTGCCGGCGTTGATGTCGTGATGGCCGGCGATGCGCAGGGAGAAGTCGGCGTCCGTGTTGCCGTCGACATTGCCCTGGACGACCGTGAAGTCGCCCTGTGCCGTGCTCTCGAACGTCACCAGAAGCTGCCCGGCCGCGGTGAAGGCGCCGGACACCAGCGTGAACGCATCCGCCGCCGCCGTTCCCGTGTTGGCGTCGATGCCGGAGAGGTCGAGCTTGTCGCCGGGCTGGAAGCCCAGGACCGTGTCGCCGTCCGCCGCCGAGGTCGAGGTGAAGCGGAAGACGTCCGCCCCCTCGCCGCCGTCGAGCACGTTCACCGCGTTGGACGCCGTGAGCGTGTCGTTGCCCGAGCCCGCAACCACGTTCTCGAAGCCCCAGATCGTGTCGGAG
>CAZJCW010000069.1:0-16966 GCA_964544365.1 uncultured Alsobacter sp.
CTTCCGCACGTTCGTGCCGCTGGTCGCCGCCTGCCCGGGTTGCGGCCGCACGACGTCGACCGTCTTCCAGGAGCTTGCGCGGGATATCCAGTCCTGGATTTCCACGTCGATGCCGGAGTGGAAGAAGACCTATCCGGGCGTCGAGTCCCTCAACGTGGCGGTCATGGGCTGCATCGTGAACGGCCCGGGCGAGTCCAAGCACGCCGACATCGGGATCTCGCTGCCGGGCACCGGCGAGGCGCCGACGGCGCCCGTGTTCATCGACGGCAAGAAGGCGGCGACGCTGCGCGGCGCGACCCTTGCCGCCGATTTCAAGACGATGGTGCAGGAGTACATCGACACCCGCTACGGGGGCGGCGCGGCCTGAGCCGGACGACTCAGCCGGGCACGAGCGTGCCGGTGCGGCAGAAATCCTCGAGGGCGGCGCGCCAGGGCGCGGGATCGATCCCCTGCGCGGCGATCCAATCGGCGTCGTAGTAGCTGCGCAGGTAGCGCTCGCCCGGGTCGCAGATCAGCGTGACGATGCTGCCGCTCTCGCCGCGCGCCAGCATCTCGCCCGCCAGCGACAGGGCGCCCCACAGGTTCGTGCCGGTCGACCCGCCGCACTTGCGGCCGAGCACGCCCTCGAGCCAGTGGATCGTGGCGATGGAGGCCGCGTCGGGGACGCGAATCATGCGGTCGACCACGGTGCGCAGGAACGACGGCTCCACGCGCGGCCGGCCGATGCCCTCGATGCGCGACGGGCGCGGCGAGGCCAGCGTGGCGTCTCCCGTCTCGAAATAGTCCGCGAAGACGGAATGCTCCGGATCGACCACGGCCAGCCGTGTCGTGCCGGCAAGGTCGCCGTGGTAGCGGATGTAACGGCCGATGGTGGACGACGTGCCGCCGGTTCCGGCCGAGACGACGACCCAGCGCGGGACGGGATGCCGCTCGCGACCCATCTGCGCGAAAATCGATTCGGCGATGTTGTTGTTGCCGCGCCAGTCCGTGGCCCGCTCGGCGTAGGTGAACTGGTCCATGTAGTGACCGCCGAGGGATCGCGCGAGCGTCCGGGCCTCCTCGTAGATGGCGGCCGGGGCGACGCGGCGACACTCGCCGCCGTAGAACTCGATGGCGGCGATCTTCTCGGGCGCGGTGCTTTCCGGCAGGACCGCGATGAAGCGCAGGCCCAGAAGACGGGCGAAATACGCCTCCGAGATCGCCGTCGAGCCGGAAGACGATTCGACGACGACAGTCCGCGGCCCGATCCACCCGTTGCACAGGCCGTAGAGGAAGAGCGACCGCGCAAGGCGGTGCTTGAGGCTGCCCGACGGGTGGGTCGACTCGTCCTTCAGGTAGAGGTCGATCCCGGACAGGCAGGGGATCTGCAGGCGGATGAGATGGGTGTCGGCGGAGCGGTTGAAATCCGCCCCGATGGCGGCGACCGCCTCGCGCACCCAGGCGGCATCGCCCGCGGCATCGGGCCCGGCGGACGCCGCGGTCACGAGCGGCGCTCCGCGGCGAACCGGGCGGCGGCACGCAGGACGTCGGCTTCGGGCCCGAACCCGGCGAGCGAGGCGACGGCGGCGGCGGCGAGCCTGTCCCGCTCCGCCCTCGCGGCGGCGAGGCCGAGTAGTCCGACCAGCGTGGCCTTGCCGCGGTCGGCGTCCTTGCCCGTCGCCTTGCCCAGGACCTCGGGCGTGGCCTCCACGTCGAGGATGTCGTCGGCGACCTGGAAGGCCGCCCCGAGCGCCTTGCCGAAGGCGAGCAGCGCCGCGCGCTGCGCTGTCGACGCGCCGCCGGCGACGGCCCCGGCCTCGGCGCCGAACGCGAGGAGGGCCCCTGTCTTCATGGCCTGCAGCCGGACCACGTCCGCGGCATCGCGCACCGGCGGAACGCCGCCGGCGTAGCGACCCTCCGCCTCGAGGTCCAGCATCTGGCCGCCGGCCATGCCACCGAGCCCGGATGCGCGGGCGAGCCCGAGCACGAGTTCCGCGCGGACCGTTCCGTCCGGATGAGTGGCCGGATCGGCGAGCACGTCGAACGCGTAGGTCAGGAGGCTGTCGCCGGCAAGGATGGCCGCCGCCTCGTCCATGTGGCGGTGAAGCGTGGGACGCCCGCGCCGCAGGTCGTCGTCGTCCATGGCGGGAAGGTCGTCGTGCACCAGCGAGTAGCAGTGCACCATCTCCAGCGCCGCGCCGATGCGCAGGACGCCGTCGCCGCTCCGGCCGAACAGGCGGGCGCTCTCGACGACGAGGAACGGGCGCAGGCGCTTGCCGCCGCCGAGCGCCGCGTAGCGCATGGCGTCCAGGAGCTGCGCCGGCCGGGCGATCTCGCCGGGCCGGGGAACCGGCGACAGCAGCGCGTCGAGCGTTTCCTCGATGGCGCGGGCGCAGGTGGCGAGCCGGGCTTCGACCTCGACGGTTCCGGCCTCCCCGGCTGCGGTTGCGCTTCTGGACGATCCGGCCATCGCGGCCTCCGCGGACACGACCCCCGGGCGGGGCCATGGCTCCGCTTGCCCTATCGGGCCTGTTCGGTCAAGGCTCGCGGAATGGCGCAGGCAGAGCGTTCGGCACGGGATCGCGGCGGTGGACGGCGGGGGTGGTTTCGTCGCGCGGCGAAGGTGCTCGGCTGGCTCGCGGCCGGCGCTGTCGCCCTGCTCGTCGGGCTGACGCTGCTCTGGACGGTGGTGCCGCCCGTCTCGACCCTGATGCTGGGACGATGGCTGACGCTGCAGGAGGTGGACCGCCGCTGGGTGCCGCTCGACCGCATCTCGCCCAGGCTCGTCGCCAGCGTCCTGATGTCGGAGGACGCCCGGTACTGCGCGCATCACGGCGTCGACTGGGACGCGATGCGCGAGGTCATCGAGGACGCGGAAGATGGCGGACCGAGCCGCGGCGCCTCCACCGTCACCATGCAGACGGCCAAGAACCTCTTCCTCTGGCCCTCCCGGTCCTACATCCGGAAGGGGCTCGAGCTTCCGCTGGCGCTGTGGCTCGACCTCGTGATGTCGAAGCGGCGGATCGTGGAGATCTACCTCAACATCGCCGAGTGGGGACCCGGCATCTTCGGCGCGGAGGCGGCGGCGCAGGCGGCGTTCGGCAAGCCGGCGGCGGCGCTCGGCGCCCGCGAGGCGGCGTTGCTGGCCACGTCGCTGCCCAATCCCATCCGCCGGAACGCCGCGCGGCCGTCCCGCGGGCATGCCCGGCTGGCCGCCATCAATGTCGTGCGGGCCGCGGAGGCGCAGCCCTATCTGGGGTGCCTGGGGAAAGGGACCTGAACGGTTCGCGGGACCCTGGCCGCATCCGGGACGAGCGAGTCGCGAAAAACCTCGCGGCGGCGGCTGGCGTTCCGGCCGGGATTGCTGTATGGACCCGGCTTCGAATTCGCGGCGGCCGCCGATGGGGCAGTCGTGTCCAGACCGCCAGCCGCCAGTTACCGGAGAGTTCCATGGCCGTTCCGAAGAGAAAGACCTCGCCGTCGAAGCGCGGCATGCGCCGGTCCGCCGACGCGCTGAAGCAGCCGACCTATGTCGAGGACAAGGATTCCGGCGAGCTCCGTCGCCCGCACCATGTCGACCTGAAGACCGGCATGTATCGCGGTCGCCAGGTGCTGAAGGTCAAGAGCGAGGCGTAAGCCTCGCGGCGGCGGCTTCAGGCCTCGCTGTCGAACCCGCTCGACGCCTGACGCGCCTGCATCAGCTTCCACGTCGTCCCATACGCTGCGGCGCCCCTCTCGGGCGCCGCTCGTCGTTTGGCCCTGTGCTCGGGCACCGCCGCGCGCGTCGCGAGCAGGTGCGCGATGAAGCCGGCGTCGGCGCGGCCATGGACGCCGTGCGGACGGGCGGGGCGATCGTCGCGCTCCGTGGTCGTGACGGCGAGGGCAGTCGAGCCAGGTCCAGTCCGTGTCATGTCGGGTCGCCCGGTGCGGGAGGTCTTCGTCCACGACGTCGCTCGCAAGCCGCGTGCCGGCGTTAACGAGACCTTAACTCTGCCCATTGCATCGTTTCGATACATTTCCAGACGCAGGCCGGTGCCAGAACGAACCATCCGGGTCCCCACCTGGACGGGCCGCGTTGCAAACCCCCGGGGGCTCGATGGCCACGAAGCACGAAGCGGCCGATGGACCGGATTCGGCCGCCCGCGACGGCGATGAGCCGTTCGCGCACGACCTGCGGGCTGTCCTGGGGTCGATCGGCGAGGCCGTCTACGACTGGGACATCGCATCCGACCGGATCGCGTGGAGCGGGCAGGCCGCGACGGTGCTGTCCGTCGGCAGCCTCGATCCGATCTCGTCCGGGCGCGCCTATGCCCGGCTGATCAAGCCGGACGACGGGGTCTCGCGCTACGATTCGGTGATGCGGGCGAAGGAGCGCGACGTCGGCCACGGCGTGGTCTTCCAGACGCGCTATGTGCTGACGCCGCCCGGCGGGACGCCGACCTGCGTGGAGGATACGGGGCGCTGGTTCGCCGGCACCGACGGCCGGCCCGCGAAGGTGCACGGCGTCGTGCGCGTGCTGCCGGGCGTCGCCTCGGCCGGCGCGACGGGGTCCGACCCGCACCAGGACTGGCTGACCGGCGCGATGACGCGCGCCCAGCTCACCGAGATGCTGTCCGACGAACTGGCCCGCGCCCGCCGGTCGCACGGCTCCCTGGCGCTGGTCATGGTCGGCATCGAGGGCCTCGCGGCGATCAACGACGCCTACGGGTTCGACGTCGCCGACGAGGCGATCGCCTCCGTCGCGCAGCGGCTGCGCACGGTCATGCGTCGCGGCGACGCCATGGCGCGCTTCTCGGGCAACAAGCTCGCCATCGTCCTGCTGGGATGCAGCGAGGACCAGCTCCCCGTCGCCGCGCAGCGCTTCGTCACGAGCGTCCAGTCGACGCCGCTGACGACCTCCAAGGGCGTGGTCAACGCCTCGATCCGCCTCGGCGGCGTCCTCCTCCCGCGCTTCGGGCAGACGGCCGCCGACGCCATGTCGCACGCGGAGGAATCGCTCGCCGACGCCAAGGCGTCACCGACGCTGCAGATCGTGCTGTTCACGCCCGACCGCCGCAAGGTCGAGCGGCGCATGTCCAACCGCCGCCTCACCGACGAGGTGATCTCGGCGCTCAACGACCGCCGCGTGTGCATCGTCCAGCAGGCGGTGGTCGACGCCAGGACGCGCAACGTCGCCTTTCGCGAGGCGCTGATGCGCATCCGGGCGCAGGACGGCACGGTCCTGCCGGCGGCGTTCGTCGTGCCGATGGTGGAGAAGCTCGGCTTCATGCCGATGCTCGACCAGCGCGTGCTCGAGCTGGCCGCGACCGCGCTGGAGGAAGATCCGGACCTGACCCTGTCGGTCAACGTCTCGCAGGCGAGCGTGAGCCACCCGGAGTGGATCTCGGCGCTGACGGCCTTCGCCGCGCCGCGCCCGTCCCTGGCCCGTCGCCTGATCGTCGAGCTGACGGAAACCTGCTTCGTCCACGACATCGAGACGACGCGCATGCGCATCGCCCAGATCAAGGATCTCGGCGTGCGGGTGGCGATCGACGACTTCGGCTCGGGCCATACGTCGTTCCGCCACCTTCGCAACCTGAACGTCGACATCATCAAGATCGACGGCGCCTTCGTGCAGAACATCGTCCGCTCGAACGACGACCGCTTCTTCGTGCGCACGCTGCTGGAACTGGCGCGCCATCTCGGCGTGCTGGTGGTGGCCGAATGGGTCCGCGACGAAGCGTCCGCGCGCATCCTCGCCGACTGGGGCGTCGACTTCCTGCAGGGCGAGCTGTTCGACATGCCCGAACTGGGGGCGGAGCCGGCGCTTCTGCCGGCGACCGGAACCGAGGACTGACGCGGGCCGGGCGTGCTTCGCCCGGACCCAGCGGTCGTCAGCCGCCCGACAGCTTGTCGAGCCGCTTCTGAACCTCGCTCAGCTGGCGCTTGAGCTCGTCGATCTCGGCCGGCTTCTCGGCGACGACCGGCTTTGCGGCATCCTCGGCGCCGGCTTCCCCCGGCGCGCCGGGGATCTGGAACGGCGTGAACATGCGCAGCGCGTCGCGGAACATCGCGATGTTCTTCTGCACCTGCTCGTCCATCGCGTGGAAGGCCGCCGAGCCGAAGGCGTTGTTGCCGAAGGCGGTGTTCATCTGGTCGCGGAACTTCTGCTGGTTCTGCGCCAGCGTCTCGATCGAGTACTCGAGATAGCGCGGCACGAGCGCCTGCATGCTGTCGCCATAGTAGCGGATCAACTGGCGCAGGAAGGTGATCGGCAGCAGGTTCTGCCCTTCCTTGCCTTCCTGCTCGAAGATGATCTGCGCCAGGACCGGCCGCGTGATGTCCTCGCCGGACTTCGCGTCGAAGACCACGAAGTCCTCACCGTTCTTCACCATCAGGGCAAGGTCGTCGAGCGTGACATAGGTGCTCGTGCCCGTGTGGTAGAGCCGCCGGTTGGCGTACTTCTTGATGACGGTCGGCTTCTTGTCTGTCGCCATTGAACGGTCTCGGGCGTCGCGTGCGTGTGCGCCTTTTCGCGGCGACCCTACCGGTTTTGTGGCAGCGCGAAAACCGGATTCCTTCGACTTTGGTCACGAAGAAGGCACAACTCGAAACCAAAGGCTTACGCTTCGAACCGTTTCGGCCGCTTGACGCTGCGCGAAGGGCAGCGGAAAGATCGCAACGAACCGAGGGCGCGCACGGCCATCGCACTGCAGCATGGCGCCCGCAGCAACGGAGGAAGAGCCCATGTCCAACGACATCGTCGTCGTCAGCGCCGCGCGTACAGCCGTCGGATCCTTCAATGGCGGGCTGTCCTCGCTGCCCGCGCACGAGCTCGGCGCCATCGCCGTGAAGGCCGCCGTGGAGCGGGCCAGGATCTCTCCCGAAGAGGTGGACGAGGTCATCCTCGGCCAGATCCTGGCGGCAGGCCAGGGCCAGAACCCGGCCCGCCAGGCGGCCATGAAGGCCGGCATCCCGCAGGAAAAGACGGCGTGGGGCCTCAACCAGCTCTGCGGCTCCGGCCTGCGCGCCGTCGCGATCGGCATGCAGCAGATCGCCAACGGCGACGCCAACGTGATCGTCGCCGGCGGCCAGGAGAGCATGTCGATGGCGCAGCACGTGGCGCACCTGCGCAACGGCACGAAGATGGGCGACATGAAGTTCGTCGACTCGATGCTGCGCGACGGCCTGCTCGACGCCTTCCACGGCTACCACATGGGCAACACGGCCGAGAACGTCGCGACGCGCTGGCAGATCACCCGCGACGAGCAGGACCAGTTCGCCGTCGCCTCCCAGAACAAGGCGGAGGCCGCGCAGAAGGCCGGCCGCTTCGCCGAGGAAATCGTCCCCGTGACGGTTCCCGGCCGCAAGGGCGACACCATCGTCGACCAGGACGAGTACATCCGCCCCGGCACGACGATCGACGCCGTCGCCAAGCTGCGTCCGGCCTTCTCCAAGGACGGCACGGTCACGGCAGGCAACGCCTCGGGCATCAATGACGGCGCGGCCGCGGTGGTGCTGATGACAGCCGCCGAGGCGGCCCGCCGTGGGCTCGAGCCCCTGGCGCGCATCGCCTCCTGGGCGACCGCCGGCGTCGACCCGGCCGTGATGGGATCGGGCCCGATCCCGGCGTCGCGCATGGCGCTGAAGAAGGCCGGTTGGACGATCGACGATCTCGATCTCATCGAGGCCAACGAGGCGTTCGCGGCGCAGGCCATCGCGGTCAACAAGGACCTCGGCTGGGATACATCGAAGGTGAACGTGAATGGCGGCGCCATCGCCATCGGCCATCCCATCGGCGCCTCGGGCGCCCGTGTGTTCGTCACGCTGCTGCACGAAATGAAGCGCCGCGGCGCGAAGAAGGGCCTCGCCACGCTGTGCATCGGCGGCGGCATGGGCATCGCGCTCACGGTCGAGCGCTGATCGCGACGGAGTGACCGGCGCCGCTTTGCCGGCGCCGGACGACCTCAAAGCGGTGCCGCGTCGCGGCCCCGGATCGACATCATCACCATCAGACGGGGGAACGCATGGCTAGGGTTGCGGTCGTCACGGGAGGCACGCGCGGCATCGGCGCCGCCATCTCCAAGGCACTGAGCGCGAAGGGCTACAAGGTGGCGGCGAACTACGCCGGCAACGACGAGGCCGCGCAGAAGTTCAAGGCGGAGACGGGCATCGCCGTCTACAAGTGGGACGTCTCCAGCCCCGACGGCTGCGCCGCCGGCCTGAAGCAGGTCGAGGCCGACCTGGGCCCCGTGGACGTGCTGGTGAACAACGCCGGCATCACGCGCGACGGCTTCTTCCAGAAGATGACCTTCGACCAGTGGCGCGCGGTGCTCGCGACCAACCTCGACTCCATGTTCACGATGACCCGCCCGGTGATCGACGGCATGCGGGCGCGCGGCTTCGGCCGCGTCATCACCATCTCGTCCGTCAACGGCCAGAAGGGACAGATGGGGCAGACGAACTACTCTGCGGCCAAGGCGGGCGTCATCGGCTTCTCGAAGGCGCTGGCGCAGGAGAACGCGACGAAGGGGATCACCGTCAACGTGATCGCGCCGGGCTACGTCGCCACCGAGATGGTGCAGGCGGTGCCTGAAGAGGTGCTGAAGACAAAAATCCTGCCGCAGATTCCGATCGGTCGCCTCGGCGAGGCGGACGAGATCGCCGCGGCGGTGGTGTATCTGGCGAGCGACGAAGCCGCCTGGATCACGGGATCGACGCTGTCGATTAACGGCGGCCAATACATGGCGTGACGCTGGGTTAACTTGACAAAAAAGGCCGCGGCTCCTGCCGCGGCCTTAACTTTTCATTAACCATAAACCAACTTTGGCTTGACCTAGCTCAAGGTCAAACGATTTCCGGCCCTCGCGCCGGCGGCGGAACGGGCTCGTCGACGAGCCACCAGCACGCCCGGTCACGGTAGCGCACCGGCCTGAACCGCTTGTCCTGCGACAGGTTGGACGACAGGTTTCCCTGCGGGCGGACACCGCCGACCACCACGCCGCGGATCTGCATGAGTTCGAGAAGCTCCGAGATCGGAACCGGTTCGCCGCGCTCCCGCAGGATCATCGCAACCACGTCCCGCTGGCTCACGGGACCGGATTCGGCGGTCGGAAGGGGCCTTGCCTCGACCCGACGGCCCGGAATGGCCCGCGCATCGCGTGCAAGGCTCGCCAGCATGTCTATTGCAGAAAGAGGCCGCGAGCCCTCGAGCTCCGCCTCGACCCGGTGCGTCGGTGCCATCCGGCCGGTCTTGTCCAGCCAACCGATCGCCTGCTGCAGCGCGAGGAGGACACGGTAGTCCTCGCTGTCACGAAACAGCCGGGCCGATATCTCGTCCTGCAAGCGGATGAGAGCATCCCGCGTCTGCTCGTTCGCTTGGGCCATTCTGATTAATCCACTGATTGCCTCTAATAATAAGCGTACTCTCATGAAACGAATCGTGCAAGCTCATTGAATGCAGCAATCAACGCGTTGCCGCACAATTGTCGCCAAGAGTTGCCACCTGAAATCGAGTGTACGCGGTGACTCAACCTGAGGTAATTGCAACTCAATCAAGTGATGAAAGCAACGCCGCCACGCTGAGCGGCATCGGTGCAATCGGCCTGTGGTCGTCGCTCGCATTCCTCACCGCATCGTCGGGCTCCGTACCCCCATTCCAGCTTGCCGCGATGACTTTCGCGACGGCCGGCGCGCTTGGCGCATCAACCTGGCTGGTGCGGCGCGAGGCACCCCGCGCGCTCCTTCAGCCGCCCGTCGTATGGCTGCTCGGAACGGCCGGGCTGTTCGGCTACCACGCCCTGTACTTCTTCGCGCTGCGCCTCGCCCCACCGGCGGAGGCAGGGCTCGTGTCCTATCTCTGGCCTCTTCTGATCGTGCTCTTCGCGTCCTTCCTGCCGGGCGAGCGCCTGCGCGCGGCGTCGGTCGCGGGCGCCCTGCTCGGCCTCGCCGGCGTGACGGTCCTTGTGGCCGGCCGCGAGGGCGGCCTGGGCCTCGATCCCCGCCACGCGCCAGGCTACGCGCTGGCCCTCTGCGCGGCAGTGGTATGGGCATCCTACTCGGTGCTGTCGCGGCGCTTCGGCCATGTGCCGACGGATTGCGTCGTCGGCTTCTGCCTCGCGACCGCGGCGCTGTCGGCCGCCTGCCATGCGGCGTTCGAGACGACGGTCCTGCCCGCGGGCGGCGCGGAATGGCTGGCCGTCGCCGCCCTCGGGATCGGCCCGGTGGGGGCAGCCTTCTACCTGTGGGACATCGGCATGAAGAAAGGCGACATCCGGCTCCTCGGCGTCGCCTCCTACGCCGCCCCGGTGCTCTCGACGCTGCTGCTTGTCGCGGGCGGCTACGCGACGCCCTCGTGGTCGCTGGGGGCCGCCGCAGCGCTGATCGTCGCCGGCGCCGCGATCGCGTCGCGCCGGTGAGGCGCGCCGGGCACCCTCACCCGGGCGGCAACCGGTAGTCGTAGCGGTAGACCGGCCGGAATCCGAGACCGTGGTACAGGCGCAGCGCGCCCTCGTTCGCCGTCGTCACCTGGAGATAGGCCTGCATGGCGCCCTTGCGGCGGCCCCAGGCCATCAGGCCCTCGACGAGCCGGCGCCCGTGCCCCTGGCGCCGGTGCGCCGCCGGCGTCGCGATGTCGAAGAGACCCACCATGCCGCGCTCGAGCACGGCCATGCCGTAGGCGACGGCCGCGCCGTCCCGCTCCAGCGTCGCGAACACGGCCTCCGGCCTGATCGCCGCCAGCATGCGCGCCAGCGTGTCCCGCCTGAGATCCGCCCGCGCACTGGCTTCGGCATAGCCCGCGATCCAGGCCGCCTCCGGCACGGCATCCAGGCGAAGGGTGTCGTCCACGGCCCCGCCCCGCGGCAGCGGGGCCGTCAGGACGAGGCTCTCGTCGATGACGCTCCACCCCCGACCCGCCAGGACCGTCGCCGGCTCAGGGCCCGCCAGCGGGGTCAGCCGCACGCAGGGCCGCAGTCCGTGCCGCCGGTAGAGCGTTTCCACCAGCGGAAGCAGGTCGGCGAAGGGCGATGTCGGCGCGAGCGCGTTGGCCGAGTTGGCGCGCTTGCTGTAGCCCTCGGCGAAACGCAGCAGCCAGCCGTCCAGCACGGCGACCTCGAGCGCGGGCCAGGCGTTGAACGCCCGCTCCTCGATGGCCCGGACGAAAGGCAGCGGTGCGTCGCTCATCAGCCGCCGCCGGCGGGACGCGGCATGGGCCGCCACCCCGGCGGCGCCATCTCGAAGCCGGCGAAGTCGAAGCCCGGCGCGACGGTGCAGCCCACGAGGGTCCACGCCCCGAGGCTCTCCGCCGCCTGCCAGTGGCCGGCCGGCACGACGACCTGCGGCCGCTGCCCTGTCCTCAGGTCGGGCCCCAGATGTACGGACCGCGCATCGTGCCCGTTGGGGGACAGCGACAGAACAAGGGGGCCGCCGGCATACCAGTGCCAGATCTCGGCGGCGTCGACGCGGTGCCATTCGGACACGTCGCCGGCGGCCAGCAGGTAATAGATCGCCGTCGACACCGCCCGCCCGCTTCCGGTCGGCGACGGATCGCGGAACGTCTCCCGGTAGAAGCCGCCCTCCGGGTGCGGGGCGAGGTCGAGCATCCGCACGACCTCCGCGGCGCTCAGGCCGCCATGAACGCCCGTCATGGTTCGCTCCTCGACCGGCCCGGGATCGACACCCGACGCACCCCTCGTCACGCCCGGTTCTTGCGCTCGCGCAGTTCGGCGAACACCTCCACCGGCGGCCGCCCGCCGAGGCCCAGACGCTGCGCCATCGCGGGGTCGGCTGCCTGCAGGAACGGATTCGTGGCCTTCTCGAGCCCGATCGTGGTCGGCAGGGTGAACGCGCCGCGTTGGCGCAACTCCTCCACCTGCGCGGCCCGCTCGCGCAGCCGGACGTTGTCGGGATCGACGCCGAGGGCGAACCGTGCGTTGGACAGGGTGTATTCGTGGCCGCAATAGACGGCGGTGTCGTCGGGCAGGGTCGCGAGCTTGCTCAGGGACGACCACATGTCGGCGGCCGTTCCGCCCAGCAGGCGACCACAGCCCAGCGCGAACAGCGTATCCCCCGCGAACAGCAGCTTGTCGGCCGGGAAGTGGAAGGAGATGTGCCCCTGGGTGTGGCCGGGCGTCTCGATGACCGTCGCCTGCAGGCTGCCGACGCGCACGCTGTCGCCCTCCCGTACGCCCTGCGCCATGTCGGGAATGCGGCCCGAATCGGCGGCCGGCCCGATGACAACCGGGCGGTAGCGCTGCTTCAGGGCCGGGATGGCGGCCACGTGGTCGTCGTGATGATGCGTGACGAGAATGTGGGTCAGCGTCCAGCCGGCCTTCTCCAGCGCCGCGACGATGGGGGCCTCCTCGCACGCATCGATGCTGGCGGTTGCGCCCGTGGCGGGATCGTGGACGAGCACTCCGAAATTGTCGGAGGCGCAGAGGAACTGGCGGACTTCGGCGGGCATGGGCACTGCTTTCTCGATCGACCGGAAGGGCGCGTCCGGGAGGATGCGCGGTGGCCCATTGTCTTTTGGCGGGAGGTGTCCTGCAATGGCGATCTGTCCGCGCGGGCCGGGCAGGCGAGGATCCAGCCGTCGTGCATGCCGATGTCGTCGACCTGAGGACCTTCTATTCCGGCCATCTCGGCGAGGTGGCGCGCCGGCTGCTCGGCCGCGCGATCCGCAGCCGGTGGGACAACGTCGCCGGGCAGATCGTGCTCGGGGTCGGCTACCCGCTGCCCTATCTCGAGCCCTTCCGGGATTCGGCGAACCGCGTGCTCGTGCTGATGCCGGCCGCGCAGGGGGTGGTGAACTGGCCCAACGGCAACTTCTCCTCCACCGCGCTCGCCGACCTCGACATGATGCCCCTCGGCGACGCCTCGGTGGACCGGGTGCTGGTGGTCCATGCGCTGGAGACGGACGAGCACCCCGCGGCGCTGCTCGCCGAGATCTGGCGCATCCTGGCGCCCGGCGGACGGATGATCGCGGTGGTGCCGAACCGCCGCGGCCTGTGGGCGCGGATGGACACGACACCGTTCGGCCAGGGACAGCCCTATTCGCGCGGGCAGCTCACCCGCCTGCTGCGCGAGGCGCTGTTCTCGCCCATGCACTGGGACGAGGCGCTGTACGTGCCGCCCATTCCCCGCCGCTTCTACCTCAAGACCGCGGTGGCCTGGGAACGGCTCGGAACGACGCTGTCGCTGCCCTTCGCGGGGGTGCACGTCATCGAAGCCAGCAAGACGCTGTACCGCCCCGTCGCCGTGCGCCAGCCGCGGCGCTCGATGCGGATGTCGCCCGTGCTCATTCCCGCGCCGGGCGCGTGACCGCCAGCGCCCGATGCGGAAATGCCCTCGCTTGACTAAGGCCTGACGAAGGGCCACTTATCCGGCGCCATTCCGGCCCACCCGCCTGCCGGGCGGAGCACCGCCGCCGGCCATCGTTCCATGGCCCTGCGCCGTACCGTGGAAGCCCGATGCGTAGCTATCTCGATTTTGAAAAGCCCGTCGCCGAGCTCGAGGCCAAGGCCGACGAACTGCGGGTGGTGGCCGAGAGCAGCGGCTCGCCCGCGCTGGCCAAGGAGATCGAGGCACTGGAGGCGAAGGCCGGCCAGCAGCTCAAGGAACTCTACGCCGCGCTGACGCCCTGGCAGAAGACCATGGTCGCCCGCCATCCGATGCGACCGCATTTCCGCGACTATCTCGACGGGCTCATCGAGGAGTTCACGCCGCTGGCCGGCGACCGGAAATTCGCCGAGGACCAGGCCATCATCGCCGGATTCGGCCGATTCCGCGGCCAGGCCGTCTGCGTTCTGGGCCAGGAGAAGGGCTCGGACACCGATACGCGCCTGAAGCACAATTTCGGCATGGCGATGCCGGAGGGCTACCGGAAGGCCGTCCGCCTCATGGAGCTGGCCGACCGCTTCGACCTGCCTGTGCTGAGCTTCGTCGACACGGCCGGGGCCTATCCAGGGATCGGCGCGGAAGAGCGCGGCCAGGCGGAAGCCATCGCCCGCTCGACGGATGCCTGCCTGTCGCTCGGGACGCCGAACGTCGCCGTCGTCGTCGGCGAAGGCGGCTCGGGCGGCGCGGTCGCCATCGCCAGCTGCAACACCGTGCTGATGCTCGAGCACGCGATCTACACCGTCGCGTCGCCGGAAGCCTCCGCTTCGATCCTCTGGCGTGATTCGGGGCGGGCGCAGGACGCGGCGACCAACATGAAAATCACGGCGCAGGACCTGCTGCGCTTCGGCATCATCGACGGCGTGATCGGCGAGCCCTCGGGTGGCGCGCACCGCGACCCTGCCGCAGCGATCGCCGCGACGGGGGACGCCCTGGCGGCAGCGCTGGCGGATCTCGCCGGCCTTTCGCGCGACGACGTCCGCGAGAGACGGGCCGCCAAGTTTCTCGCAATCGGACGCAAGGGCTGAAGCGTCCGCCAGGCAACGGCCAGGATCGTTAACCCTGGCTTCACCATGTTTGAACTGAACCAAGAATGCCGGTAAGGTTCGGTAAAGGTTGACTGACCTAAACCGGTGTTGAGTCCGGCAAACGGTCTTCAAGGACATCGCATGGCATCGCTGTTCACCCGATTGGCTCTCGCCACCGCCGTCGCCGCGCTCGTCGCGGGATGCAATTCCGAATCGGGTCGAATTCCCGCGCGGGCCTATGCGCCCATTCCGGGCGACACGCTTGACCTGATGGCCAAGAAGGAAACGACCCGCAGTTCGCCGATGCTCGTTCGGGCCTACAAGAAAGAGTCCGAGATCGAGATCTGGAAGCAGAACGCGCAAGGCAAGTACGTCCTGCTGAAGACATACCCCGTGTGCCGCTGGTCCGGCCAGCTCGGACCGAAGAAGAAGGAAGGCGACCGGCAGGTCCCCGAGGGCTTCTACACGGTCGCAGCCTCGCAGATGAATCCCAATTCGGCGTTCTGGCTGTCGTTCAACGTCGGCTACCCGAACCCGATGGAACGCGCGATGGGACGCACCGGGGGCGATATCATGGTGCACGGCACCTGCTCGTCGCGCGGCTGCTTTGCCATGACCAACGACCAGGTCGAAGAGATCTACGCGGTGATGCGCGAGTCCTTCAACGGCGGCCAGCGCACCGTGCAGTTCCAGTCCTATCCGTTCCGCATGACCGCGGAGAACCTCGCCCGGTTCCGGCACGACCCGAACATGCCCTTCTGGAAGAACCTGAAGGAAGGCTCCGACCACTTCGAGGTGACCAAGCAGGAGCCCAAGGTCGACTATTGCGGCCAGCGCTACGTCTTCAATGCCACGCCCGAAGGCGCTCGCATGAGCCCGACCGGCCCATGCCCCAAGCTCGACGTGGATGACTCGATCGCCTCCGCCGTGGCCGCCAAGGCGCGCGCCGACGAAGAGAAGATCGCGGAACTCATCCATCGCGGCACCCCGGCGACCCGCATCCAGTACGCCGACGGCAGCCAGCACCCGTCCTTCCGCCAGACGGCCATGGCCTATTCCAGCAACGACGGCGCTCCGGCTGTCTTCACGCGCCAGGAGACGCGTCGCCTCGGCGAGGTGAGCCGGCCCGAGGCCGTCGCCATGGTCGACGAGTACCATGTCGACGAGCGCGGCCAGCGCAAGGACGCCAAGCCTGCCGCCGCCCCGGTCGCAGTCGCTGCGACTCCGGCCGCTGTGGCGCCGGCCCCGGCAGCGCCAGCGTCCGTGGCGCCGGCTGCTGCCTCCGCTCCTGCGGCCGTCGCCTCTGCTCCTGCAGCGACGTCATCGCCGCAGCCTCGGCCAGCCGTCGCGGTTGCACCGGCGTCCCCGACCGGGGGCGCGCTGGCGGCGATCGGCTCGATCTTCGGCGGACGCCAGGAGTCCTCCGGGACAACGGCGACGGTCAACACGACGGCCCAGTCGCCGAGCAAGCCTGCGGCCACCGCCGAGCAGCCCTTCTACAAGCGCTGGCTCGGCCTCGGAGGGGGTGAACCGGCCGCGGAGGCCGCGCCATCGGCTCCCGCACCGGCCAACGTGCCGCTGCCGCCGCGCCGCCAGGTCTCCGGCAGCCCGGCGGACAGGGTGGCGATGGCCCCGGCTCCGTAAGTCCCGCCTTCGTTTCCAGAATCAGAAAGGGCGCGAACGGACAAACCGTTCGCGCCCTTTGATGTTTGGAACCGCCGCCGGCGCGAATGCGCCGGCAGGAGGCAATGTCAATGAGTGTGCGTCCGTGACAGGAACGTATCGCGGACTTCGAGAAGCTGGGCCAGCTTCTCGGCCGCAACCCGACGGGCCTCGTCGGTCGCCGCATCGGCGAATTCCTTCTCGGCGGCCTTGATCTCGGCGCCGATCACCTCGTCGGTGATCTCCTCGACCGGCAGGGCCTGCTCGGCGAGAATGGTCAGGCCGCGACCGGACACTTCGGCGAAACCGCCCCGGACGAACAGGCGCTGCGTGCCACCCTTGCCGTCGGTGATGACGGCGACGCCGGGGCGCAGCGTCGACATGATGGGCGCGTGATCCTTCAGGACCGCGAAGTCACCCTCGGTGCCCGGTACCACGACCTGCTCGACTTCACCGGAGAACAGAAGCCGCTCCGGCGAGACCAGTTCGAAATTGAAAGTGGCCATCGACCCTTACTCCCGTGCAACCGGCGGCCGCTGGGCGACCGCCGGCGCCATGACGGTGCTTACGCGGCTTCGGCAGCGAGGCGCTGGGCCTTCTCGACCGCTTCCTCGATGGTGCCCACCATGTAGAAGGCCGCCTCGGGAAGGTGATCGTACTTGCCTTCCACGAGGCCCTTGAAGCCCTTGATGGTGTCGGCGAGCGGCACGAGCTTGCCGGGCGACCCCGTGAACACTTCGGCGACGAAGAAGGGCTGCGACAGGAAGCGCTCGATCTTGCGGGCGCGCGCCACGGCGACCTTGTCCTCTTCGGACAGTTCGTCCATGCCCAGAATCGCGATGATGTCCTGGAGAGCCTTGTACCGCTGCAGGGTCTGCTGGACCTGGCGGGCCACGGCGTAGTGCTCCTCGCCGACGACGAGC
>CAZJCW010000070.1:0-16721 GCA_964544365.1 uncultured Alsobacter sp.
AGGGCCCTCACGGGAACGCTGACGGCTTCCGACGGGGACGATAGAGTTTGGAATGACGCCCATCTCCAACGCAGACAACGGCTTCCGCCTGACGTCATCCGCCACGCCGTCTGGCTCTATCTGCGCTTGACGCTCAGCTACCGCGACATCGAGCAACTCCTGGCAGAGCGCGGCCTTAAAGTCTTGCGCGAGGCGATCCGGCGATGGGTCCTTGAGTTCGTGCTGCTGTTCGTTCGCAAGCTGCACGCCCAGCGACCAATGCCGAGCGGCTAATGGCACTTCGACGAGATGGCCGTCTCAATCAGCGGCAACCGGCAGTGGCTGTGGCAGGCCGTGCCGACGACGATCTCGGAGTTGGAAGCAAGCCACGCCCTTGGGCAACTCAAGCGGCTGGCGATGCTTGTTCGCCAGGGCTGGGGGGACCTAACGTAGGCTAGCCAATGCACCCCGCTTGGCCCTCAACTACCCCACCACCATGGGGCCTAAAGTGGGGCCGAATAGGCAGAATCAAAAATTTCATTGTACTTTCAATAATACATAGCGGACGCTCCCTCCGCCATCTAGCCTTGCAATTCCATATGGATTTCGGGACGGGTTGATCCCGATCCCCACATCGGCTCGCGCATGACGGCGAACGGTGGCGAATCTTGGGGCCAGCAAGCGCGCGCTGGACCCCTGAATGATCGAGTTGTCCGAGAAGCCGCCCTGTGACGGGATCGCCTCGGTTCGGCGTTTCCGGCCCTTCTCTGTCGTGCGGCGGCTTGGGTTGTCACCCTTGCGAAGCCGCCTGATCGCATCGAGGATCGCGGGCGGGATCGCGCCGTCGTCATGACGGGCGAGGATGAAGCGAACCCGGGCCTCCCGGGGATCATGGCAGGGGCGCTTTCGTTCAGGGCGCCCCCTGATAAGGTTTCGCTCCAGCTTGGGAGAAGCCGATGCGGCAACTGGGTGTCTCTCCTTTCGTCCGGGGCCTCAGCCTTGGAACGCTCGCATTCTTGCTGCCGGGGACGGTAGCGACAGCCGCGACGCCTGACGCGATGATGGCGACCTGCCGCCAGCGAGCGGCGAAGTCGCTTCAAACCCCCCTGCCGGGCGTGTCCACCAAGTACGAAGGGCAGCGGACCGACGGCACTCATGCTGTCAACGGTGCGGTAGGGGATCGCACCTTCCAGTGCTCCTTCAACAAGGCCGGCAGCCGCATCGTACGGTTCGTCGCGACCCCGGATGCAGCGGCCGCGGCGCCTGCCGCCTCGCAGCGCATGCCGACGAAGAACGAGCAGGCCTGTCTTGCCGCAGTCTCCCGGGAGACGAACAACGGCGACGTGATCCTCCTGGGCTCGGAGGCCTCACAGGCCAGTGACTTCGTCCGCATCGGGGTCGGGGCGCAGCGCGCCCCGTGGAAGTGCCTCGTCAAGGACGGCAAGGTGGCCGAGGTGTCATCCCTCGGGAACTAGCGGATGGGGAGGGGCGTACAGGTCAGGCCGTCCGCCGCTAGGCTAACTGATCCAGAATACGCTTCAGTGGCGCGATGCTATTCTTGTCTTCGGCGCTGTCGAGCGCGTCCTGCAGCACGTCGCGAATGTCCGCGGCCTCGACGCGCTCCATCTCCCAGTTCGGATAGAGACGCTCGCGCTTGTCCTCACTCTGGCTAAGCGGGACGATATCAAAATGGCGCGGATCGCTGTGAAGGTTCGAGATCAGCCTCTGAACCTGGTCGACTGGACCCTCGATCCACTGGAAGAAAACGCCGCGGTTGAAAATCAGCACTCCGGTTATGCCGTGAGCCAGATTGTGGCGTTGAGCCGACTCGACGATGCGACCGACCTCGGCTTCGTCAACGCCGTCGGCGGCACGGCTGCAGTAGGCGAAATGATAAAGCGCGGGCAGCGCCGCATCGTCCAACTCGACGCCGCGTCCAAGACCGTATTCGTCGAACATGAATGGGCTCTTCCGTCTGTGTCAGGGAGGCCGATTTGCCTGGTGAATGAAAAGCCATCGGTCGCGCGAAGGTTTCTTGTCCGACGGGAATCGCAAGGTCGAGCCGCACTGTACCTCTGAAGTTGCAAAATCCCCTCAACAATCCGGATATCGCGCTCTGCAGAAGCCCACGTGGTACGCCCGGAGTATCGTGATGCAGCCGCGACCAATCACCTCGAATTGGGCTGATGCGGTGTCGGGGGAAGGAAGAAATGGGGCGCCCTGGTGCCACCTGACCGTCCGCAGGACGAGGGGCCTCGCCGCTGCGCTGCCGACGTTCCGTGGACGTGGTAAGCCCTTCCAAGGTCGGGGCGGGTTCAGCATTGTGGCTGGCGCGACTCATCGCATCGGACAGCGTGTCGGGGTGTCATGTCACAGCCATCGGGGTCATTCCTTCCACACTGGACGTGGGTTGTCCCCTGTGTCGCCCTGGCGATCCTCGCGATCGTCATCGTGCTCGGCCAGAGCACGCTGCTCGCGGTCGCGGCGGGACTTGCCCTCCTGGGCTCGGTCTTCTCCGCGGTCCACCATGCCGAGGTGGTCGCGCATCGGGTCGGAGAGCCGTTCGGCACGCTGGTGCTGGCGGTGGCCGTCACGGTCATCGAGGTTGCGCTGATCGTCTCCATGATGCTGGCCGGCGGGCCGGACAAGGCGGGGCTTCCGCGGGACACCGTTTTCGCGGCGGTCATGATCATCTGCAACGGCGTCGTGGGGATGTGCCTGCTCGCGGGCGGCCTGAGGCACCGGGAACAGTCATTCCAGCTTCAGGGCGCCCTGTCGGCCCTGGCCGTCCTCGCCGCGCTCGTCACGCTGTCGCTCGTGCTGCCGAACATGGCGCGAAGCGCTCCGGGCCCGTTCTTCACCAATGCGCAGCTTGCGTTCTCCGGCATCGCGTCGATCGTGCTCTACGGCAGCTTCGTCTTCATCCAGACCGTCCGACACAGGGACTACTTCCTGCCGCCGAGCGGAGACATGCAGGAGCATGCCGAGCGCCCCTCGCTCGTCATCGCGGGCATCAGCCTCGGGCTCCTCCTGGCATCGCTGATTGCCGTCATCGGCCTCGCGAAGGCCCTTACGCCGATGCTGGAAGCGGGGATCGACTATGTCGGCGCTCCCAAGGCCATCGTCGGGATTGCCATCGCGGCGATGGTTCTGCTCCCCGAAGGTCTTTCCGCGCTGCGGGCGGCGAAGCGCAATCTCCTCCAGACCAGCATGAACCTGGCCCTGGGATCGGCGCTGGCGAGCATCGGCCTCACGATTCCGGCCGTCGCCGTCGTCTCGATCCTCATCGGGCAGCCCCTGGCCATGGGGCTCGGAACCCTCGAAACGACGCTGCTCGCCCTCACCTTGCTGCTCAGCGTCATCACGCTGGGAACGGGCCGCACGACCGTCCTCCAGGGCGTCGTCCACCTGGCAGTCTTCGCGGCGTTCCTGTTCTTCTCATTCGTGCCGTAACGCGAGCACGCCACGCCCAGCTGGGTTCCCGGCAGGCCTGGCCCCCCAGGGATCCGCGGTGGATCCCGCCGAACGACAAGACCCCGACCCGAGCCCTTCAGCGCGCGCCCGCGGAGGCAAGGATCCGTTCGATGGCCGTATGGCCCGCACGGCGGGCGTGGGCGAGAGGCGTCACGCCTTCGCGGTCGGGGAGCGAAACATTCGCGCCCGCGCCGACCAGCAGGCGGACGATCTCGACATGGCGCGGTCCGCCGTCACCGAGGATGACGGCCTCGAGCAGGGCGGTCCACCCCAGCCGGTTGACGTGGTCGATGTCGATCGGCGTGCGCAGGAGTTCACGCACCGTCTCGACATGGCCGTGATGGGCCGCCGGGATGAGGCCCGTCCCGCCGTAGCGGTTCACGCTTCTCAGGTCGGCACCGGCGGCCAGCGTCAGCCGCAGGATCTCGAGCCGCCCCTCGGCCGCCGCGTAGAGATAGGGGCTGTCATGGATGTCGTCCTTCGCATTGACGTCGGCGCCCGCCGCGATAAGCAGCCGGGCGACCTCGACGCGGTTCGCGGCGGTGGCGACGAGCAGCGCCGTGCGCCCGCGCCTGTCGCGCTGGTCGACCGGCGCGCCGCCTGCGATCAGGCGGCTCACCGCTGCCGCGTCGCCGCGCTCCGCCGCCTCGACGAGAGACCCTTCCGCCATCGCCCGCGTCCCTCCCCCCAGCGCGACCATCGCGAGCAACAGCGTGGCGCGGCGTGTCAGGGTCACCGTCACAGGGCAGGACCCGGCCTCGGAGCGCCAGCCGAAGACAGGTCGGCGCCATGGATCATCCGCGCCACGCCGGCACGATAGGCGGCCGCCTCGCACATCGGGCAGGGACGCGAGGTGGAGTAGAGGGTAGCGCCCGCCAACGAGGCCCCGCCGCTGCGCCGGACCGCGTCGCGAAGCGCCTGCATCTCCGCGTGCGCGGTCGGATCCGCGGCCGTCACGACCGCGCTCGGAGCCTCTCCCACGATCCGGCCCTCGCGCACCACGACAGCCCCATAGGCCTGGTCTCCCGCCGCCTCGGCACGGCGCCGCATGACGAACGCCCGTGCCATGAAGGCTTCGGGACCCGGCTGCTCGGGCTGCGTGATCGCTTCGTTTGCCGTCGCGGGGGCGGCGGCCGTTGCGGCGGCGGCCAGACCGGCGGCGCAGAAGTCCCGTCGGGAGACTGCGAAGAACCTGCTCATGGCCCCAGCATAGCCTTGCCGGGGCCGATGGCGAAGACGGAAAACCTCGCCGACGTGGCCCAGTCCGAGGCGCCACGCCACGGAAGACGCCGGCCGATCGTTCAGAAGTCGCGCTGGAAGCGCAGACGTCCGCCCCAGTTGTCGGGCGACGATCCGGCCCGGTAGAAGGTGTTGTCGGCGGCGACATAGGGGTAGGCGCTGAGCGGCACGCCGATCAGGCGGCTGTAGTAGACCTCGGCGCCGATGTTCAGCGCCCGCACGGGTGACCAGATGACGTTCGAGCCGACGGTGACGGCGCGCACGTCGAAGTACTGGCCCTGCTGGTTCAGGCCGCCATAGGCGCCGAAGACCGACTGGCGGATCGTCGGCGTCCAGTAGTGCAGCAGGCCGGCCGACAGGCTGTAGCTCTTCGAGAGCGACATGTCGGCGGTGCCCGGCACGACCAGCGCGTCGGCGCGCAGGGGCGAGATCGAGCCCGCCGTCCCCGCCGTGGTCCACCCGGTGTAGTTGGAGGCCCCGTCGGCCCAGACGGCCGACAGCATCAGGTTGTCGCCCGCGGCGAGCATGGGAAGGTTGATCTTCAGGCCGGCGTTGATGGCGTAGCCGTACTTCGTGTCGACGATGGCGACCGGCGCACCGGGCGTTCCGTTGCCGGTCCGGTTCTGGTGCAGCGCGCCGATCAGGACCGCGGTACCCCAGGACTGCGTCCACTCCAGCCGGCCGACGACGTCGGGCACGGTCTGGCCGCCCTCCGGCAGCGCGGTCGGCGCGAAGCCGCCGAAGCCCGGAGCGTAGGGCGTGTAGGCGGACACGCCGACGACGCGTTCCGTCTTGTCCTCGAGCGCCAGGGTCGCGGTGATGCCGGCGCCGAGGCTCGCGGTGTAGGCCAGCGCGTTGATCGACTGGTGGTAGGCGCCGCGGCCGTTGACGGTGGCGTCGAGGAAGCCGAAGTCGCCGATCGGCGAGAAGTCGAAGAACGAGTATTCGAGCCGGCCCGCGGTGATCCCGGCAAACTGGATGTAGGCCCAGTCGAGCGTGGTGGAGGCGGCCGAACCGGTGTCCTTGGTGACGTAGAAACGGGTCGTCGCGCGCAGCATGCCCCACTCGGTCGAGGTCCGGCTGTCGAGGGTCAGGTAGCCTCGCCCGCGCATCCGCGTGGTGTTGTCTCCCCGGCTGAAGGGTTCCTCGAAGCGCAGTTCGGCGCGGATCCTGCCGGCCACCTTCAGGCAGGTCTCGCTGCCGGGAATGTAGAAGAACCCGGCGCCCTGCTCGCTGCAGACGCGGACGTACTCCACGGGCGCCGCCTTGCGCGAGGGCAGGTCCGCGGCGCCGGCGCCGCCGATCCAGAAGAGGCCCGTCGAAAGGCCCACCGCAGTGGCTCGCAGGAAGCGCCGGTCAGGCATGGTCGATCTCCATTTCTTTCGCGCGAAGCGCGGAGTGGTCAGTGGCTTACCGCGTAGAGTGGCATGGCGAGAAATGCCTTTGCCACGAAGGCATTGGCAAGATCGACGAAGAAGGATCCGGCCAGGGTGACCAGCAGGAACGCCTTGGGCGAGGGGCCGTAGCGCCGGCCGATCTCGTCCATGGTGGCCATCGCAACCGGCATCGACGACAGGCCGAAACCGAGGAACCCGCCCGAGGCGACAGCCGCGTCGTAGTCCTTGCCGAGAAGCCGGAAGAGCACGAAGTACGCTATGGCGACCGTCACGGCGACCTGGATGAAGACGTTGATCGCCAGCGGAAGAAGAATCGCGGCCACGGAGATCAGGGGCGTGGCCATCAGGGCGGTCACGAGGAAGAGCTGCAGCGCCATGGCGCCGCCACGCTCGATGGGAGCGAAGTCGAGCCGGTACTTGAAGAGGTCTGCCAGGTTCGTGATCAGGACGCCTGCGATCATCGCCGAGAGGAAGCCCGGAAGGATGATCCCGGCGTCCCGGGCCAGCACGTTGATCCGCTCGCCGGCATAGACGGCCACCGCGATCACGAACAGGGACGCGAGAAGGCTCTCGATCTGGTTGGGATCGGCCTCGCCCGCCGCCTGCTCCGGCCGCGTTTCCATGAAGGTGACCTCCCCGGGCGACGCCTCGCGTCCCTGCAGGCCATGGGAGCGGACCATCCATCCCGTCACCGGTCCCGCCACGAGCGCGCCGGTGATCACGGCCAGGGTCGCCGCGCCGACGCCCACGATCTGGGCTCCGGCGAGACCTGCGGCCTCGAGCTCCTTCGCCCACGCCAGCGCCGTGCCCGGCCCGCCGACGAAGGAGAGCGACCCGGCCAGGACGCCATAGGCGGGGTGCGCCCCCCACATCATCGCGAAGATCGTGCCGCTGACGTTCTGCAACACCAGCGCGACGACGGTGACGGCGCACAGGATGACAAGCGGCTTGCCGCCCTTGAGGAGGGCGCTGAACTTGGCGGAGAGGCCGATGGTCGTGAAGAAAACCAGCAGCAGCGCGTCCCGCGTGCGCGAGCCGAACGCGACATCGAAGCCCAGGAAGATCTGGGCGAGGAGAACGAGGACGGCGACCATCATCGCGCCGACGACCGCATTCGGCATGTCGATCCTGCGCAGGACCGGAATCGCCTTGCGCAGCATCCGGCCCACGAACAGCGCGATCATGCCGATGATCAGGGTCTGCAGCTCGTCGAGTTCGATCCGGATCACGCCGTCAGTCCTTTCTGGTGGGCGGGCACGGCCGCGGTCCTGCGGCCGTGCCCCTTTCGATGCGGCGCCGCGCTATTGCGCGAGGACCATGGCGAAGTATCCGAAGACGGTGAGCAGGACGCCCGAGACCGCGTAGGCGACCGGGAATCCGATCCAGGGCACGTTGCTCTGGATCTCGACCGCCGCCTCGCGGCACGGCCCGGAGTGGCTGCGCGCGCCGGCGACGCCGCCCATCAGCACCGCCGGGTTCATCTTGAACACATGGTAGCCGATGGCCCAGACGATGACAGGCGGTATCGAGCAGGCGACGAAGCCGACGAACAGGATCTTCACCGCCAGCAGGCCCGTGAGCTGGGTGAGCAGCGAGTTGCCGGCGTTGATGCCGACGATGGCGACGAAGACCACGAGGCCGAGGTCTTCCAGGATGTTGCGCGCCTCGTTCGGCGTGTTGCCGAAGAAGCGCACGCGCGACACGATCGAGGACACGATCACGCCCGAGACGAGCAGGCCGCCGGCGTTGCCGAGGCCGACCGAGGCGCCGAAGGCCGGGAACTGGATGGTCCCGATCAGCAGGCCCAGGATCATGCCGACCGACAGCGTCAGCAGGTCCGTCGCGGTGCTCGGACGCACCACCTTGCCGAAGTAGGTGCCGACCTTGGTCACCGCCTCCTTCAGGCCGACGACGGTGACGATGTCCATGCGCTGCAGCTTCGTGTTGGTGCCGAGCGGCATGTCGATGCCGCCCCGCTCCAGCTTCACCACCTGGACCTGGTTGACGTCGGGGAGCGAGCGCATCTCCTCCTGCGTCAGCTTGAGGGCGTCCCGGTTCGTCACCACGATGTCGGCGCGGTCGAGCGGGATGTCGAGCGCCGTGCGGTCGGAGACCTCGGGGCCGATCAGGCCCATCTTCTCCGTCATGGTCTCGCGCCGCCCGCCCAGCGCGATGACGTCGCCCAGCTTCAGCGGGAGGTCGTCGGACACGCCCAGCCTCTCGCCGTCACGCACGACATTGAGGATGCGGTACTCCGGATTGGCCTTGAGGAAGACCCCGACCGGCTTGCCGGCCCAGGCCGCGTTCTCCAGCTTGTAGGCGCGCAGGGCCGCCGGCAGCCATCCGGTCAGCGTCTTGCTGTCGCCGCTGGCGACGCCGAACTTCGCCTCGTATTCGCGTGCCGACGCGCGGGCGTCGATGCCCCACCACTTGGGCAGGTACTTGGTGATGAGGATGATGCCGACCGTGCCCCAGATGTAGGTCAGGCCGTAGGAGAGCGCGATCATCGAGGACACGTCCGCGGCGGTCGTGCCCGGCGGCAGGGTGATGACGCCGGCGTTGACCGCCTCCTCCGCCGAGCCGATGGCCGCCGACATGGTCTGCGAGCCGGCCAGAATGCCGCCGGCCGCCCCCGGGGGCAGGTTCAGGAGCTGTGCGCCGGCGACCACCAGGAAGAGGCCGACGAGGCAGCTCACGAAGGCGAGCCCCGTGAACTTCAGCCCGTCTCCGCCCAGGCTGTTGACGAAGGACGGTCCGACGCGCAGCCCGACCCCGTACATGAACAGGTAGTAGAACATCGACTTGGTGAAGTTATCGAGCTGGAGCTTCACGCCGTAGGCGGAGCCCCAGACCGAGAGGCCGCAGCCCACGATGATGGCGGCGGCGACCATGCCGAGGCCGTATCCGCCGATGCTCTGGCGGCCGATCCACACGGCGAGGGCGACGGTGACGAAGAGAAGGATGAACGGGTTCGACCCGAGGAACGTGAAGAGACTGGACATGGCATGCGGTCCTTGCGGTGCGAGGGGGCGGCTCAGGCCTTCTTCTTGGAAGACCTCGCCTTCAGCACGTCCGGCTTGAGCAGCTTCAGGCCGCGCGCGGCCTCGTAGCCGTGGATTTCCTTCACATCGAGCTTGCGCATGAAGCCGATCGTCTCGGCCGTCAGCACCTGCCCGGGCACCATGATCGGGAAGCCGGGAGGATACGGGATGACGAAGTTGGCCGAGACCAGCTCCGGCCCGTTCTTCAGGCGCTTGTCGACCTCGGGGCTGTTGAGCGGCAGGTACTCGCAGTCGGCTTCGACATAGGCGCCGTAGAAGGCGGTGCGCATGTCGCCTTCGCTGGTCCTGTCGCCCGCGTCGCCGCGGAAGGCGTCGTGGAAGCGGCTGAAGTTCGGCAGGTCGGGCACGTCCTCCATCAGGTTCTTCACCCGTGCCTTGAACGCCGCCTGCACCGTCTCGCCGCCGTCGCGCAGCCGGTTCTCGATCTCGCGGCAGATCTCCACCAGCACCCGCACGAGATGGGCGATGTCCGAGCGGGTGTTGTTGATGTTGGACTGCAGCAGGACCGAGTTGCGCGACGTCTTGTTGAGCTGGATGTCGAAGCGCTCGGCCAGCAGCCCCTTGAACTGCGTGCCGTCGAACCCGGCGGTGCCGCACACCATCGTCATGCGGGTGGGGTCGAGGTAGAACTCGTCCTCCCGCATCGCCTTGACGATGTCGCCCCAGTTCGTGCCGGGCTTGAGGAAGTCGACGAAGCCGGACTGCCGGAACTCGGCCGGGATCATCTCGTCGGCGCCGAGCACCTTGAAGTACTTCGAGATCAGCGGATGGCCGTTCACCGTGGCGCGGATCTTCAGCGCCGTGGAGATGGCGTTCATGACGAGGCCGTAGCCCTCCAGTTCCATCTGGCGGCGCGCGACGTCGAGGCTGGCGATGATCTGCTGGTTCGGGCTCGTCGAGGCATGCGTGAACACGGCCTCGTGGAACTGGCTTTCGACATGGGCGTAGTCGACGTCCTTGACCAGAACCATCGAGCCCTGCCGGATCGCCGACATCGACTTGTGCGTCGAGTTGGTCTGGTAGACGCGCAGCCTGACCTTGCGCGGATCGGGGATGAGCCGCGTCTCCATCAGCACCTTGTCGGACGGCTTGGCGCCGAGCTTGGCCTGCTGCGCCTCGTAGGCGGCGAGCGAGGCGGGATCGCGCAGCCACTCCTCGATGGCGCCGGCCGCGCCCATGGCCGTGCGCGGGCGCAGGAACGGCGACCAGCGCGCGAAGCCCGACCACGCCTCGTCCCACAGGAAGACGAGATCCGGCTTGATGGCGAGGCATTCCTCCATCACCCGGCGGGTGTTGTACATGTGGCCGTCGAAGGTGCAGTTCGTCAGGTCCAGCATGCGGACGCGGTCGAGACGGCCCTCGGCGCGCAGGTCGAGCAGCGCCTTCTTGATCGAGGCGAGCGGCACCGCGCCGTACATCGAGTACCGCGTCAGGGGGAAGGCCTCGACGTAGAGCGGCTGCCCGCCGCCGAGCACCAGCCCGTAATGGTGCGACTTGTGGCAGTTGCGGTCGACGATGACGATGTCGCCCGGCTTCACGAGCGCCTGGACCACCATCTTGTTGCTGGTCGACGTCCCGTTGGTGACGAAGAACACCCGGTCCGCGCCGAAGGCGCGCGCGGCGTAGTCCTGCGCCTTCTTGATGTTGCCGGTGGGCTCGAGCAGGCTGTCCAGGCCGCCGGTGGTCGCGCTGCTCTCGGCGAGGAACAGGTTGATCCCGTAGAACTCGCCCATGTCGCGGATCCAGTCCGAGTGGAACACCGACTTGCCGCGCGCAATCGGCAGGGCGTGGAACGTGCCGATCGGCCGCTGGGCGTAGCGCTTCAGGTTCTCGAAGAACGGCGTGCTGAAGCGTGCCGCCACGCCCTCGAGGACCGACAGGTGCAGCTCCATCGGCTCCTCGACGGCGTAGAAGATCCGGCGCAGGCAGTCCGCCCGGGGATCGCCGGCCAGCGCCTCGACGTTTCGGTCCGACAGCATGTAGATGTCGAGCTCGGGGCGGATCGTCTTGATGGCGCGGGCGAGGTCGATGCCCGACGCCTGGCCATGGTCGAGCTTGATCACGGGATCGACGAGGCTGCGCAGCACCGGGGCATCGTGGCGCGAGCGATAGGGCATGTCGTCGGCGGTGATGACCGCCGCGATGCGCGGGTTGACGATGACGGCGCAGAACGCGTCCTCGAAGGACCCGACGAAGACCGGCTCGTACACGAACTGGTCCTCCTTGCGGCGCAGCCGGCGCATCTCGTCGGCCAGGGCCGGCCAGCGGCTCGCGGGCTGCGCCGTCACGAACAGGGTCTCGAAGGACGGGCGACCCCGCTCCCCGCCGCCCAGCACGGACGGGACGAACTGGATCTCGTCGTCGCCGTCGGCCTCGGCCGCCCGCTCCAGCGTGTTCGCCGTGTCGGCCTCGACGAGGATCGCCTCGGAGATGCGACGCACCGCCCGCGCCGTGCCGGCCGCGTCGTCGGCGTCGATCCGCTGGTCCAGGGCCCGCATGATCTTCGCGCCCGGAACGGCGTGAAACTCCTCCATGATCATGACGTCGGCCAGCGCCGCCTTCACCGCCGCACGGTCGGCGCCGCCGTTCGCCCACTGGTCCGCCACGTCGGCCGCCGCCCGCCAGCGATCGGCCCGAGCCGCATGCAGGATGAAGAATGTGTCGATGCGATCCTGGGAGGCGCTTGGCATGGATCTCTCCTGTTCATCCGATGGCTTGGAGGTGGCGGTCATGACCGGGGCCCATCCGACCGTTCCGCGTGGTTGCGCCTGCACTGGGTCGGCGTGATGCCGGACCAGCGCTCGAAGGCACGGGTAAAGACGCTTATATCCGCATATCCGAAGGCGTCCGCGATCGCCGTGATGCTGAGCTGGCTGTTCTCGAGGAACTGCCGTGCGAGGGTGAACCGGGTGTGCGCCAGCTCCCGCTGGAACGTCGTGCCCCGCTCGCGCAGCCGCCGGTTGAGAGCACGCGGGTGCAATTGCAGCGCGGTTGCCGTCGCGAGGAGGGAGTGGTCTCCGTCGAGGACCGTGACCGCCAGAATGCGCCTCAGGCTGCTGATGATGTCGGGCGGCGCGATGGCCCAGTATTGCTCCAGCCGTGCCTGAAGCTTGATCCGCTTGAGGGGATCCGCGGCTAGGACGGGCTTCTGGAGGATGCCGGACGGGTAGACGAGCGCGTTGTGCTCGGCGTTGAACCGGACGGGCGCCTTGAAGATCGCCTGATAGTGCCGGGCGTCGACCGGGGCGGCGTGCCCGAGCAGGATCTCGATCGGCCTTTCGCCGCACAGCTCCATGACGATGGCGTTGCCATAGGCAATGGCCGCATCGCAGACCTGGTCCACGGCGGGGATGTTCGCCGCATGAATCCGGTATCCGAAGAGAATCTCGTCCCGCGTTGCGACCACGTAGGGCAGCGCTCCCCGCACATAGCGCTTCTGGTGACTCGACAGATCCGCCATCGCCGCGCCGACGGTGGGGGCGTTGGCCATGTAGTCTCCCATGAGACCGAGCATCCCGACCGTTCCGCGACTGCCCAGCAACAGGCCGACATGCGGACAACGGGTCATGGACTGCGCCACCTCGAAGACCGCGGCGAACTTGACGAAGGGAATGACGGCGTCGGGGTCGCGCAGGACGCTGGGGCAGAGTCCCGCCTGGCGGGCCATCTCGTCGGGGTCGCCGCCCAGCTCCGACACAAGCGCCGGGAGCTCCGTAACGAGGCCAACCCGCTGAAGCAGTGACGCAGACATGCCTGCGTCTTCACGCGCATCCGGCGTCACAGACAACTTCGCCGTCCGCTTCACGGACTCCATCGGAAGCTTCCATCCCTACTCAACCAGTCACATCGGCCTGTTTGAAGGCACTTTATCTGTAGTTCTATTTTGCGATATTCGTTCTAATGCTTACGAATATACTTCAGGCTGAATCCTGATCGCATGCGCGTGGCCCTCCGCGAAGGAGTGCCGCACATCGTCCAGTTGTCGCGGTTCTCGACAGTGCCTCATCACGCCGCTGGCATCAGCATAAGCACGGCACGCATGCGACGCTTGATCTTTCGCGACATCCAGCGCGACCAGGACGCTGGAGCGGCCCTGTCCCCGCTCGACCTCCCGGCGTGACGGAGACGGGCAGCCGAACCGGCGAGAAGTGGCCGCCGTCTCGACCGTTCGCGCGAGGGTTGCGCGGACGGACGACCTATCACTTTGATATTTCTCAAGTTGGCGACGGTCTCCGATGCCGCCCTGCCCGAAGGCGGAGTGCCGGTCCCGCCGCGCGCTGCGCCCGCGGCTAGCCCTTCGCCGGGACACGGAGCGTCATCGCAGGCACGCGGAAGGCGGGCTTCGGGCACGACACCGGGCAACGGCCGATGCGCGTCGGCGACACGCATCGGAGGCGCCGATCCCGATCCGAAGCCATCTCCCGGGGCCGGTCGGCCCGCCCGTCGTCCCGGCCTGCGTTCCCCGGCCGGTCGTGCGATACTGCAGGCCGCCATCGCAAGGGAGGTCTTCATGAAGCAGGCGCGGCGGATCTTCACTCTCACGGCCCTGTCGGTGTTCGCATGGCACGCGACGCCGTCGCAGGGGGCGGAGCGCGCCGTGGTCTTCAAGCCCGGCGCGACGGCGACCACGCTGAAGGGCACCCTTCGCGGCGACGCCGACGCGACCTTCGTCCTGACGACCGGCGAAGGGCAGGCGCTGAAGACGCGTCTCACCGCGTCGAACAGGTCCTGCACTTTCAACGTGTTCGAGCCGGGCCGGGACGACGAGGCGGCGCATATCGGTTCCGTCGCGGGCAACGACTTCGCCCGCGATCCGGCCAAGGCCGGCACGTACCGGTTCCAGATCTACCTGATGCGCAACGCCGCGCGACGCGGGGAGACCTGCCGGTACAGCCTGTCGATCGCGCTTGCCGGGAAGACGGGCGGCGCCGGCGCAGCGGTTTCCGACCGCGAGATGCGGGATCGGTGCCGGGCCCGCGTGGCCGAGATGTACGCCTCGCCTTCCGCGCGCATCCGCCTGGCGGGCACCCGGACGGACAAGGATGGGCCGCTGATCAACGGAACCGTCGACAAGGGCGCCGAGGGCATCAAGGCGTTCCGCTGCCTCTACACGCCCGAGCGCCAGCTGAGGGACGTGATGGCCATGACCCCGGACGGCGAGTAGGGGCAACCCGATGCGCGAGCCGCTCCGGCGCGCATCCGTCACACGGCGAGCCCGGTCCTAGCGAAAGACCTCTCGTTCGCAATGGCGAACGTCTTGTCCGTTTCCAGTCTAGTTGGGGCGACGATGCTGTTCGGGCTCGAGGCCGGCGACGAGCATCGCCGCTTCGACGCGGTTGCGGACCTTGAGCTTCTGCAGGACGCGCGTCAGGTACTGCCGCACGGTCTTGTCGCTGAGATCCATCGAGCGGCCGATCTCCTTGTTGGAGAGCCCGCGGGCGACGAGGTCGAGGATCTGGTTCTCGCGCGCCGACATGCCCGCCGGAACCGCGGAGGCCGACGCGGTCGCCGTTGCCGCCCGGGTGCTGCTGCGCTCCTGCACCAGAAGCATCGCCGCAAGGTTCGGCGACACGTAGGCGTCGCCGGCATGGACCGCACGGATCGTCGCGGCCAGTTCCTGCCCGCTCACGTCCTTGTGGACGTATCCGCGGGCGCCGAGGCTGAGCGCGGACCGGACGTCGCCCTCCGACGATGCCATGCTGAGGATGACCACGCGGATGCCCGGAAACTCGGCGACGAGCGTCTCCAGCGCACCGAGGCCACCGCCCCCGGGCATCCGGAGATCGAGCAGGACGACATCCGGCTTGTGGGTGCGCGTGGCCTCGACCGCCGCGGCGGCGCAACCGCCCTCGGCGACGACCGTAAAGTCCGCGTGCGACTGAAGTTCGTGGACGATGCCCTGTCGCATCATCGGATGATCGTCGAAAACGGCAATCCGGATTGCAGCCACGATCCCCCCCACACGCCGTGCACGTTCACGTTTCGCTTTTAAGCGCAACTTAACTCTGAGTTGAACTAAACCTGACAATTCGCAAGGAATCAATTCGGGCGCAGGATCGATGCGCAAGCGTGGTTAGCGGCGTGTCGGCGGACGATATCTTCGGAGCGACCTTGCGCCGGTGGATCGCGGCGGCGATGCGGCTATAACAGGCGCTCCGAGAGGTGACGATGAACGCGATCCCGACCGCCGAGACCAACCCCCTCCTCGTCGACTGGGACGGGCCTTTCGGCCTGCCCCCGTTCGAGCGCATCAGGCCCGAGCACTTTCGCCCGGCCTTCGACGCCGCCTTCGCGGCACACCGGCGCGAGATCGATGCGATCGCGGCAAATCCCGAACCGGCGACCTTCGCCAACACGATCGACGCACTGGAACTGGCAGGCGAGCGCCTGTCGCGCGTCGGCGGCGTGTTCTGGAACCTGGCCGGCTCCCACACCAATGCCGACCTGCAGGCCATCGAGCGCGAGATCTCCCCGGTCGCCGCCAAGCACTACAGCGACATCGGGATGAACGCGGCCCTCTTTGCCCGCATCGACGCGCTGCAGGGCGCCGCGTCGACCCTGCCGCTCGACGACGAGCAGCGCCGCGTCCTCGAGCTGACCCACCGACGCTTCGTGCGCTCCGGCGCGCGCCTGGGCCCGGACGAGAAGACCCGCCTGTCGGCGATCGTGGAGCGGCTCGCGACGCTCGGCACCCAGTTCAGCCAGAACGTCCTGGCCGACGAGGCCGGCTACCAGCTCGTTCTGGAGACGCCGGAGGATCGCGCCGGCCTGCCGGACTGGCTGCTGGCCGCCGCCGCCCGGGTCGCCGAGGAGAGGGGCCTGCCCGGCAAGCACGTGATCACGCTGTCGCGCTCGCTCATCGAGCCGTTCCTGCAGTTCTCGACGCGGTCCGACCTGCGCTCGGCGGCCTTCGCGGCCTGGAGCGGGCGCGGGGAGACCGGCGGGAAGACCGACAACCGCGCCATCGTGGCGGAGACGCTTGCGCTGCGGGTCGAGCGGGCCCGCCTGCTCGGCTACCCGTCCTTCGCCGCCTACAAGCTCGACGGCACGATGGCCAAGACGCCCGAGGCGGTGAACGACCTGCTCGGCAAGGTGTGGCCCATGGCGCGGGCCCGTGCCGAGGAAGAGCGTCGCGAACTCGAGGCGCTGGCCGGAGAAACCGTCGACGCCGCATCGTGGCGGTACTGGTCGGACAAGGTGCGCAAGGCCCGCTACGATCTCGACGAGGCGGCGATCAAGCCGTACCTGCAGCTCGACAGGATGATCGAGGCGGCGTTCGACACCGCGACACGGCTGTTCGGCGTGACGTTCCATGCCCGGACCGACCTGCCGCTCTACCATCCCGACGTCCGGGCCTGGGAGGTCCGCGACGCTTCGGGCGGCCACGTCGCCCTGTTCCTCGGCGACTATTTCGCGAGGCCGTCCAAGCGCAGCGGCGCCTGGATGAGCAGCTTCAGGGGGCAGCGCCGGCTTGGCCGGAACGTCCGCCCCATCGTGGTCAACGTGCTCAATTTCGCCAAGGGAGGCACCGACGGGGCGACGCTGCTCAGCTTCGACGACGCCCGCACGA
>CAZJCW010000071.1:0-16717 GCA_964544365.1 uncultured Alsobacter sp.
AGGTCGAGGCGCGCAACTTCGACATGCGCAAGAACATCCTGAAGTACGACGACGTGATGAACGACCAGCGCAAGGTCGTGTTCGAGCAGCGTCGCGAGTTCATGGCCGAGGACAGCGTCCGCGCGACGATCGACGACATGCGGCATGGCGTGGTCGACGACGTCGTCGCGCACGCGATCCCGCAGGGCGCCTATCCCGAGCAATGGGACCTCGCCAAGCTGGACGAGGACGTGAAGCGCTTTCTCGCCCTGGAGCTTCCCGTGGCCGAATGGGCCAAGGAAGAGGGGATCGCCGACGAGGAAATCCGTGAGCGCATCAAGGTCGCGGCCGACGAGGGCTACGCCTCCCGGATCGAGAAGAACACGCCGGAGGTGATGACCTACATCGAGAAGCAGGTCCTGCTTCAGATGCTCGATCACCTCTGGCGCGAGCACCTCGTGACGCTCGACCACCTGCGGCAGGTCATCGGCTGGCGCGGGATGGCGCAACGGGACCCGCTCAACGAGTACAAGCAGGAAGCCTTCGAGCTGTTCGACGGCCTGATCACGCATCTGCGCGAGCAGGTGACCGGCCAGCTCATGCGGGTCGAGGTGATGTTCCAGCAGCCGCCGGAGCCGCAGATTCCGCCGATGCAGGCGCATCACATCGACGCCACCACCGGGCTCGACGAGTTTGCCGGCCTCGATGCTAGCGCCAGGGCGGCCCTCGCCCTCGGCTTCTCACCCGCCGAGGACGATGCACCGGCCGTGCAGCGTGACCCGCAGGATCCCGGCACCTGGGGGCGCGTGGGACGGAACGAGGCTTGCCCGTGCGGATCCGGCAAGAAGTTCAAGCACTGCCACGGGCAATACGCCTGAGACGACCGGCGTCGAGGGATCTCGGCGCCGTCATCGCTGACCTGAGTGGCGTCGCGTCGACGGCGCCGTCAGCGCCGGCGCTCGGGATAGCGTGAGGTGGCGGCGAACGGCGCGAAGGCCTCCGCGACGCGCCTGTAGGTCTCGGCCTTGAAGGAGACGACACGCCGGGGCAGTTCGCCAAGCGGAAACCAGTCCCAGGAGGTGAACTCCGGCGTTCCACCCGGCGGCGACAGGACGTCGATCGTCCGTTCGTTGCCTTCGAACCGGAAAGCGACCCAGCGCTGCTGCTGGCCGCGGAAGGCGGCGAGCGGATGGGGCGGCCCATCGTAGGGCGGAAAATCGTAGGACCACCACTCCTGCGTCACCGCCAGCAGCGAGACGGCGGTCACGCCGGTTTCCTCGGCCAGCTCGCGCCTGGCGGCCTCCACGATGTCCTCGTCCGGCTCGACGCCGCCCTGCGGCATCTGCCATTCGCGGCCCCGCTCCAGCACTTCAGGCCCTGCGGCGATCCCGCGGCCCGCGAAGACGAGCCCGGCCTTGTTGAAGAGCGCGATCCCGACATTCGGGCGATAGGGCAGTGCCATGGTGACGTCCCGGGTCGGCGTTGCGGACGCGGCTCACCCGATGCCGGGTCGGTGCGGGGTAGCAGACTTCACGATTCGCCCACAGCGGTCTGTTGTCCAGACTGATCGTCTCCTCCCCCTGCATCGCCGTCGCGGTCAGTCTTCCATGGCGATCAGGCTGGCATTCCCTCCGGCGGCGGCCGTGTTGATCGTGACGGTCTGCTCGTGCGCGAAACGCTTGAGGTAGTTGGGACCGCCGGCCTTGGGACCGGTCCCGGACAGGCCGGAGCCGCCGAACGGCTGGGTACCGACGACGGCGCCGATCATGTTGCGGTTCACGTAGCAGTTTCCGACATCCAGCCGTGCGACGACGTGTCGAATGGTCGTGTCGATGCGGGAATGGATTCCCAGCGTCAGGCCGTAGCCCGAAGCCTCGATGGCATCGAGTATCCGGTCGAGTTCACCCGCCTTGTAGCGAACGACGTGGAGCACCGGTCCGAAGACTTCCTCCGTGAGGTCTTCCGCGCGACCGATCTCGAACACCTGCGGCGCCACGAAAGTGCCGCCGGACACGGCGCTGCCGCTGTAGTGGACGATGGATTGCCGCTTCATACGCTCGACATGCGCGTCCAGCCTCGCCTTTGCCTCCTTGTCGATGACAGGACCGACATGGACCGCCGGATCGCGCGGATCGCCGATCTTCAACTCCTTCGCCGCGCCGACGATCATCTCGATCATGCGATCGGCGACGTCGGCCTGGACGCACAGAAGTCGCAGCGCCGAGCATCTCTGACCGGCAGAACGGAAGGCAGACGTGACGACGTCGTCGGCAACCTGTTCCGGAAGGGCCGTGGCATCCACGATCATGGCGTTGATGCCGCCCGTTTCCGCAATCAGCGGAACGATCGGGCCGTCCTTGGCGGCGAGCGCGCGGTTGATGCGCCGGGCCGTCTCGGTCGAGCCGGTGAAGGCAATGCCGGCGGTGGCGGCATGGGAGACAAGGCGCGCGCCGATGGCGCCGTCGCCGGGCACGAGGTGCAGGGCGGTGGGGGGTACCCCGGCCTCGTGCAGGATGCGGACGGCCTCGAAGGCGATGAGCGGCGTCTGCTCGGCCGGCTTGGCGACGACGGAGTTGCCGGATGCGAGCGCGGCGCCGACCTGGCCCAGGAAGATCGCCAGGGGAAAATTCCACGGACTGATGCAGACGAACACCCCGCGGCCGCGGTGAAGCAGGCGGTTGTCCTCCCCGGTGGGACCGGGCAGGATCTCCCCCTCGCCGAACAGGCCACGGGCCTGGACGGCGTAGTAGCGCAGGAAGTCGACGGCTTCGCGCAGCTCCGCCACGCAGTCGTCGAGCGTTTTTCCCGCCTCGGTCTGCATCAGTGCAACCAGTCGACCGCGTCGCGCCTCAAGCAGGTCCGCGGCGCGGAGAAGGGCGGCTGACCGCAGGTCGACGGACGTCCGCTCCCAGGTGCGGAAGCCCCTGCGCGCCGCCTCCATCGCCGCGTCGGCCGTCTCCGGCCCGGCCTCGGCCACGGTGCCGACGATCGTCCCGTCAGCGGGGGAAAGGACGGGGCGCGAGGAGCCCTGGCGGAGGACACCATCGACCAGTGGCCCCGCCACGGGGGAGGACGGCGATCCGGACGTCACGTCGGCGAGCAGGGTTCGCAGGCTCGCCTCGTGGCCGAGCTCGACGCCGGCCGAGTTGCGCCGCGCCTCGCCGTAGAGGGAGACCGGGAGCGGGACACGGGAATGTGCGGCGGTCTCCGGGCGGCCGATGATGTCGGCCGGGCGGCGGAGCAGCGCTTCGACCGGCACGGACGAATCCGCCGCGACCGACACGAAGGAGGAGTTGGCGCCGTTCTCCAGCAGCCGGCGCACGAGATAGGCCAGCAGGTCGCGATGCCCCCCGACCGGCGCATAGGTGCGACAGGCGACGGAGGGGTCGTCCTCGAGGAGACGCTCGTAGAGTGCGTCACCCATGCCATGCAACCGCTGGAACTCGTACCCCCCGGTGCCACCGGCCCGCTCGAGAATGGTCGCCACGGTCAGGGCGTTGTGCGTGGCGAACTGCGGGTAGAGGCGCGGACGCGCCGCAAGGAGCCTCTCGGCGCAGGCGACGTAGTTGAGATCCGTCATCGCCTTGCGGGTAAAGACGGGATAGCCGTCCAGCCCGCGCTCCTGCGCACGCTTCACCTCGGTGTCCCAATAGGCGCCCTTCACGAGCCGGACCATCAGGCGACGGCCAAGTGACGCGGCGAGACCATCGACCCAGTCGATCACGGCCGCCGCGCGCTTCTGGTAGGCCTGGATCGCCAGTCCGAAGCCGTCCCAGCCGGCCAGGGCAGGATCGGCCAGAACGGCCGCGACCACGTCGAGCGACAGTTCGAGCCGGTCGGCCTCCTCGGCGTCCACCGTGAAGTTGAGGTCGTATCCCTTCGCCTTCCGGGCGAGGTCGATGACGACGGGAACCAGTTCGCGCATCACGCGCTCGCGCGACAGCGCCTCGTAGCGCGGATGCAGCGCCGACAGCTTGACGGAAATGCCGGGGCGGTTCGGCAGCGGCTCGTTGCCCGCGGCACGACCGATGGCGTCGATCGCGTCCGCATAGGAGCGGGCATAGCGGATGGCGTCGTCCTGCGTGCGCGCGCCTTCCCCGAGCATGTCGAAGGAGTACCTGAACAGACGGCCGCTGCCGGACCGTGCCCGCTCCAGGGCCTCCCCGATGGACTGGCCGAGCACGAAGTGGCTGCCCAGGACGCGCATGGCCTGCCGCGTCGCCGTCCGGACGGCGGGCAGGCCGATCCGCTTGGCAAGCGACCCGAGGATGCCCTCCGGCGTCTCGCCCGGCTGGATGATCCGTGCCGTCACGCCGAGCGCCCAGGCCGAAGCCGACACGAGGAACGCATCGGAGCGCGTCTCGTGCCGGGCGAAGTCGCCTTGCCCGAGCTTGTCCTCGATCAGGCTGTCCGCCGTCGCCGCATCGGGAACCCGCAGCAGCGCCTCGGCCAGAACCATCAGCGCCAGCCCCTCGCGGGTTGAGAGCGAATACTCCCGCAGGAGCTCCTCGACGCCACCCAGCCCCCCCGAGCGGGACCGAATGGCCTCGACCAGCGTGCGGCCGCGCGCGTCGATCCGCGCCTCGCGATCCGGCGAGAGGGTTGCTGAGGCGAGCAGGGTCCTGGCGACCTCGGCATCGGGTGCGGCATAGGGAGCGCGAAAGGGGGCGGGCATGGTGCGGGCTCCGGTTCCTGGCGGCTGGCATTTCCTGGCGAAAACTGAAGACCGGGGCCGGACTGCGGCGTGCCCGAACTTCGCTATTCACAAGATATCAGCGCCTTGATAGGGATTCGAGGGACAATTCATGCGCGATCTTAGCGCTATTCACGCTGAGGAGCCCTGTTTCCGGTGACTTCCATGACCTCGCTCGACCGCCTCGACCGCCAGATCCTCGCGCTGCTCCAGCAGGACGGCCGCATCACCACCGTCGACCTCGCCGAGCGGATCGGTCTTTCGCCCACGGCGACGAGCGAACGGACGAAGCGGCTGTTGCGCGAGGGCTTCGTCACCGGCTTCCGGGCAACCCTCGATCCGCACAAGCTGGCGCGCGGTCTTCTCGTGTTCGTCGAGGTGAGCCTCGACAAGACGACACCGGATGTCTTCGAGCGCTTCGCGGCGGCGATCCGCCGATCGCCCGAGGTGCTGGAGTGCCACATGGTGGCCGGTGGTTTCGACTACCTGATCAAGACCCGGGTGGCCGACATGACGGCCTACCGGCGGTTTCTCGGCGACATCCTGCTGTCGCTGCCCGGCGTGAAGGAGAGCCGGACCTATGCGGTCATGGAAGAGGTGAAGTCCGACGGCCTGCTGCCGGTGTGACGACCGCCGTCCGGGCAGGCGCCCTCGCGGCATCGCTTCGGCGCGATGCCGGAAGGGCGCACCGTCACGGCTTCTTGCCGCGCGCCATGCGGTAGAGGGACTTGGCCGTGGAGCGCAGCCCATGGCGCGCGCTCACGCCGGCCCGTGCGATGGCGGCGGTGGTCCCGGCCGGGGTCGCCTCGATGAACCAGTCCGCGACCGGCATGCGGTCGGGCCAGAGCCGGTCGATCATCGGGTGGTCCGCGATGGCGCAGCTGTCGGTCGCGGCGACACCCGTCGCGAGTTGCCGGGCCGAGATTTCCAGTGTGAGCTGAACGCCGGGCGAGTAGGACGCCAGCGTCTCGTCGAAGGCCGTCTTCCAGTAGAGCGACAGGTCCGCGTCGCCGAGGACGATGCCGGCGGCGGCGGGCTTGCCGCCGACGCTCAGGACATCGACACGGCACCGGCCCTGCTGCGCCAGCGAGCGGGTCACGGAGCGCAGGAAGGTGGCGCTCCCCTGGTTCTGCAGGAACGCGCTGCCATTGCGCCCCTTCCAGCCCGAGGCCTCGAGGGCAAGGAACGCCTCCGTGGCGTCGCGGACCTCGCGCGGATCCGACGCATGCAGGACGGAAACCTGGCCGCACTCTTCCATGCGGCGACGAAGCCGGCGCAGCTCCTTGACCTTTTTCCCGGACATGCTGCGCAGCAGCGTGGCCTCGATCGTCTCCCCGCGCGTCAGGATCGCGCGCTTGTGGTCGCCGAAGCGCCGGATGGCGCGGCCCGTCGACGCGGCGAAGGCGCGGATGACGCCGGCCGTCGCGCTGTCTTCGGCGACGAGCGGCAGGAGCACGCCGCCCGCGCCGCTCTGCCGGGCGATCCACTCCAGGAAAGCCCCGACGACGTCGTGGGCCCGGTCGCGGTCGATCAGGGGCGTGCCAAGCGTCAGCTGCTCGTGGCGCCAGCCGAACAGTTCGAGCTGGCCCATGCCGAGCCGCGGCATGACGACGGGAAACAGGCCGAGAAGCGAGCCGTCGCCGTCGACGGTCCTGTCACGGACCAGCACGAACACCGGTCGCGGCGCCTCCCGCAGGTGCCGGGTGACGGCGAGGGCGAAATCGGGGTCGTAGAAGACATTCCGGTCCAGCGACCGGCGGCAGAGGTCGCGCCACGCATCCACATGGTCGGCGGCCTGCATGACGCCGCAGACCTGGACGTCTATCCCGCGGTCAGCGCGTCCCTCGCCGGACATGCCGCGCAGGGGGGCATCGTCGCGGCGCGCGGCCGGGTGAAACGGGGCGATCTCTCGGGGATGGACCACAAGGCCTGCGTTCGACATGGACACACTCGTCGTGACTGCTTCGTCCGCACCGTCCCGGAACGGCACGGATCGTGCCGGGCCGAGACGGTTGAGCGGTCACGCGACGGACCGCGCGGCGAACGCAACAACTCGCGTGCCAATGGATGACAAGCGCGTTTACAACCTGACCTGCCCGGCCCCGATCGCGGCATAGAGTTCGGAATCGAGGCGAACGAACCGTTTCTCACCGGGGTGGAACAGGTAGAGCGGATCGAACACCGCCGCGGGGTCCACCCCCTCCTTCACGAGGTCGACCTTGCGCTGCTTGAACGTGCCGGTGTGCTCGAGGGCCGCCCGGATGCGCAGGAACACCGGCCTCGCATAGTCCGGCAGCTGCGAGCCCAGGTGATCGCGGAACGCCTCGAGGTCGAGGTCCGCGCCCTCGTCGAGAACGATGGCGGCCATGCCGGCCCGCCCCTCGTGGCCGGGAACCTGGACGCCGTACACGTTGCACTCGGCAATGCCGGGAAAGACGCTGATCGCCTCCGACACCTCGGAGGTCGCGACGTTCTCGCCCTTCCAGCGATAGGTGTCGCCGATCCGGTCGATGAAGTAGAAATAGCCGTCGGCGTCGCGCTTCAGCAGGTCCCCGGAGCGGAACCATGCGTCGCCCTTCTCGAAGACGTCGCGCAGGATCTTGGTCTCGGTGGCGCTCTTGTCGGCATAGCCCTCGAACCGGTTCGCCGGCTTTGCCGGGTCGTTGACGATCTGGCCGATGATCTCGCCGACCTCGCCGGGCGGACAGGGAATGCAGAACCCGTCGGGCCCGCGGACCGGCTGCTGCTTCTCGATGTCGAAGCGCACGATCTTCACGACGAACCGCCGCTCGGCCCATTTCGGGATGCGCCCCACGGAACCGGGCCGGCTGTCGAGGTTGAAGAGCACGACATTGCCCTCCGTCGCCGCATAGAACTCGCGGATGTTCTCGATGCCGAAGCGGGAGACGAAGGTCGTCCAGATGTCCGGTCGCAGGCCGTTGCCGCAGACAAGGCGGATGCGGTGCTTGCGATCGTTGGGTCCGGGCGGCGTGTTGACGAGATAGCGGCAGAACTCGCCGATGTAGAAGAACAGCGTGCAGTCGTTGCGGACGATGTCGCCCCAGAACTCGCGGGCCGAGAACCGGTCGCGGATGACGACGCTGCCGCCCTGGGCCAGCGTGCCCATGGTGGCAAGCACGCCGCCGTTCGAGTGGTACATCGGCAGGCAGTCATACATCCGGTCATCGGGCGACGTGTCCATCAGCGCCGAGAAGCCGCGCGCCATCGCCATGACGCGGTAGTGGTTGATGTTGGCCGCCTTCGGCAGGCCCGTCGTGCCGGAGGTATAGATGAAGAGGCAGCGATCCTCGATCGTCAGCGGCGTCCGCTCCTCGGCCTTCAACGGCTCGCCCGCATGGTCGGCCAGGGCCGTGTCGAGGCGCGGATGATCGCCGACGGGCGCGCCGTGCACCCACAGGGCCGGCTTGTCGTCCAGCAGCGGCATGGCCTGTTCGACCGTCGCCGCGAGGGAGGCTCCCGCGATCACGATCTTCGCCTTCACGATGGCCAGCGAATGGGCCAGCGGATTGCCGACGAGGTTGGTGTTGATCAGGGCCGTCGCGCCGCCGGCGCGGGCGACACCGAGCCAGATGCACAGGTAATCGGGGCGGTTGTGCATGCACAGGGCGACCGTATCGCCCTTGCGCACGCCCTGGGCGCGGGCCCAGCGGGCCACCTGGTTCGCCCGCGCGTCGAGCTGGCGGAAGGTGTACGTCTCGACGTCGGAGATCAGCGCCGTCCGGTCGCCGAAGCGCTCGGCGATCTCGGACAGCAGGTCGACGATGGTGACGGTGGGGTTCTTTGCAATGGGGCCGGTGCGCTTGAGAATGCGCAGCGATCCCTTGAGATAGGCGATCTCGCTGCCGAGCCGCTGAAGAAAAGACATCAATACCTCCCGGTTCCTCGCGGAAACGTCCCCTCGAATCGGCCCTTCGGGCTCTCATCCGGGCGCCATGATGCCGCGTCCGCGCCGCAGGTCATAGCGGCACGCGGCGCATCCGTCCAATGGTTCACGTATGAACGATGTCAGGCATTTCCGCGCGGCAGGGCCAGCGGGTTGTCGACCAGCGCCGCCCTGTCGGGCGTGTCGATGGCGGGGGTGCCGGCGAAGGCGTCCCAGAGCTTGCGGACGTAGCTCTCCTCGAGGTCGCGGGTGATGAACACCAGCCGCGTGCGCCGGTCCGCATCCGGCCAGCGCGGCAGCACGACGGGGGGATGCACGACATGCTGGACGCCGTGCAGCACGACCGGGCGGTCGAGGTCCTCGGCGACCTGAACGATGCCCTTCATGCGCAGCAGCCTGGGCCCGTGGGCGGAGGGCAGCAGCGTCAGGAAGAGGTCGAGGGCCGCGACCGGAATGGGACGGTCGGTCACCATGCAGAAGGCGCGGATGGACGCGTCGTGCCGGTTGACGTCGTGGCGGTCCTGGTCCGGCCCGGCCCCGTGGTCATGCCCGGCATGGTCTGCGGAATCGCGGAAGGCCTCCTCGTTCAGCCATGTCGCGACGTCGGGGATCTTGGAACCGGCTTCGTAGGGGCCGGCATCGAGGAGCGATGCCGCCGTTGCCTCGCCGCGGGCGGCATCGAGCAGGCCGGCGGACGGGTTGAGCCGCTTCAGGCGCCGCGCGAGGCGGTCCATCGCGACGGGATCGGCGATGTCGCTCTTGGTCAGGACCAGCCGGTCGGCGACGGCGACCTGCTTGACCGCCTCGACATGGGTGTCGAGCGTCGACTCGCCGTTGACCGCGTCGACGGTCGTCACCACGCCGTCGATGGCATAGCGGGTGCCGAGCCACGGATGCGACATGACGGCGGACAGGACCGGCGCCGGATCGGCAAGGCCGGTCGTCTCGATCACCGCCCGCCGGAACGGCGCGATGGCGCCTGAATCGCGGCGCGACAGCAGATCCTCCAGCGTCGCGACCAGATCGCCCCGCACGCTGCAGCACAGGCAGCCGGACGACAGCAGGACCATGTCCCCCTCCACCGCCTCGATGAGCAGGTGGTCGAGGCCGACCTCGCCGAACTCGTTGACGATGACGACCGTGTCGGCGAGGGCGGGATCGGCGAGCAGGCGGTTGAGCAGCGTCGTCTTCCCCGAGCCGAGGAAGCCGGTGAGGACGGTGACGGGGATCGGGGCGGCCGTCATGCGGGCTCCGGCACCGCCGTCTGCGCGCGGCGGCGACGCTGGTCGATGAGGATGTTGGCGACGATGGCGCCGATCACCATGGCTCCGCCGAGATACTGGATCGTCCCGAGCGTCTCGCCCAGCACGAGCGCGGCGGTGACGGAGGCGACGACGGGCTCGGCGCAGAAGGCCAGGCCGGCGACGACGGCGGAGACCCGCGCCAGCGCCATCAGCTGCAGCAGGAACCCGATGACGAAGCCGCCGATGTTGAAGAACACCGACCATGGCGCCAGGGCCAGGGCCGCGGGCGCGGCGAGGCCGCCGGTGGCTGCCGCGGCGATGAGCCCGGCCGGCAGGACCATGACGTGCACCCACAGCAGCTTCGACCAGGTATCCGTCCGCGCGGCACGTCCGGCGGCAAAGAACTGCGCGGTCGCGGCGAGGCTCGCACCCATGGCGAGGAGCAGCCCGATCGGGTCGAGGTCGCCCCAGGCCGGGCCGACGACGAGCACGACGCCGACGAAGGCGGCGACCGTGACGGCAACCAGGGGCAGCGTCACCCGCGTGCCCTCGACCAGGGGGCTCATGGCGACGATGAGGATGGGAAAGGTGTAGAAGATGACCGCAGCCACCGTCACCGGAATGAAGGCGACCGACGACAGGTAGCACAGGCCGACGCCGGCGGAGGTGATGCCGAGCAGCGCCACGGCGGCGCCCTCGCCTTCGGCGACGCGGAGCGACTTGCGCAGCAGGACGATGACCGCCCCGGCCAGCGCGAGCATCACGAGCACCCGGTACACGACGAGCGACGGCCCGGGCACCCCGGCCAGTGCGGCGATGCGGGTGAAGGTGATGTTCAGGCCATAGGCGGCGGCGGAACCCAGCGCGAGAAGGACACCGGCTCCGGCCGGTTTTGCGGAAAGCATCGATGCCTCGGGTGCGCCTGGGGGATCAGCTGTCGCTGTTCGGCTTCTTGGCGGTCGCGGAAGGCGGCGTCGGCTTGGCCGGCGGCTTGGCGGGAGCAGGCTTGGCCAGGGCGGGCTTGGCCACGGCAGGCTTGGCGGCAACCGGGGCCGGCGGGGTCGTGGCCGGCTTGGCCGCGGCGACGGGCTTGGACGTCGCCGGCTTGGCCGCCGGTTTCGCGGCAGGCTTCGCTGCCGGCTTGGCGACCGGCTTCGCGGCGGAGACGGCAGGCTTCGCCGCTGCCGGGATGGCCCCGGCGGGAGTGATGGCGCCGAGCCGCGGCGTCGTCGCGGGCCGTGCGCCGGACCCGATGCCGGCTCCGGCCTTGAGGGGAACCATCGTCGCCGGCGCCAGCAGGATCGGCCCCGGGGCGCCGTTCGGCGCCGCCTCGCCGGGACGGGTCCGGTCTCCGACGAAGGCAGTGGCGGTCGGCGAAGCGTCGGGGCGCGTGGGAATCGGCTTCGCATTCGCGGCGACCGGCGCGGTGCCGGAACCGGGCGAACGCCCGAGGAAAACCGCGACCGGCTCGAGCGGCGCACGCGGCGCGAGCGAACGCGGCCCGCCCGTGCCGCGGACGGAACTGCCGGCCGCCGCAAGTGCGACGCTCTGTCCGCCGAAGAGGTTGAAGCCCGCATTGTCCGCCGAGATCGGGGCCGGCGGCTGCGCGCGGTCCAGTTCGTCCTCCGACGCCGGTGGTCCCTTGCGCCTGACGCAGATCTCCTCGCGCACGTTCGGCGCGACGCCGACCGGCGAGCGCGGCAGCGCGTCGAGCGTCGTCGACGAGCCGAACCCGAACAGCCCGCCGCCACCGCCGCCGGAGCCGAACCCCTTGTCGAGCAGCGTGGCGGCCTTGATCGTCCGGTCGGCTGCCGAAGGCTGGCCCATGACGACGGCGATCAGGCGCTGGCCGTTGCGGGACGCCACGGCGACGAGGTTGAAGCCCGAGGCGCAGACGAACCCGGTCTTCATGCCCTCGATGCCGGGATAGCGCCCGATGAGGCCGTTCGTGTTGTTCATCACGCGGTCGCCCAGCTGCAGTGCCGGGATCGAGAACAGATCGTAGTGCTGGGGGAACTCCAGCATCAGCGCGCGGGCGAGGATCGCCATGTCGCGGGCCGACGTCTGCTGGCCCTCGGCATGCAGCCCGTTGGGATTGATGAAGTGGCTTTCGCGCATCCCGAGGCGACGCGCCTCGGCATTCATCATCGTGGCGAACGTCTCGACGCTGCCGCCGACGCCCTCGGCGATGACGATCGCCATGTCGTTGGCCGACTTCACCATCAGCATCTTGAGCGCATTGTCGAGCGTGACCTCCTGGCCGGGCTTCACGCCGATCTTGGACGGGGCCGCGCGGGACGCGCGAACGGTCACCGGGATCGGCGTCTCCAGGCCGACCTGACCGTCGCGCATGGCCTTCAGCGCGACATAGGCCGTCATCAGTTTCGTCACGGACGCCGGATGCCACGGCATGGTGGCGTCTTCCTGCATCAGCACGCGCCCGGACGATGCGTCCACGACCACGAACGGAGACGCGGCCTCGGCGCCGCCGCACGCCAGCGCGCCCGCCAGGGCTGCCGGAAGAAGCACGGTCGGCGAAGCGCGAAAACGAGAGCGTCGACGGGGAGAGGACGAGGGTCGCGGGGCGAAAAAGGCCATCATCACGTTCCGGTTCGGGCGCGGCTCCAAGCCAGCTCGCCGCCTCGGCCGGTCTCCATGCGGGACCGGACCGTCATCGTCGGCAGGACCTTGGTACCCCGAGCCGCACGATTTGCCTAGGGTTGCGGCCGCTGGTAGTGACCGAATGGGGCCGCGGTCGGGCAGACCGCGCCATGAAAAGGACGCTTGCCCGTGAGCATGGCCCTGCTGTGGATCCCGGCGACACTGCTGGCCGCCGCGGCCCAGACCGCGCGCAACGCCATGCAGCGCAGCCTCACCGAGACGCTGGGGACCGTGGGGGCGAGCCAGGTCCGCTTCCTGTACGGATTCCCGTTCGCCCTCGTCCTGCTCGCCCTCGTCACGGCCGCGTCGGGCGGCCATGTCCCGGCGCCGACCGCCACCTTCCTCGCCTTCACGACATCGGGCGCCGTGACGCAGATCCTCGCCACCGTGCTGATGCTCGCGGCCATGCGGGAGCGTTCGTTCGCGGTGACGACCGCCTACATCAAGACCGAGCCGGTGCTCGTCGCCGTCTTCGGCGTGGCCGTGCTCGGAGACCACGTCACGCCGGCGGGAGCGATGGCCGTCGTCGTGGCGACGGCAGGCGTCGTGCTCATGGCCGTCAAGCCCGGCGCCGCCGCGAGCCTCGCCGCGCTGCGGCCGGCCGGGCTCGGGATCGCCGCCGGGGCGTTCTTCGCGCTCTCGGCCGTCGGCTTTCGCGGCGCGATCCTGGCGCTTCCGGACGGTTCCTTCGTGATGCGGGCGACGGCGACGCTCGCCTGGTCCCTCGGAATCCAGAGCGCGCTTCTGCTGGTCTGGCTCGGCCTGTTCGACCGGCAGGCGCTTGTGAAGAGCCTGAAGGCCTGGCGACCGTCCCTGTTCGCCGGGTTGATGGGCGCACTGGCGTCGCAATTCTGGTTCATCGGCTTTTCCCTGACGAGCGCCGCGAACGTGCGCACGCTGGCGCTGGTCGAGGTCGTGCTCGCGCAGCTCGTCTCGCGGCGCCTGTTCAAGCAGGGAACATCGTGGCGTGAACTCGCCGGGATGGGACTGATCGTCGTCGGTGTGGGCCTCCTCCTCTGGTCGCATTGACGAAGCGGCAAAGGCCCCTGCGCAATACCCCTGTCTTGCGTGCGAGCGCCGGGACCACCACACTTCGAGGAAACATCCGGAGACCGTCATCATGAGCGCCTGCATCGTCGGCTGGGCCCATACGCCGTTCGGGAAGATGGACGCGGAAAGCGTCGAGAGCCTCGTCGTGAGGGTGGCCTCCGAGGCCCTGGACCACGCCGGCATCGAGGCGGGCGACGTCGACGAGATCGTCCTGGGGCACTTCAATGCCGGCTTCTCGGCGCAGGACTTCACCGCTTCGCTCGTTCTCCAGGCCGATCCGGCGCTGCGCTTCAAGCCGGCCACCCGCGTCGAGAATGCCTGCGCGACCGGTTCGGCGGCCGTCCACCAGTCCCTGAAGAGCATCGCCGCCCGGAGCGCCCGCGTCGTTCTGGTGGTCGGCGTCGAGCAGATGACCACGACGCCCGGTCCCGAGATCGGGAAAAACCTGCTCAAGGCGTCCTATCTTCCGGAAGACGGCGCGACACCCGGCGGGTTCGCCGGCGTGTTCGGCAAGATCGCGTCGGCCTACTTCCAGCGGCACGGCGACCAGTCGGACGCCCTCGCGCGGATCGCGGCCAAGAACCACCGCAACGGCGTCGCCAATCCCTACGCGCAGATGCGCAAGGATCTCGGCTTCGCCTTCTGCCGGCAGGAGAGCGACAAGAACCCCTTCGTCGCCGGACCGCTGAAGCGCACGGACTGCTCGCTCGTCTCCGACGGCGCGGCGGCGCTCGTGCTGGCGGACGCGGAGACAGCCGTGGGCATGCGACGGGCCGTCGCCTTCCGGGCCGCGCAGCACGTCCAGGACTTCCTGCCGATGTCGAAGCGCGACATCCTGCGGTTCGAGGGCTGCGCCGAAGCATGGCGGCGGGCGCTGATGCAGGCGGGCGTCACGCTCGATCACCTCTCCTTCGTCGAGACGCACGACTGCTTCACCATCGCCGAGCTGATCGAATACGAGGCCATGGGCCTCGTGCCGGAGGGCCGCGGCGCCATCGCGATCGCCGAAGGCTGGACGGAGAAGGACGGGCGCCTGCCGGTCAATCCGTCCGGCGGCCTGAAGGCCAAGGGCCATCCGATCGGCGCGACCGGCGTCTCGATGCATGCGCTCACCGCCATGCAGCTCTGCGGCGACGCCGGCGACATGCAGATCCCGGCTGCCACGCTGGGCGGGATCTTCAACATGGGCGGCGCCGCCGTCGCGAACTACGTGAGCATCCTCGAGCGCGTGAAATAGGAACCGGATTCGGCCAGGCGGTCGGGGAGCGCCGCCGCTCCTCCTACTCCCCCGGCGCCTTCGCCGAGATGGCCAGCGCATGGACGCGGCCGGCAAGCTCGTCCGCGAGCAGGCCGTTCACCATGCGGTGACGCTCGACCCGGCTCTTGCCGCGAAAGGCCTCGGAGACGACGCGGACGCGGAAATGCGTCTCGCCGCCTTCCCGCCAGCCGCCATGGCCACGGTGCTGCTCGGATTCGTCGACGACCTCGATGGTGACCGGGTGCAGGCCCTGCGTGAGCTTGCCCAGGATGGACGATCTGACCTGCATGCGCGGCTCCTTCGGACTTCCCGGCTGCCGTTCGTCCAGCGGGAGGAAATGTCAACGTCTTCGAGACTAGCGTGGCCGACTTCCGGTCTTCTCGGCATCGCGGCCCTGCGTCGCACGCGTGTCAAGCGACCTTTTACGGGCTCCCCGGCTTGCGGGGGAGCCCCGTCCCACCATAATGCGAGGAACATGAACCTCAACTCGCGCATCTTCGACAGAATCCGGACGCGGCCCAAGCGAGCCGAGGACCCGGGCGCGCGCGTCGAGGCACCGACCTGCGAGCATCCGGGCTGCAAGGAGCGTGGCGACCACCGCGCACCCAAGGGCCGGGGCAACGAGGGCCAGTACTGGCGCTTCTGCCTCGGACATGTCCGGGCCTACAACCAGTCATACAATTACTTCGCCGGCATGACCGACGACGCCATCGCCCGCTACCAGAAGGAAGCGGTGGTCGGCCATCGCCCGACCTGGAACATGGGCACGGGCCCGGGCGCCGGGCAGAAGAAGGGCGGCGAACATTCCGCGGAGTACGTCTACGACGACCCGCTCGGCGTGTTCCGCGCGGCCGGATTCGCCGGCCGGGTCGCCACCGAACCGTCCCGGCCCGGGGTCGGCCCGGTCGCGCGCCGCGCCTTCGAGGCGCTCGGCCTGGAGGAGACGGCCGATGCAGCGACCGTCAAGGCGCGCTACAAGCAGCTCGTGAAGCAGGTGCACCCCGACGCGAATGGCGGCGACCGGTCCTACGAGGACCGGCTGCGAGAGGTGATCAACGCCTACAACACGCTGAAGGCCGGCGGCTTTGCCTGATGGCGATCATCCGTCCGCCGTGCGTCGCCTTTCCCCCCGGCCGGGATGTCCTTGGCCAGGATGCGAATTGCCACCCGTCACCTAAGCCCTTAAACACGGTGGCAGGTCCGTCTGCCGTGCGGCGCGCCGCATGGGCAGGCCCAGCGAGGCCCCCGGGCCGGCTCTGCCCTGAGAGGATTCATGTCTGCCACGATTGAGAAGATGCCGGGCCTCCCGGACATGAAGGTGTCCGCACGCCAGCTGTTCGGCATCGAGACCGACATGGAAGTCCCCGCCTATTCGGCGCCGGACGCCCATGTCCCGGACCTCGACCCGGACTACCTGTTCGACCGGGACACCACGCTTGCGATCCTTGCGGGCTTCGCGCGCAATCGCCGCGTGATGGTGACCGGCTACCATGGGACCGGCAAATCGACGCATATCGAGCAGGTGGCTGCGCGGCTGAACTGGCCGTGCATCCGCATCAACCTGGACAGCCACGTGTCCCGCATCGACCTCGTCGGCAAGGACGCGATCGTGCTGAAGGACGGCAAGCAGGTGACGGAGTTCCAGGACGGCATCCTGCCCTGGGCCCTGCAGAACAACATCGCCCTGGTGTTCGACGAGTATGACGCCGGACGGCCGGACGTGATGTTCGTGATCCAGCGGGTCCTCGAGATTTCCGGCAAGCTGACCCTGCTCGACCAGAAGCGCGTCATCCGGCCCCATCCAGCTTTCCGCCTGTTCGCGACGGCCAACACGGTGGGCCTGGGCGACACGTCTGGCCTCTACCACGGCACCCAGCAGATCAACCAGGGCCAGATGGACCGCTGGTCGATCGTCACGACGCTGAACT
>CAZJCW010000072.1:0-2760 GCA_964544365.1 uncultured Alsobacter sp.
CGACGCTGGCGCTGTCGACCTGCCCGACCTTCGTGGCCTCCGGCGTCGCGCCGCGGCACGTCGACCTGCGGCCCTTCGTGCTGTCGGGCTCGGACAAGGTGCGCATCGTGCCGGGCGGGCTGACCCGCGTCGCCTTGAAGGAAGGATCTCTGGTGGTGAATTCCAGCCAGGGCGGCGGAACCAAGGACACCTGGGTGCTCGAAGCTTAGCCGGACCGCCGACAACCTCTACTGGGTCTCCCGCTACATCGAGCGGGCCGAGTTCCTGGCACGCGTCCTCGACGCGACGGCAAGGCTCGCCACCCTCCCGGCTGCCTATGGCGGCGCGGGCAACGAATGGCGCAGCGCCGTCCTCACGGCGGGCGCGGCCGATACGTTCGACCAGCACCACGGTGCCGCAAACGAGCGGACGGTCAGCGAGTTCCTGGCCTTCAACCCCGACAACCCGTCCTCGATCCGCAACTGCTTCGAGGTCGCGCGCTCGAACGCGCGGGCCGTGCGGACGGCGCTCACCGGCGAGATGTGGGAAGCCATCAACGGCGCCTATCTCGAACTGCGGAAATACGACTCGCAAAAGATGACCCGCGAGGAGTTCGCGCGGTTTCTGGAGTGGGTGAAGTCCGTCTCGCTCGCCTTCGACGGGTCGGCTTACCGCTCTATGCTGCGCTCGGATGCCTACTGGTTCTCGCGCATGGGCGTCTACATCGAGCGGGCGGACAACACTGCGCGCATCCTCGACGTGAAGTATCACGTGCTCCTGCCCGAAACGGAGCGGGTGGGAGGAAGCCTCGACTACTTCCAGTGGTCGACGATCCTGCGCGAAGTCTCCGCCCTGACCGCCTATCACTGGGTGTACCGCGAGAGCCTGAAGCCCTGGCTGGTGGCGGACCTGCTCATCCTCAACCGGCAGATGCCGAGGTCTCTGGCTGCGTCCTACGAGAACATCGTGCGGTTCCTCGACGAGATCGGCCGGAAATACGGTCGTCAGGGTCCCTCGCAGCGCCTGTCCCGGTCGATCCTGACCCGGCTCGAGAACACCAACATCGACGAGGTGTTCAAGACGGGGCTGCACGAGTTCATCGACAGTTTCATCGTGGACAACAACAAGCTGGGCGCTGCCATCACCGACCAGTACCTCTTATGACGGAGGGAGCGGTACCGGCGGCCGGCCGGTTGCCGCGACAGGACCACACCATGCGCATTCGCGTGTCCCACCAGACGGTCTACGACTACGCGCCGCCCGCGAAGTCGCTGATCCAGACGCTGCGCCTGACGCCGCGCAACCATGACGGCCAGTTCGTGGTGCACTGGCGCATCGACGTGGACACGGACTCACGGCTGAATCCAGGCGAGGACGCCTTCGCCAACATCACCCACGGCCTGTCGGTCGCCGGCCCGGTCGACCGCATGGCGGTCACCGTCGACGGCGAGGTCGAGACCCACGACACCGCGGGCGTCATCCGCGGAACGGTGGAGCGGTTTCCGCCGTCCCTCTTCCTGCGGGAGACGCCCCTCACCCTCGCCGACGAGGCGCTCGGCGACTTCGCACGCGCGGCGGTCGAAGCCGCCGGACCCGACACGCTCACCCGCCTGCACGCCCTCAAGACCGCCCTCCACCAGTCGATGACCCTGATGCCGGCGACACAGGGCACCGCCGCCGCCAACGCCGTGGAGGCCTTCGGCGCAAGGAAGGGCATGTCGCAGGACTTCACCCACGCCTTCATCGCCGGCGCGCGCCATGTCGGCATCCCGGCCCGCTACGTCAGCGGCTACCGGGCGGATCCGGATACGGACGGCGGCGGAACGAGCCATGCGTGGGCGGAAGCCTTCGTGGACGGTCTTGGCTGGGTTGCCTTCGACGCCGCCTACGACATCTGTCCCAGCGTCGGTCATGTCCGCGTGGCCATGGGCCTCGATGCCGACGGCGCGGCGCCCGTCAGGGGAACGCGCTTCGGCGGTGGCCAGGAGTGGCTCGGCGTGACGATCCGTGTGATGACGCAGCACCAGTCGCAGTCGTGACGCGGCGGAACCGGAGCCCATCAGGGAAAGCGTGACCGATGACCTACTGCGCCGGCATCCTCGTTCGCGAGGGCCTCGTGATGATTGCCGACACCCGCACCAATGCGGGCCTCGACAACATCTCGACCTTCCGCAAGCTCCACGTCTTCGAGCGCCCCGGTGAGCGCGTCATCGCGCTGGCGACCGCGGGCAACCTGTCGATCTCGCAGTCGGTCGTCAGCTTCCTGACCGAGGGCATCGAGAACGACGAGACCGGCGAGACCGAAACGCTGCTGGCCGCGCCGACGATGTTCCGCGCGGCCCAGCTTGTGGGGCGGGCCGTCCACAAGGTGCGGGCGGTCGACGGGCGCAGCCTTGACGAGGCGGGGATCAAGTTCGATGTGTCGATCCTGATCGGCGGTCAGATCAAGGGGTCCGCGCCCCGCCTCTTCATGCTCTATGCCGCCGGCAACTTCATCGAATGCGGGATCGAGACGCCCTACCTCCAGATCGGGGAACACAAGTACGGCAAGCCGATCCTCGATCGCGCGGTGACCTACGGCACGAGCCTGGCCGATGCGCTGAAGCTGGGACTCATCTCGATGGATTCGACGATGCGCTCGAATCTCGGTGTCGGCCTGCCTATCGACATTGTCACCCTGCGCCGCGATGCGCTGGCGCCGGACCTCGTCCACCGCATCGAGGCAGGCGAGCCTTACTTCCACGACCTGCGCGAGCGCTGGTCCGCGGCGCTGCGGGCTGC
>CAZJCW010000072.1:2860-16694 GCA_964544365.1 uncultured Alsobacter sp.
GGATCCGTAGCGATGCGGATCAATTTCCTGCACCTTGAGCACGAGGCTGAAACTGATCGGTAGGAAAGCTGTGACAATGATCACGTATTCATTGTCCTCGGATTTCAGGAATGCCGCCGAGCACGGGACTTCTGGCACCGAATGCTGCGACGGCCCGGATCGTCTGGCCTGTTGCAGGCATTCTGCTTGCCATGCTGTCGCTCGCTGTCGGCGGACTGATATGGACCGGCCAGCGCACGAATGAACTTGCCGTCGAACGCCAACGGACGCAGCTGGTCGGCGCGATAGAAAGCCGCAAGCGGCAGACACTCGAAGATCTCGCGCGCATCGCCGCCGCACCGGAAACGCTCGAGGCGTTGCGTTGGCCCATGGATGGCGCCAGGGCACAGCAGCAGATCGGCGTCGCCCTGGAGGATCATTTCGACTTCGAGGCGAGCTTCATCGTCACGCCCGAGGATTTCGTCGTCACCGGGCGCGCCGACGACGCGCCGGCCGACCAGCGGGCCTTTGCCATGCGCCGACCCCTCCTCGCCGGGGTCCTGGCGGATGTGCGCGACCGGGTCGGGCAGCTGGCCCTGCGCCGGGACGGACGGCTGGCCAACGCCACAAGCCCGGCCGCTCTTGCCGCCGCGACCGGTGTCGCTCGCATCCTGCACGACGGCGTCACGACGCGGATAGTCGTCGGCATGGCCCTGCCGGACGAGGCCACGGCCGAAGGCGCCTTCGGCGGACTGATCGCCGTCGCCACGCGCCCCCTGACGGCCGATGGCCTGCGTGACGGGGCACTCATGTCGGGGTTCGACGACCTGCGCGTGGAGACCGGCCCGAGCGTTTCACCGGCGGCCCTCTACATCGTCGGCCTCGAGGGCGCGCGACAGCCGCGCTTCGTCTGGACGCCGGAGCGGCCGGGCGACAACGTGATGGAGCACGTCTTCCCATCCATTCTGATCGCCCTTCTGGCCATCGGCGTCTTCTCGGCCTTCATGTTCGCCCATGTGCGCTTCGTGACGACCGATCTCGTGAACCGCGAGGCACAGGCCAACCACCTCGCCCACCACGATCCGCTTTCCGGCCTGCCGAACCGGGTCCACTTCACCAAGCGCCTCGACAGCGAACTGTCGCGCATCCGCGACAGCGGCGAGAGTGTCGCCGTCCTCTTCCTCGACCTCGACCGTTTCAAGGAGGTCAACGACACGCTCGGCCATGAGGCGGGCGACGAACTGATCCGCCAGGTTGCGCGCCGCCTTGGCGACGCCCTGCGCGGCGCCGACATGCTGTCGCGCTTCGGCGGCGACGAGTTCGCCATCATCCAGACCCGGGTCAAGGGACCGGGCGACAGCGCTGCCCTCGCCCAGCGCGTGCTGGAGGCCGTGCAGTCTCCGTTCCAGCTGTCCGGCGGGCAGGTCAGCGTCGGCGTCTCGATCGGCATCGCCATTGCCCCAAGCGACAGTCGCGAGCGCGAGCGGATCATGAAGCTGGCCGACCTCGCGCTCTACCGGGCCAAGAACGAGGGTCGCAACCGGTTCTGCTTCTTCGAGCTCGGCATGGACGACGCTCTGCGCCTGCGCAAGGCAGTGGAGGACGATCTTCGCGACGCCATCACGCGCGACGAACTCGGTATCGTCTACCAGCCGCAATTCTCGGCCGACGGCCGAAAGGTGATGGGAGTCGAGGCGCTTGTGCGGTGGAACCATCCCGTTTTCGGGCCGATCCCCCCCGCCAACTTCATCCCCATCGCCGAGGAGCGCGGCCTCGTCGGCCTGCTCGGCGAGTGGGTGCTGCGCAGGGCGTGCCGTGACGGCCGCCACTGGTCCGGCATCAGCGTTGCGGTCAACGTCTCGCCGATCCAGTTCCGCCACGCCGACTTCGTCGAGACGGTCGCGCGCATCGTCGCCGAGGAGGACATGGATCCCGCCCGCGTCGAGCTCGAACTGACAGAAGGCGTGATCGTCGAGGACGCCGACACCGCCGAGAACGCCATGATGGAACTGCGCGCCCGCGGCTTCCGCTTCGCGCTCGACGACTTCGGCACCGGATACTCGTCGTTGATCTATCTGCGCCGCTTCGCCTTCGACAAGATCAAGATCGACCGGTCCTTCCTGGAATCGATGGAGTCCACCGGCGAGAGCGCGATCCTCGTCCACTCCGTCGTGCATCTCGGCCGCGCCCTCGGCCTCACGGTCACCGCCGAAGGCGTCGAAACGCTCGAGCAGCAGCGCTTCCTCCAGGCTGTCGGCTGCCACCAGTTGCAGGGCTATCTCTTCTGCCGGCCCGTCCCCGCCGCGGAAATCGACGCGTTGCTCGCCAATCCCGCCGATGTGCTGCGCACGCGAGCCCGCGCCGTGGCCTGAACGTCAGAACATCGCCTCGGCACCGGCCACCAGTGCCACGATGAAGCCGAGGCTCAGGCTCGTCCCGATCATTCCGACCACCAGCCCGCCGATCACGACATAGCCGTCCCGCTCCACGAGACCGAGCCCGATCAGCGCGATCCCGAGACCGAGCGGGATCTGGCCGATGATCGGTGCCGCGAACACAAGCGCGAGCGAGAACGCAAGCAGTGCGATGCCGATGAGCCGCATCGCGGCGTCCGACGCGAACACGCCGAACCGTGGCCGGGCCACCTTCTCCAGCCAGCGCAGCCAGGGCACCGCCCGATCCGCTGCCTTCGCGACGTCCTTCCTTGACAGGCTCCTGTCCAGCAGACGCTGCGGAAGCCAGGGCTGCGGCCGGCCGGTGAAGATCTGAACCGCGACGAGCGCCAGCAGAATGCCGCAGATCAGCGGGATCGGCGGGGGCATGGGCAGGCAGTTCGGCAGGGCCAGCACGACGATCAGAAGGGAATACGCCCGCTCGCCCAACGCACCGATGACCTCCCGCACCGTGATGCGGCCGGCGCTCTGTCCCGCTGCAAGGCCAGCCAGGATCTCGGAGGTCTTGATTGCAGCGGACGCCATGACACCATTTGCGCGAAGGCTACGCCCTCGGGGACGCGATGATGTACCGCACGACGGCTTCGCGGCCAAGCCGTGTTGGACATTCGTCGACCCTCACGCTCCGGAATCGGGGAGCGTGGCGACGCGAGGAGCGATCCGCCGGACCTTGATGCAGGCCTAGTGAAGCCGGAATTCGCCCGATCGTAGCGTCAGTTCCGCCGGCTTCAGGAGCTTGGCATGGGCCACCTGCACCGAGTGGAGCGGCCCTTCCAGTTCGCTGCGCCAGAACGACAGGAACCCGTTGAGCACCGGAAAATCCGGCGCAACGTCATAGTCCTGCCAGACATAGGTCTGCAGCAGGGCCGGGTAGTCCGGCATCCGGTAGAGTATGCGCGCCGTCGTCAGGCCATAGCCGTTGAGCTGCTTGATGAAGTCCGGCGAAACCATGAACCCTCCTTCCCTCCGGGGAAGGCGACAGGCCCGGGATACGCCCCGAGCCGCCCCGGAGAATGCACCAAGAACACAATGGTTCACGATCCGGGTTGAGTTGTAAATTCCCCATGAAGATCAATTGATTAGCAGCAGACATGAAGGACTGCTGACAGGCCGGCGCCGCCAGCCCGGACCGCTGCCGTCCGCGACGGGCCGGACCAGCCGGCCCGCGCACCGGGCACGCTTCTAGCCCTTCGTTCGCAACGTGGAGCGCCCGCCGTCGACACCGATCACCTGTCCGGTGATCCATCCGGCATCGCCGGAGAGCAGGAGCGCGGCGAGCGGCGCGATGTCGGCCGGTTCGCCGAGACGCTGTGTCGCATGCAGCTGGGCGATGGCCGAAGCCATCGACTCGTTGGCTGTCAGCGTCGCCGCCATCGCCGTCCGCGTGAGCGAGGGGGCGATGCAGTTCACCCGGATCCTCGGCGCGAGCTCGGCGGCGAGCGCCAGCGTCAGTCCCTCGACCGCCCCTTTCGCCATGGCGACCGATGCATGCGCCGTGAAGCCCTGCGCCACCGCCACGGTCGAAAACAGCAGGATGGACGCGCCGGCCTCCTCCTTCAGCGCCGGCAGGGCGGCCTGTACCGCCTGCGCGGCACCGAGTGCGTTGATGCGGAAGTCCCGCTCGAAATCCGCTTCGGTGAGGCGAGACAGCGGCTTCAACGTGATCGTGCCCACCGCGTAGCACAGGCCCGACAACCGGCCCCCGCCCGCTGCCGCCGCTTCCGCGACGGCGCGCTTGATCGAACCGGCATCCTCGACGTCTGCCACGCTGTATCCGGCGCCGATCGACGCCGCCGCCGCCCGCAGTCTCGCCTCGTCCCGCGCGACGAGATGAACCGCCCGCCCCTTCTCCCTGAGCGCGGCCGCCGTCGCGCCGCCGATCCCGCCCGTCCCGCCGAAAACCACCACCGGAGCCGTCATCGTATTGCTTCTTCCGTTCCTGTTGCGCCTGCCCCGAGGCCGCGCGCCTGCCCGTGGGCGTCAGCCGTGCAGCTATGGCCCACCGACCCGAGATCAACCACCCGCGACGACATGCCAGCCCAACGGTCACGCCTGCCTCGCAAGACACCGTGACCATCGTCCTGCTGGTAATGAGCCGGGCCCCGCCGCCCGTTCCCTCCCAGCCTGCCCCTCGGCCGCCGTCAGCGGTACGACGATGGTGCGGGACGGGAACCCGGGGCAACCAGTCCGCGCGATCGGCAGCCCCAGGCCACGCGCAGACGCGACGGGAATGCTAGCCCTGCCGCCGGCGGAGCGCTTCCAGCGCGTCGGGCGTATCGGCGTCCAGGGTCACCGTGTCGTCGGCCGGAACTTCGATCACGCTGTCCTTGCGCTGCTCCAGCAGCTTGCGGGCACCCGCATCGCCGCTGAGCCCCGCCGTCTCGGCGAACAGGGCGCGGGCGATGACAACGGGATTGCCCCAGTCGCCGTCATGGATCGGCACGGCAGCCAGCCCGCCCGGCTCCGCCTCGAAGGCCGCCACGAGCCGTCGAATGAGGGTCGAACGCACCAGCGGCATGTCGCCCAGGAGCACGACGACGCCGTCGGTCTCGTCGGGAAGAGCCGCGATCCCGGCCTTCAGCGATGTCGAAAGGCCGTCAGCGTAGTCGGGGTTGGACACGACGTGCACCGCCAGCCCCGCCAAGGCATCGCGGATGGCAGCCTCGTCGTGGCCACAAACGACAACGACTGGCGAAGCGCCACTCTCAAGGGCGGATTCCGCAACCTGCCGCACCATCGGCTTCCCGCCGAAGTCCTGAACCAGCTTGTTCTGCGTCCCCATGCGGCTTGAGCGGCCTGCGGCGAGCACGATCGCCGCGATCCCGGTCAACGTCGTACGCATCAGTCGCCCTCCCCCGCATGCGCCTCGCGCGGCTGGCCGCGCTGCACGATTTCCATGAGCAGTCCCCCGACCCCCATGCCGACGATCTCGTCCCGCGTCACCGGCAGGCCGGCGAGCAGCCGCTGCAGCACCCAGTCGAAGCCGTTCTCCTTCGGCGAGCGCGCGCAGCCCGGCGCGCCCAGCACGGGCATGGCGCCCAGGCTGCCGATCAACAGCAGGTTGCCGGGATCGACCGGCATGCCGAAATGCTCGATCCGGCCGCCGGCCCGTTCCAGCGCGGCGGGGATCACGTCGCGCCGGTCGGTGATGGCCGAGGCACCGAACACGACGATGAGGTCGACGCCGCCGCCGGCCAGGGTCGCCAACGCCTCCGTCAGTGCCGCGGCGTCGTGGGGAACCTCGCGCTCGGCGACGATCGCCGCTCCTGCGGGGCCGAGGCGCCCCTGCAGCACGCCGATGGTCTTGCGGATCACGGAAGGCTTGAGGCCCGGCAGCAGTGTCGAGACCACGCCGACGCGCAGGGGTCGAAAAGCCGCGACCCGGATCGGCGCATCGGCCCCGGCCGCGTCCTTCGCCCTCTCCAACATGGCCTCGGGCACGGCAAAGGGGATGATCTTGACCGTTCCCACCATTTCCCCCTCTTCCACACAGCGGAAGGCGGGAAGGGTGGCGACGGTGACGCTCTCGTCGACGGCGTTGATCCGCCCTATCGCCGCCGCATCCACGACCAGAACGCCGGCATGTTCGGCGAACAGGTTGCTGCGCCCCGTGAAGGGGCGCTCGACCCGCACACCCTCGCCGGCGGCGGCAACCGCAAGGCGGCGCGCCGCCTCGTCCTCCGGCACGTCACCCGGCTCGAACCGCGCCACGACGATGGAGTCGATGCCGGCCGCTCGAAGGCTGGCCAACTCTGCCGCGCCGATCGCCGTGCCCTTCTTGACGACGGCTTCGCCGGCCCGGACGGAGTGCACCGCGATTCCACCCAGGGCGTCGTCGAGCGGGACAGGGCCAAACTTCATTGCGGGGTCCGCGCCATGGTCACGCGCTCCCCTTCTTCGCTCCGGTCGCGGGATCCAGCCGCAGCGCAGCCGTGATCTCGCCGAGGATCGACAGGGCAATCTCCGCCGGGCTGATCGCGCCGATGTTGAGGCCGATGGGCGCCTTGATCCGACCGACCTGCTCCGCCGTGAAGCCGGCCTCCAGCAGTCGCTCGACGCGCTTGCCGTGCGTCTTCCGGGAGCCAAGGGCGCCGACATAGAAGCACGCCGACGCGAGGGCGAGCCGCAGGCCCGGATCGTCGATCTTCGGGTCGTGCGTCAGCGCGACGAAAGCGGTGTAGCGGTCGATGCCGAGGCGCGGCAGCACCTCCTCGGGCCATTCCGCATACAGCGCCACGCCTGGGAAACGTTCGGGCGTCGCGAAGGCGGTTCGCGGATCGACGATGATCACGTCATGGCCGAGCAGCGCCGCCATTGGCGCAAGCGCCTGGGAGATGTGCACCGCGCCCGTCACGAGGATGCGCACCGGCGGCACCTGCACGGTCAGAAAGACCTCCCCCTCGGGCGTCTCGGCCATCCCGCTCTTGCCGGTGCGGAGCCGCTCCCGGATCAGGTCAGCCAGCGGGTCGGCTGCGACCTCCGCCTCCCGGACAAGGCGCTGCGCGCCGTCCGCCGTACGGGTCACGAGGACGGCGGCGCGCCGGGCGGCTCGCTCGGCATTGAGGGCGGAGAGGAGTGAGAGGTCCATGGCGATGTCCTAACCCACCTTCTCGACGAAGACGCGGATGCGCCCGCCGCATGACAGCCCGACCCGCCATGCCGTCTCGTCAGCGACCCCGAACTCAAGCATGCGCGGCGCGCCACTGCCGATCACGTCGATGGCCTCCGTCACCACCGCGCCCTCGACGCAGCCGCCGGACACAGAGCCGAGGAAGTTTCCGTCCTCGTCGATCACCAGATGGCTCCCGACGGGCCGCGGCGCGGAGCCCCAGGTCTCGACCACCGTGGCGATTGCGACGCCCTTGCCTTCGCGCTTCCAGGCTTCGGCACGATTGAGGATGTCGTCGTCGGTCGAAAGCATCGCGTCCTCCATCATGGTCCAAACTCCAGGCTTTGGTGCCCGCCGCACGGAACGGCTCGATGATGCGCCGCTCCGGGGGCAGACGCCACCCGTCTCGCGCCGGCCGTCGCGGCACTCAGGCCACGCGCCGCATCCACCGGCGCGGGTTGGCATCCTCGCTGCCGTCCTCGCCGAGCGCCCGGATCAGGGCGTCCATGGACTGCAGGTTGTGGATCGGCCGAAACTCGTCGACATGCGGCAGCATCGCCCGGATTCCCTGTGCCTTCGCCTCGAAACCGCCGAAGCGCAGCAGCGGGTTCAGCCAGACGAGCCGCCGGCACGAGCGGTGCAGCCTGTCCATCTCCCGCGCCAGATCGTCGGTCCCGTCGCGCTCGAGCCCGTCCGTGAAAAGGAGAACCACGGCGCCCTGCCCCAGCACGCGACGCGACCAGCGGCGGTTGAACTCATGCAGGCAGGTGGCGATGCGGGTGCCTCCCGACCAGTCCTGCACCTGCGTGGAGCACAGCGCCAGCGCTTCGTCGGGGTCGCGGCTCTTCAGCGAACGGCTGACATTGGTCAGCCGCGTCCCGAACAGGAAGGTGTGGACCCGTCGGCGCGAGTCGGTGAGCGCGTGCAGGAAATGCAGGAAAAGCCGCGTGTAGTCGGCCATCGAGCCGGAGATGTCGCAAAGCGCCACCAGCGGCGGATGTTTCAGCTCGACATCCCGGTAGGCCAGGTCGATCACGGCCCCGCCAGCCCTCAACGAACGGCGGAACGACCGTCGCGGATCGATCCGCGAGCCGCGCGACGACGCGATCATCCGGCGCGTGGCGATCCGGTCGTCGGGCAACCGGAGCATGGCGATGGCGCGCTGCGCCCTGGCGATTTCCTCGGCCGTCATCTGGGCGAAGTCCCGCGACTGCAGGATCTCGCGCTCGGAGACCGTGAGCCTGGCGGAGAATTCCGTTTGTTCCTCCGGCTTCTCCTCCTCCCGCTTCGTCTGCTTGAGGAGGGCCTCGGCCACACGCAGTGCGCCGGCGTCGGGCTTCTTCGGCTTCTCTTCCTTGGCCCCGGGCGAAATCGGCGACAGCGTGGCGATGATTTTCTCGACGAGAGCCTTGCGCCTCCAGAAGATGCGAAAAGCCTGGTCGAAGATGTCCGAATGCTCGTGCTTCTTCACGAAGACCGCGTGCAGGGTCCAGTAGAAGTCCGCGCGCGTCCCGACCCGCGCCGTCTCCACCGCCGCCAGCGCGTCGAGCACGGCGCCCGGTCCCACCGGGAGCCCGGCGTCCCGCAGCGCCCGCCCGAAGAAGGCGATGTTTTCCGCGAGGCGGCCCTCGCCGCCCGGCGTCAGCATCGTGCCGGAATGATCGCTCATCCTGCGACCTCCCCCTGCTGGCGCAACCCATGGTGGCTAGGCGCCTCGCGATGACAAACTTGCGGGGCAGGCACGCCAGACGCGGGAAGCGTCGGTCCCTTACCTTCGGCGGCCTTGTCGCGCGCGCCCCCGACCGTCCGTCGGGACCGCACGGCACTCGGCCGGCCCGCCGTGCGGATCGTCAAGGGCATCGGGTTGCGCCTGAAACGGCAGGCCATCGCCGTCACACGGTCTTCTTCACGTTGGTCACCTCGGCCTTGAGCTGGTCGAGGATCGCCTTCGCCGCGGAGCCTTGCATCTTCTGGATGTCGTCCTGGTACTTCAGCAGCACCCCGAGCGTGTCGGAGACGAGGGTCGGGTCCAGCGCCACGGCGTCGAGTTCCACCAGCGCCGCCGCCCAGTCCAGCGTCTCCGCAACCCCCGGGACCTTGAACAGGTCCTGCGCCCGGATCGCCTGGACGAACGCGACGATCTCCTTCGACAGCCGGGCAGGTGCCTGCGGCGCCTTGGCCCGCAGGATGGCCAGTTCCCGCTCCGCGCTCGGATAATCGACCCAGTGATACAGGCAGCGCCGCTTCAGCGCGTCGTGGATCTCGCGGGTCCGGTTCGAGGTCACGATCACGATCGGCGGATGCTCGGCCCGGATCGTGCCAAGTTCGGGGATCGTCACCTGCGAATCGCTGAGGATCTCGAGCAGGAACGCCTCGAAGGCCTCGTCCGTGCGATCCAGCTCATCGATCAGCAGGATCGGCGCGCCGGCGGGATCCGGCGTCAACGCCTGCAGCAGGGGCCGCTTCACCAGATAGCGCTCCGAGAAGATGTCCTCCTCCAGCCGCGACCGGTCCACGGATCCCTGCGCCTCGGCGAGGCGGATCGCCATCATCTGGCCGGCATAGTTCCACTCGTAGACCGCGGAGGCGACGTCGAGCCCCTCGTAGCACTGCAACCGGATCAGCTTTCGGCCCAGGGTCTGCGCCAGCACCTTGGCGATCTCGGTCTTGCCGACCCCCGCCTCCCCTTCCAGCAGGATCGGCCGCCCCATCCGAAGCGCCAGGAAGATCACCGTCGCCAACGACCGGTCGGCGACATAGCGACCAGCGTCCAGAAGAGCGACGGTTTCGTCGATGGAGGTCGGCAGCGCGCGCGGCGCCTGGGTCTGAAGGGTCATGGATCGACTTTCGGCATCGGGCGATCCCGCCGGACCGTCGCCTCAACGCTACGGGGCCGCGCGGATTGCAGGAACTGACATAAAGACCAAAGGGGCCGGGACAAGCCCGACCCCCGTGGAGCAGCCATGACGCGACCGCGTGAGGCGCGGCCCGTCGTCCCGGGGGACGGCAGGCCGGGTCTGGACGCCGCGCTTGCGAAGCCGCGCTTACTTGGCGATGGCGGCCGCCACGGCCCGCTTGGCCATGACGACGATCAGGTGCGCGCGATACTCCGGGGAGGCGTGGATATCGCCGTTGAGGCCCTTGGCCGGCAGCGTCACCCCTTCGAGCGACTTCGGCGAGAAGCGCTTCTTCAGCGCCTCCTCCAGGGCGGCGGCCCTGAACACGCCGCTGGCGCCAGCGCCGGTCACCGCGACGCGGACATCGGAGCCGCGCTTGGCGACGAAGACGCCCGTCAGCGCGTAGCGCGACGCCGGGTTCGGGAACTTCGCATAGGCCGCCTTCGACGGGATCGGGAACGCCACCTTCACGACGATCTCGCCCGGCTCGAGCGCCGTCTCGAACAGGCCCTTGAAGAAGTCGGAGGCGGCGATCTTGCGCTTGTTCGTGACGATCGTCGCGCCCAGCGCCAGCGCCGCTGCCGGATAGTCGGCCGCCGGGTCGTTGTTGGCGATCGAGCCGCCGATCGTGCCACGGTTGCGCACCGCCGGGTCGCCGATGCCCTCGGCAAGGGCTGCCAGCGCCGGGATGGCCTGCTGCACGACGGCCGACGTCGCGACATCGGCATGCTTCGTCATGGCGCCGATGACGACCGTGCGGCCCTTGGTCTCGATGCCCGTCATCCCCTCGACCTTGCCGAGGTCGATCAGGGTCGAAGGCGCGGCGAGGCGCTGCTTCATCGTGGGCAGAAGCGTCTGGCCGCCGGCGAGCAGCTTGCCGTCCTCGGCCTTGGCCAGGGCGGACGCCGCCTGGCGAACCGTCTTCGGGCTCACATAGGAAAAGGCGTACATGGGTGTGTTCCTCGGAAGGGCAGATGAAATGTCGTCGCCGGAAGCGGAGGGCGCGCGGCCCTCCGCCGTCCGGTCAGCTCATTCGGCGGCCTGCTTGCGCAACGCCTTCTGGGCGGCGCGCCACACGACCTGCGGGCTTGCGGGCATGGTCACGTCCTCGTGCCCGACCGCGTCCGTGATGGCGTTGATCACCGCGGGCGGCGCGGCGATGGCGCCGGCCTCGCCGCAACCCTTGATCCCGAGCGGGTTCGAGGGGCACGGCGTCACCGTCGTGCCGACGGCGAAGGACGGAAGGTCGTCCGCGCGCGGCATGCAGTAGTCCATGTAGGACGCCGTCACGAGCTGGCCGTTCGCGTCGTAGTGGGCGCCTTCCAGCAGCGCCTGGCCGACGCCCTGCGCGATGCCGCCGTGAACCTGTCCCTCGACGATCATCGGATTGATGACGTTGCCGAAGTCGTCCACCGCGGTCCACCGCTCGATCTTGGTCACGCCCGTCTCGGGATCGACCTCGACCTCGCAGATGTGCACGCCGGAGGGGAAGGTGAAGTTGGTGGGATCGTAGAACGCCCCCTCCTTCAGCCCCGGCTCCAGCTCCTGGCCGGAGAACTTGTGGGCGATGTAGGCCTGCAGCGCGACCTCGCCGAAGGCCAGCGACTTGTCGGTGCCGGCCACCGAGAAGCGGCCGTCCTTGAAGTCGATGTCGTCGGCCGACGCCTCGAGCGCGTAGGCGGCGACCTTCTTGCCCTTGGCGATGACCTTGTCGAGCGCCTTCGAGATGGCGCTCATGCCGACCGCGCCGGAGCGCGAGCCGTAGGTGCCCATGCCGAACTGCACCTTGTCGGTGTCGCCGTGGACGACCGCCACCTGGTCGATGGAGATGCCGAGGCGATCCGACACGAGCTGGGCGAACGTGGTCTCGTGTCCCTGCCCGTGCGAGTGCGAACCGGTGAGAACCTCGACCGTGCCGACCGGGTTCACCCGAATCTCGGCCGATTCCCACAGGCCGACGCCCGCGCCGAGCGAGCCCACGGCCGCCGACGGCGCGATGCCGCAGGCCTCGATGTAGGCCGAGAAGCCGATGCCGCGCAGCTTGCCCCGGCGCGCGCTGTCGCGCTTGCGCTTGCCGAAGTTCTTGTAGTCGGCCATCTCCAGCGCCTTGTCGAGCGAGGCGACGTAGTTGCCGGCGTCGTACATCATGATGACGGGCGTCTGGTGCGGGAACTTGCGCACGAAGTTCCGCCGGCGGAAGGCCGCCGGGTCGGATCCCGTCTCGCGTGCCGCCACCTCGACGAGCCGCTCGATCACGAAGGTCGCTTCCGGCCGGCCCGCGCCGCGGTAGGCGTCGACGGGCGCGGTCGTGGTGTAGATGCCCTCGACCTCGCAGTAGATCGCGGGAATGTCGTACTGACCCGACAGCAGCGGTGCGTACAGGTACGTCGGCACGCAGCTGGAGAAGGTCGACAGGTAGGCGCCGAGATTGGCCTTCGTCTTCACGCGAAGGCCGAGGATCTTGCCCTTGTCGTCCAGCGCCATCTCCGCATGCGTGACGTGGTCGCGGCCATGCGCGTCGGACAGGAACGCCTCGGTGCGGTCCGCCACCCACTTCACCGGCCGCCCGACCTTCTTCGCGGCCCAGACGCAGACCGTCTCTTCCGCATAGATGAAGATCTTGGAGCCGAAGCCGCCGCCGACATCCGGCGCGATGACCCTCAGCTTGTGCTCGGGCGCGATGCCGATGAAGGCCGACAGCACGAGGCGGGCGACGTGCGGGTTCTGCGAGGTCGTGTAGAGCGTGAAGGCCTCGTTGCCCGCGTCGTAGTCGCCGATGGCCGCGCGGGGCTCCATGGCGTTGGGCACGAGGCGGTTGTTGACGAGGTCGATCTTCGTGACGTGCGAGGCCTTGGCGAAAGCGGCGTCCGTCGCGGCCTTGTCGCCCAGGTGCCAGTCATAGACCCGGTTGTCGGCGGCGACGTCGTGGACGACCGGCGCGCCCTTCTTCACCGCGGCGTTCATGTCGACCACGGCCGGCAGCAGCCCGTAGTCGACGACGACCGCCTCGCCCGCCTCGCGGGCGGTGGCATAGTCCTCGGCGATCACCACGGCGACGTGGTCGCCGACGTAGCGGACCTTGCCCTGCGCCAGCGCGGGGTGCGCGCCCGCCTTCATCGGCGAGCCGTCCTTGTTGTGGATCATCCAGCCGCAGATCAGGCCACCGATCTTGTCGGCGGCGAGATCGTCGCCCGTCAGGACGGCGAGCACACCCGGCTTCGCCCTGGCCGCCGAGGCATCGATCGACTTGATCGTGGCGTGGGCGTGAGGCGAGCGGACGAAATAGGCGTAGGTCTGGCCGGGACGGTTCACGTCGTCCGTGTACTGGCCCTTGCCGGTGATGAAGCGGAAGTCTTCCTTGCGGCGCACTGGGGCGCCGACGCCGGTCGATGTCATGGTTCCCTCCGAAATGTGTGTGGACGGTCGCGTGTCGGTTCAGGCCAACGGGTCATCGGCGCGGGCGGGAGGCGGTCGGCGACGCCGGGCCTCCCCGCTGCGCGAGATCCGTCACTCCGCCGCGATCTTCTGCCCCTGGCCGGCCATGGCGCGGGCGCCGGCTTCGACCGCCTTGACGATGTTGTGGTAGCCCGTGCAGCGGCAGATGTTGCCTTCGAGCTCCTCGCGGATCGTGTGCTCGTCGAGGTTGGAGCCCTTGCGCGCCACCAGGTCGACCGCCGTCATGATCATGCCGGGCGTGCAGAAACCGCACTGCAGGCCATGGTGCTCGCGGAACGCCGCCTGCATCGGGTGAAGCTCGGTGCCGTTGGCCAGGCCTTCGATGGTCGTCACCGAGGCTCCTTCGCAGGAGACGGCGAGGACGGTGCAGCTCTTCACCGCGCGTCCGTCGACATGCACCACGCAGGCGCCGCACTGGCTGGTGTCGCAGCCGACATGCG
>CAZJCW010000073.1:0-642 GCA_964544365.1 uncultured Alsobacter sp.
GCAGCTCATCGTCATCGGCGAGGACCTCGTCAACGTCGCCTATGACGCGCCCGTCGACGAGCCGCCGCGCAAGCAGATCGAGGACGCCGAGCGCCGCCTCTACGAACTTGCCGAGCGCGGCCGCTACGAGGGCGGGTTCCAGACGTTCTCTGTGGCTCTGCGCGGCGCCATCGACATGGCGGCGGAGGCGTTCAAGCGCGAACGCAAGCTCTCCGGCATCTCGACAGGCCTGACCGACCTCGACCGCATGATGGGTGGCCTGCAGCCGTCCGACCTCGTGATCATCGCCGCCCGCCCCGCCATGGGCAAAACTTCCCTTGTCACCAACATCGCCTTCAACGTGGCCAAGGCCTATGTCGGCGAACGGCAGCCGGACGGCTCGATCAAGCGGCTCGACGGGGGGATCGTCGGGTTCTTCTCGCTCGAAATGTCCTCCGAGCAATTGGCGACCCGCATCGTGGCCGAGCAATCGGGCGTGGCGTCCTACAAGATCCGCCGCGGCGAAATCACCGACGACGACTTCACGCGGGTCGCCGACGCGGCGCGCGAGATGGAGCGGCTTCCCTTCTACATCGACCAGACCGGCGGGATCTCGATCGCCCAGCTCACCGCCCGCGCCCGCCGCCTGAAGCGGCAGAAGGG
>CAZJCW010000073.1:652-16680 GCA_964544365.1 uncultured Alsobacter sp.
CGATCCGCGCGTCGTCGCCTACCTCCAGCGCCTCTCCGGCTCCTCGAAGAAGGGGGAGAACCGCGTCCAGGAGCTCACCGAGATCACCACGGGGCTCAAGGCGCTCGCCAAGGAGCTGGCCGTGCCGGTCGTGGCGCTGTCGCAGCTGTCGCGCCAGGTGGAGAACCGGGACGACAAGCGGCCCCAGCTGGCCGATCTGCGTGAATCCGGCTCGATCGAGCAGGACGCCGACGTGGTCATGTTCATCTACCGCGAGGAGTACTACCTCAAGAACAAGGAGCCGAAGCCGGGCACCGAGGAGCACTTCAAGTGGCAGGCCGAGATGGAACAGGTGCATGGCCGCGCCGAGGTCATCATCGGCAAGCAGCGCCACGGCCCGACGGGCACCGTCCCGCTGCACTTCGACGCCGACATCACCCGCTTCACCAACCTCGCCCGCGAGGACGGGCTGCCGGAGCGGATGTGAGAAACCGCGCTCCCCGCCGGTGCGACAGCGTCGGGATCCGACGGCGTGCCTGACCCCGCCCCCGCCCCGGCGACCCTGACGATCGACGCCGGCGCCATCGCCGACAACTGGCGGCTGCTGGCGGCGCGCGCGGGACCCGCGGACTGCGCGGCGGCCGTCAAGGCGGACGCCTACGGGACCGGGATCGAGGCGGCGGTGCCCGCTCTCGCGGCGGCCGGATGCCGGTCGTTCTTCGTCGCCCATGTCGAGGAGGGGCAACGGGTGCGGAACCTCGCGCCCGACGCCACGATCTATGTCCTCAACGGGCTTCTGGCGGGCACGGCGGCGCAGTATCCCGGGCCCAGGCTGCGGCCGGTGCTCGGCTCGCCCGACGAGATCGCAGACTGGTCCGCCTTCGTTGCCGCGACAGGGGTTCCCGGCGAGGCCGCCATCCATGTCGATACCGGCATGAACCGCCTCGGCCTGCCGCTGGAGGCAGCCCGCGAACTGGCCCGGGATCCGGGCGCCCTCGCCTTCCGGCCGAGCCTGCTGATGAGCCATTTCGTGGAGAGCGAGACCGAAGGCTCGCCGGTCACCGCCCGGCAGCTTCGGGCCTTCGATGCCGCGCGGTCGTGGTTTCCCGGGATCGCGGGAAGCCTTGCCAACTCGTCGGGCATCTTTCTGGGCGAGGCGGCGCGGCACGACATGGTGCGCCCCGGCTACGCGCTCTACGGCGGCAACCCGTTGCCGGGCCGGCCGAACCCGATGCGCCCGGTCGTGACTCTGGAGGCGCGCATCGTCCAGGTGCGCGAGATCGGCGCTGGGGAGACCGTGGGATATAATTCCGGCTGGACCGCCCGTTCGCCGCGCCGCCTCGCGACCGTCCCGGTCGGCTACGGGGACGGCTATCCCCGTTCCGGTTCCGCCAGCGACGGGCGTTCCGGCGGCGAGGCGATGGTGGGCGGCGTGCGCTGCCCCTTCGCCGGCCGCATCTCGATGGACCTCCTCGTCATCGACGTGACCGACGCGCCGGTCGAAGCCGTCCACCGGGGGGCGACGGTATCGCTGATCGACGCGACGCTGACGGTCGACGCCGTTGGCGAAAGGGCCGGAACGGTCGGCTACGAGATCCTCACCGGGCTCGGCCGCCGCTACGCGCGCCGGATCGTGGGGGGCTGATGGCCAAGCGTGCGATCAGTTTCGTCTGCCAGAACTGCGGCGCGGTCTACAACCGCTGGCAGGGGCGATGCGACGCCTGCGGCGAATGGAACTCCATGGCCGAGGAGGCCTCCGGACCGCCGGTGGCCGGCGGCGGTGCGCCGCCGCGCCCGGGCGCCCGCGGGCGTGGCCGCATCTTCAAGCTGGAAGGCCTCGTCGGCGCGCAGAACGAAGCCCCGCGCGTTCCCTCCGGCATCGCCGAGCTGGACCGTGTCACCGGCGGCGGCTTCGTGCGCGGTTCGGTGATCCTGCTCGGCGGCGACCCGGGGATCGGCAAGTCGACGCTGCTGACCCAGGCCTGCGCCGCGCTCGGGAAGCTCGGCCACCGGGTCGTCTACATTTCGGGCGAGGAGGCGACGGGGCAGGTTCGCCTGCGGGCGGAGCGCCTTGGCCTGTCGTCGTCGCCGGTCGAGCTCGCCGCGGAAACGAGCGTCGAGGACATCGTGGCGACGCTCGGCCAGGGCGAGCCGCCGCGCCTCGTGGTGATCGATTCGATCCAGACGATGTGGACGGACACGGTCGAGGCCGCGCCGGGAACGGTCACGCAGGTCAGGGCTTCGGCGCAGATCCTCATCCGTTACGCCAAGACCACCGGCGCCGCCGTCATTCTCGTCGGCCACGTCACGAAGGACGGGCAGATCGCCGGTCCGCGCGTCGTCGAGCACATGGTCGATGCGGTCGTCTCCTTCGAGGGCGATGGCGCGCACCAGTTCCGCATCCTGCGCGCGGTGAAGAACCGCTTCGGCCCGACGGACGAGATCGGCGTCTTCGAGATGACCGGGCTCGGGCTCGCCGAGGTGGCCAACCCCTCAGCCCTGTTCCTGGCCGGTCGGGACACCGGCTCGGCCGGGACAGCCGTCTTCGCGGCGATGGAAGGCACGCGTCCGTTGCTCGTCGAGTTCCAGGCCCTCGTCGCCCCGACCGCCCTCGGCACGCCGCGCCGCGCCGTCGTCGGCTGGGATCCGAGCCGGCTGTCCATGGTCATCGCGGTTCTGGAAGCGCATGCCGGGCTGAAGCTCGGGCAGCACGACGTCTACCTCAACGTGGCCGGCGGGTTGCGAATCAACGAGCCCGCTGCCGACGTCGCAGCCGCGGCGGCGCTGGTGTCCTCGCTGTCGGGATCGCCGTTGCCGGCGGACCGGGTCTACATGGGCGAACTCGCGCTCACCGGGGCGCTCCGGCCGGTCAGCCAGGGCGCGGCGCGCATCAAGGAGGCCGCAAAGCTCGGATTCAAGGCCGCAACGGTGCCAAAGGCGGGCCTCGACAGCCTCGGAAAGCCGCCGATCGCCATCGAGCCGGCCTCCGACGTCACCGACCTCGTCGCCGGCATCGCGGCACGCGGGAGTGGACGAAACCGCTGAAGGGCCCGCAAACCGGGTGACGCGTCCGCCGCACGTGGATATAAGTCACGCGGAATGCTGGACATCTGCGACGGTGCGGGACGGCGGCTAGCGCTGGTCCACATCATGGCCAAGACACCGGGATCTCATGAGCCAATTGCCGGTCACCGCACTCGATCTCGTCGTCCTGGGCGTGATCCTGATCTCCGCGCTTCTCGCCGCCGTGCGCGGCTTCACGCGGGAAGTCCTCGCCATCGCCTCGTGGGTCGCGGCGGCCGCGGCCGCCTATGCGCTTCACCCGGCCGTGCTGCCCTACGCGCGGGAGTACATCCCCAACGCCCAGCTGGCGCTGGCCGCTTCGATCGCCGCCGTCTTCCTCGGCACGCTCGTCATCGTGTCGTTCATCACGGTGAAGCTCTCCGACCTCATCCTCGACTCCAAGATCGGCGCGCTCGACCGCACGCTCGGCTTCCTCTTCGGCGCCGGTCGCGGCCTTCTGATCGCGGTCATCGCGTTCGTCTTCTTCGACAAGCTGGTCGGCGAGAAGCAGCAGCCGGACTGGGTGAAGACCGCCAAGTTGCGGCCGGTCCTCAAGGAGACCGGCGACCAGATCATCGCGCTCCTGCCCGACGATCCCGAAGGCTTCATCGCCAAGTGGAAGAACCGCAATCGCAACCAGGGCGACCCCGGCGAGCCTGCGACGGCCCCAGGCGCTCCCGCTGCGCCGGCCGCTCCGGCTGCACCAGCCGTTCCCGACGGCCAGAGGCGGACGGACAATGGCGGCGATTCCTACAAGACTGCCGACCGGAAGGTTCTCGGCCAGCTGGCCGGGGCGAACGCCGCGCCCGGTGTCACGAACCGGTGACCCGACCCAGCCGGTGATCCGCCATGCGGGCTCCGGCGTTGTTGATTCGCCCGCAGGGGCCATATGAGGCATCGATGACGCAGCGTGACGGCTCGGCCGAAGCCCTTGCCCATTGTTCCTGTCCCGGTGAGACATTCCCCATGTCCGGCGATTTCGATCTCGATGCCGACCGCTTGCGCGAGGAGTGCGGCGTTTTCGGCATCTACGGGCATCCCGATGCTGCGGCGATCACGGCGCTCGGCCTGCATGCGCTCCAGCATCGCGGCCAGGAGGCGGCCGGCATCGTGTCCTTCGACGGCAAGAGGTTCCAGTCGGAGCGGGCTCTGGGCCTTGTGGGCGACACCTTCTCGAACCCCCAGACCATCGGGCGGCTGAAGGGCGAGAACGCCATCGGCCATGTGCGCTACTCGACGACCGGCGAGACCATCCTCCGCAACGTCCAGCCGCTGTTCGCGGAACTGGACGGCGGCGGGTTCGCGGTGGCGCACAACGGCAACCTCACCAACGGGCTCACCCTGCGCCGCCAGTTGGTGCGCGAGGGGGCGATCTGCCAATCCACCTCCGACACGGAGGCGATTCTCCATCTCGTTGCCCGCAGCCGCAAGAACCGCTTCATCGACCGCTTCATCGACGCCCTCTTCCAGATCGAGGGCGCCTATGCCTTCGTCGGCCTCACCAACAAGAAGCTCATCGGCGCCCGCGACCCGCTCGGCATCCGGCCCCTCGTGATCGGCGATCTCGACGGCAGGCCGATCCTGGCGTCCGAAACCTGTGCGCTCGACATCATCGGCGCGCGGTTCGTCCGCGACGTGGAGAACGGCGAGATCGTCGTCTGCTCGGAGGACGGGATCGAGTCGATCAAGCCGTTCGGCAACCAGCCGTCGCGGCCCTGCATCTTCGAGTTCATCTATTTCGCCCGGCCTGACTCCATCGTCCATGGCCGGCCGGTCTACGACGTGCGCAAGCGGATGGGTGCGGAACTCGCCGCCGAGTCGCCCGTCGAGGCCGATGTCGTGATCCCGGTGCCGGATTCGGGCGTTCCCGCGGCTCTCGGCTTCGCCCAGGCCGCCGCCCTGCCCTACGAACTGGGCATCATCCGCAACCACTATGTCGGGCGCACCTTCATCCAGCCGACCCAGTCGGTGCGCGAACTCGGCGTGCGGCTGAAGCACAGCGCCAACCGTTCGGTCGTTGCAGGCAAGCGGATCGTGCTGATCGACGATTCCATCGTCCGCGGGACCACCTCCGTGAAGATCGTGCAGATGATGCGCGACGCAGGGGCGCGCGAAGTGCATTTCCGGATCTCGAGCCCACCGATCACCCATCCCGACTATTACGGGATCGATACGCCGGAGCGGGACAAGCTGCTGGCCGCGACCCACACGCTGGAAGAGATGCGCCGCTACATCGGCTGCGATTCGCTTGCCTTCCTGTCGGTGGAGGGCATCTACCGGGCGATGGGCGAGACCGCCCGCAATCCCGTACGCCCGCAGTTCACCGACCATTGCTTCACGGGCGACTACCCGACCCCGATCACCGACCGGATCGGCGAAGGCCCCAAGCAGCTCTCCATCCTCGCCGACGTGGTCTGATCCCTCATGTCCGACAAACCCCTCGCTGGCCGCCTTGCGGTCGTTACCGGCGCGTCGCGCGGGATCGGCCGCGCCGCTGCCCTCGCCTATGCCAGCGCCGGCGCGCACATCGTCGCCGTGGCCCGCACCCAGGGCGCGCTCGAGGAGCTTGACGACGAGATCCGGGCGGCCGGCAGCAGCGCCACGCTGGTGCCCATCGACCTGAAGGACATGGAAGCCATCGACCGGCTGGGCGCAGCGATCCACGAGCGCTGGGGCAGGCTCGACGTGCTGCTGGCCAACGGAGCGATTCTCGGTCCCATCTCGCCCCTCGGACACGTGCTGCCGAAGGCGTGGGACGAGATCCTGGCCGTCAACGTCACCGCCAACTGGCGGCTGATCCGGTCCCTCGATCCGCTTCTGAGGGCGTCGGACGCGGGTCGGGCGATCTTCGTGTCGTCCGGGGCGTCGTGGAAGAACCTCGCCTACTGGGGTCCGTATTCCGCCACCAAGGCCGCGCTGAACAGCCTCGCCCTCACTTATTCCGCGGAGACCGCGGCATCCGCCGTGAAGGTGATGCTGGTGAATCCGGGCCCGCTGCGCACGCGGATGCGCGAGATGGCGATGCCCGGCGAGGATCCGATGACGCTGAAGACGCCGGAGGATCTCGCGCCGCACCTGCTGCGCTTCGCCTCGCCGTCATCCACCGAGACCGGCAAGGTGTTCGATTTCCCGGCCCTTGCCGTCAAGTCGTTCCGCGAACCGGCCTGAGCATCACGCCGTCAGGACGGGCGGCCCTTGTCGTAGGGGTTCTCGCTGGTGCGCAGGCTCAGGCGGATCGGGGTGCCCGGCAGGTCGAACGTGTCGCGAAGGCCGTTGATCAGGTAGCGCTGGTAGCTGTCCGGCAGTCCGTCGAGCTGGTTTCCGAACAGGGCGAAGTGCGGCGGACGCGCCTTCACCTGCGTCATGTAGCGGATCTTGATGCGCCGGCCTGCCACCGCAGGCGGCGGGTGCGTTTCCAGCACGCGGGACAGCCACTTGTTCAGCTGCGCCGTCGAGATGCGCTTGGACCAGACCGCGGCGGAATCGAAGCAGGCCTGCATGAGCCGGTCGATGCCGTCGCCGGTGAGGCCCGAGACGGGGACGAGCTTGGTGCCCTTGACGTGCGAGAGCAGGCGCTCGCTGTCCTCCGTGAGGCGCTTCAGCCGGCCGGGGTCGCCTGCCACGAGATCCCACTTGTTGACGGCGACGACCAAGGCGCGGCCCTCGCGCTCCACGAGGCCGAGGATGGCCATGTCCTGTTTCTCGAACGGAATCGTGGCGTCCAGAAGCAGGACGACCACCTCCGCGAACTTCACGGCCCGAAGGCCGTCGGCGACGGACAGCTTTTCCAGCTTGTCCTCGATCTTGGCGCGCTTGCGCATCCCGGCCGTGTCGAACAGCTTCACGGGGCGGCCGTGCCAGGTCCAGTCGAGGCCGATGGAATCGCGGGTGATGCCGGCCTCGGGGCCGGTCAGGAGCCGCTCCTCTCCGAGCATGCGGTTGATCAGCGTCGACTTGCCGGCATTGGGACGGCCGACGATCGCGATGCGCAGCGGCCTCTGGGTATCGTCGCCCTCGGACGGCTCGGCGTCCTCGTCGGGCTCCGGCGGCGGCGCGGTCAGTTCGGGCAGCGCCGCGCAGAGCGCGTCGTAGAGGTCGGACAGGCCTTCGCCGTGCTCGGCCGAGAACGGGATGGGGTCGCCGAGCCCGAGCTGGAACGCATCGTAGGTCTCCAGCTGGCCGGCCCGGCTCTCCGCCTTGTTGGCGAGCAGGATCACGGGCTTGCCCGCCCGCCGCACGAGCTGGGAGAAGTGGCGGTCGGAGGGCGTGATGCCGGTGCGGGCGTCGATCACGAAGATCAGCGCGTCGGCCTGAACCAGCGCCTCCTCCGTCTGCGCGCGCATGCGCCCCGACAGGGTCGCGCCGTCGGCCTCCTCGAGCCCGGCCGTGTCGATGATCGTGAAGGAGAGGTCGCCGAGATGGGCCTCGCCCTCGCGCCGGTCGCGGGTCACGCCGGGCTGGTCGTCGACCAGCGCCAGCTTCTTGCCGACGAGCCGGTTGAACAGCGTCGACTTCCCGACGTTCGGCCGGCCGATGATGGCCACCGTGAAGGTCATGGCGTTCTCCGGGCTCTCCGCCCGCGCGAGCGGGTCAGGAGGCGGGTTTGACGGGGCCTGCCCGTACGATCGCAAGCAACAGGTCCGCGCGCTGGCGCAGCGAGGCGGGCGCGGCCTGGTCGGTGATGATCTCGTCGAGCCACTTGCCCGCGGCCTCGAAGTCCCCCGCCTTGAGGGCGGAGAGCCCGAGCAGTTCGCGGGCATTGGCTCCGAGCGCGCCGCCCGGAGCCAGCAGCGGATCCAGTCGGGTCTTGAGCTCCGCCGTCGACGCGGTGTCGGCCACCAGCAGGCCGGCCCGCAGGCGCGCGATGTCGCGCATCAGCGTCGGGAACGACGTGTCGGCGACGATCTCGTCATAGGCCTTGAGCGCCGCGGCGAGGTCCGACTTGCCGAGTTCACCCGCAAGGCGAAGCCTGGACAGCTGCTCGTAGCCGCGCGCGCCCCCGGAGGTCAGCGCCCGCAGTTCCTTGTCCGCCTCTTCGGAACGACCCGCCTTGGCGTCCTCGATGGCCTGCTCGTAGCGCGCGCCGGCCGCCTCGGACTGCTTCGTCTGCCAATACACCCAGCCGCGCCATCCAGCCGTGCCGGCGACCGCCAGCAGCGCCAGCGCGATCAGCACGTTGCTGTATTTCTTCCAGAACGCCAGCGCCTTGTCGCGCCGGACGTCCTCCTCGACTTCGCGGAAAATGTCGGCCATGGCCGTCCGTGCAACCTCTCAGAGCCGTCCGGCGGACCGCGACGCGGGTCCGCGCGCGAACGAGCGGTGTCGTTGCGGGCCGATGACCCGCCTTCGGCCCCGGCGATTAGCACGCGCGGGACCCTTTGTCATGCCATCGGGCAGGGGCGGCGTCAGATCTGGATCACGGGCACGCCAATGAGCCAGGGATGCAGCTTGATGAGCAGACCCCACGCCGCCGTGCCGATGAGGATCGCGATGACGTCGTTCCGGCCAAAACCGGGGGCTATCCCCGAGCCGGCGAGCGGCTGGCGCTTCTTCACCGAGATGCGGTCGTAGACGGCCCAGGCCAGGATGGTGCCGAAGAGGATCATCGAGCCGAGGTCGCCGTTGGCGAGCAGGTGCGCCAGGGCCCAGATCTTGACGCCGACGAGCATGGGGTGCTTGAGCCGCCGCTTGATCTCGCCCGGCAGGTAGGCCGCGACGAAGGCGATCAGCGCTGGCCACATCAGCAGCAGGGTCAGGTGCGACATGCCACGGGGCGGGGTCCAGATCGGGATGTAGCCGCCCTGCCTGTAGAGGCCGTAGCCGATGGAGATCAGCACGATGCCGGCGAGGGAGGCAAGGCTGAACGCCCCCTTGTAGCCGCCCTCCCCCATGCGTCCGACGAGCGCCGCACGCCGTTCGACCATCGTGGGCAGGGTGTGGGCGCCGAGAAAAAGCGCCAGGCCGAGAAGCATCGTCAAAAGACCCATGTCCCAATCCCTCTGTCGTGTCGCCGGCATCGCCGTTGCAACGTTCAAACGACCTTAACCTGCCGCGTGCAGGATCTCATCATTTCAAGTCGTTGATTGTCGATACCTACCCATTCCAAAGGTCATCATTCCGTGCTGTCGATGAAATTCGACCCGGACGCGCTGGATCATTTTGCCACGCTGCTGTCCGAACGCGACCGCGTCATCCTCGATGAAGATCCCGCCGCGCGGCAGGTGGCGCTCGCCCTGCTCTCGCGCTTCGGCATCGGCCAGTCATGGATCGAGATCCGCTGCGCCGAGGGCCAGGACGAGGCCGCATGGCGGCAGGTCGATCCCGAGGAGATCCGGTCCCTGGCGCGCGACTGGCTGGCGATCGGCGCGCCCATCGCTCGCATCTCCGACTGTCTTGCGGTGGTGCTCCTGCGGCTGGCGGCCCGCGGCATCGTGAGACGGGCCGCAGCCGAATTCCGGCGCCAGCGCTTCCTGCGGATCGCCGTGCACGTGTCCTGCGGGTCGGTCCTGCTGCTGCTCGTGGTGGCGGCAGGACTGCTGCGGCTGACCGGCGCCGCGACGGACAGCACGCCGGAAGTCCTGGCAGCCATCACCGTCGTCGTCTGGATGGTCTCGTCGGTCTTCGCCTCCAGCCAGCGGCGACTTCTGGACGGTCAGAACGCGGCGCTCGTCGGATTCTTCGCCAAGCGGATCGAGCAGGCGGCCCAGGATCTCGAGGCGGACGGGGACAAGCGCCTCTCCGTCCTGCGCCGCCTCCTGCCGTTCGACGACCAGTACCGCTTTCCCGCCGAACTGTGGCCGCTGCTCGGCGCCGAGCCGGCGTCCGAATAGCCGTCCAACACGGCGGCGCCTCGTTCGGACCGGACAGAATGGCGAGGAGAGCTATCGTCGCCGTTCGACGCGGACCCATCGTCCGGCCGTTCTGGCGGCGCGGGAGCTGACCGGCCTCGGGCCAGTCCTCTCATCGGCGAAGTCAAGCGGGCGAGCAGCGCTGCAAACGACCCGGACACGGGAATGCCGGCCACGCTCAGAGCGTGCAGAGTGCCGCAGTCCTGTCGCTCACTCCCACTCGATCGTGCCGGGAGGCTTCGACGTGATGTCGTACACGACCCGGTTGATTCCCCTGACTTCGTTGATGATCCGCGTGGCCACGCGGCCGATGAACGCCATGTCGAAGGGGTAGAAGTCGGCCGTCATGCCGTCGACCGAGGTCACCGCGCGCAAGGCGCAGACATGGTCGTAGGTCCGCCCGTCACCCATGACGCCGACCGTCCGCACGGGCAGCAGCACGGCGAACGCCTGCCAGATGTCGTCGTAGAGCCCCGCCCGCCGGATCTCCTCGAGGTAGATCTCGTCGGCGAGGCGAAGGACGTCGCACTTCTCGCGCGTGATCTCGCCGGGAATGCGGATCGCCAGCCCGGGACCCGGGAATGGATGGCGACCGACGAAGGCTTCCGGCAATCCGAGTTCGCGGCCGAGAAGGCGCACCTCGTCCTTGAAGAGCTCGCGCAGCGGCTCGACGAGCTTCATGTTCATCCGCTCGGGCAGGCCACCGACATTGTGGTGCGACTTGATGGTCACCGACGGGCCGCCCGTGAACGAGACGCTCTCGATCACGTCGGGATACAGCGTTCCCTGCGCCAGGAAGTCCGCCCCGCCGACGGCCTTCGCCTCCTTCTCGAACACCTCGATGAACAGGCGGCCGATCGTCTTGCGCTTGACCTCCGGGTCGGTGACCCCGGCCAGAGCGCCGAGGAAGGTGTCCGACGCGTCCACGTGGACGAGCGGGATGTTGTAGCTGTCACGAAACAGCGCCACGACCTTCTTGCCTTCGCCCAGCCGCATCAGGCCGTGGTCGACGAACACGCAGGTGAGCTGGTCGCCGATGGCCTCGTGAATCAGGACCGCCGCAACGGCGGAATCGACGCCGCCGGACAGGCCGCAGATCACCCGGCCCTTGCCGACCTGCGCCCGTATGCGCGCAATCGCCTCGTCCTTGAACGCTTTCATCGACCAGTCGCCGGAGCACCCCGCGATGCGGCGCACGAAGTTGCGCAGCAGTGCCGCGCCGTGCGGCGTGTGGACGACTTCGGGATGGAACATCAGTCCGTAGTAGTGCCGCTTCTCGTCCCCTATCACGGCGAAGGGAGCGTTTTCCGATGTGCCGTAGCGCGTGAAGCCGGGCGGGAGCCGGGTGATCCGGTCGCCGTGGCTCATCCACACCGGGTATTCCTCGCCCTTGCGCCAGACGTCCTCGAACAGGGCGCATTCGTCCAGCACCTCCACGGCGGCGCGGCCGAACTCCCGGTGATGGCCGCCCTCGACGCCGCCGCCGAGCTGCGCGGCCATGGTCATCTGCCCGTAGCAGATGCCGAGCACGGGCACCCCGCTGTCGAATATGGCCTGCGGAGCGCGCGGGCTGCCCTCCTCATGCACCGATTCCGGCCCGCCGGAGAGGATCACGGCGCGCGGGCGCATCTCCTCGAAGGCCTTGGCTGCCGACTGGAAGGGCACGATTTCGGAGTACACCCCTTCCTCGCGCACGCGGCGGGCGATGAGCTGGGTCACCTGGCTGCCGAAATCGACGATCAGGACCTTGTCGTGAAGGCCCGTTTGGCGCGTGTCGTGGGGCTGTACGGTCATCGGACCTGACTACGTCAATCGAGGGTGCGTCGCAACATGGCGGGTACTCGAGTCCCACATCGTTTCGTTGCCGATACGGCCCCAGCAGACAGACCCGCCCAACCGGCATCGAGCACGGCCCGACGGACCATTCGTCGCGAACAAGTCGCGGCGTGCCCCGGTGGGGGCGTCGCTACCCGGCCTTGCGCAACAGCGCCACGAAGAACCCGTCCGTCCCGGTTCGCAGCGGCGTCAGCTGCACGCCGTGGCCGGCGGGGCTTGTCCGGTCACCGAGCGTCTCAAGTCCTGCCGCTGATGCAGACGTCTTCGGCGGGATGACGCTGAACCCGTCGTGACGGCCGAGGAACGCCTCGATGGCGTCGTCGTTCTCGTCGCGCAGCACCGAGCAGGTGATGTAGGCGATGCGCCCGCCGGGCCGCGCCAGTCGCGCGGCACGGTCGAGCACCGTGGCCTGATCGGCGATTCGCCCTTCCAGGCTCGAAGGCCTGACCCGCCACTTTGCGTCCGGGTTCCGGCGCCAGGTCCCGGTGCCCGTGCAGGGCGCGTCGACGACCACAAGGTCGGCCCGGCCAGCCACGTCCGACAACGGCTCGTCGCCGCGCCCGCGCGGGTGGCGAACCTCCACGATGCCGATCCCTGCGCGCGTCAGCCTCTCCCAGATGGGCGCCAGGCGACGCTTGTCGCTGTCGGTGGCGAACAGCGTGCCTTCGTTCCGCATGGACGCGGCCAGTTCGAGCGTCTTGCCGCCGCCGCCGGCGCACAGGTCGATGACGACGCTTCCGGGCCTGGCGGCAACCAACAGGCCCGCGATCTGAGAGCCTTCGTCCTGGATCTCGACGAAGCCGCGCTGGAAGGCGGGCTCCGCCTGCACGGCCGGCGCCCGTCCATCCGCCGAGATCGGGATCCGCAGTCCGATCGGGGAGAGCGTCGTGGCCACCGCGCCGAGGGGCGCGAGTTCCGCCAGCGCCGTGTCCCGGTCGCAGCGGAGAGTGTTCACCCTAAGGTCGACCGGAGCGCGCTCTGCCATGGCGCGGGTCTCGGCCACCCTCCCCTCGCCGAAGCTTGCAGCCAGTGCGGGGTCCAGCCATTGGGGATAGTCGCCCGCGACCCAGGGCGGAGCAGCCGCCAGCAGGCGTTCCGCGTCCTGCCCGAGCGCAGCGCGCTCGTCGTCCGACAGGGGTGCCGAAGCGAAGCGATCGCCACTGAAGAGGCCGGCGATGGTGTCAGGCGTCCAGCCGCGGGCGAGGCGCAGTGCGCCGATCAGCGTTGCCCGCGGCCCCTCCCGTCCCATCAGGGCTGCGGCCGAGGCGCGCCGGCGCAGCGTGTCATAGACAAGGGTTCCGATCGCCGATCGGTCACCCGATCCAGCGAACCGATGACCGAGGCCCCAGTCCTTGAGGGCATCGGCGGCCGGTCGGCGGCGGGCCTCGATGTCGGCGAGAACCTCGATCGCGGCGGAGATACGGGCGGCCGGGGTCATGCGGGATCTCCCGGGAAAGCGGCGGCGTCTGCCGCGGTAACGCCACGATTCAGCTGGTGCATGCGCTGGTCGATCCCGAGAGGTTCGTTGAGAGGATTACCATGACCAAGCGCCTGTCTCGCCTGCTCGTCGCCGCGGCGGCCGCCACCGTTCTGGCGGCCTGCGCCACGACTCCGCCGCCTGTCGCGCCCAATCCGCCGGCGAAGAAGAAGCTCGACGCCAAGACGCAGCTGGAGACCGGACGGACCTACTGACGAATCCCCGCCCCGCGGCTTCACCCGAGCAGCACCTTCGCGGCGACGACGAACCACATCGCGCCCAGGGCCGCGAGACCGACAAGGAAGATGCGGAAGCGGGTGAGCACGCGGTTGCTGGTGGTGTGGACGACCGCGTGCGCCACCCGCGACGCGACGAAGATCCAGGCCGGGGCGACCATCGACCACCCCGTCGCGCCGACCTGGATGGCGACGGCGACGAGGACGTAGAACAGCACGGGCGTTTCGAACTGATTGGACAGGTTGTTGCCGAGCTGGCGCACATTGTCCGGCCAACCCTCGTTCGACAGGGCGATCTTGCCCAGCGACACCCGCTTTTCGCGGACCGCCGTGACCCTTGCCCGGCCGAGAAGGCCGTAGATGACGAGGGTGAGCAGGATCTGCGCCAGGACCGCCCAGACGAGAAGATGGACCATCGGCGCGGTCACATCCGGGTGGGGTAATTCGGGCTCTCCCGCGTGATCGTCACGTCGTGAACGTGGCTCTCGCGCAACCCGGCGGATGTGATGCGCACGAACTCCGCCTTCTGGCGGAAGTCGGCGAGCGTGCGGGCGCCGACATAGCCCATGGCGGCGCGAAGTCCGCCGGCGAGCTGATGCAGCACCGTTCCGACCGGCCCCTTGTAGGGAACCTGGCCCTCGATGCCCTCCGGCACCAGCTTCAAGGTGTCCTTGATGTCCTGCTGGAAGTAACGGTCCGCCGAGCCGCGGGCCATCGCGCCGACCGAACCCATGCCGCGATAGGCCTTGTAGGAACGCCCCTGGTAGAGAAACACCTCGCCGGGGCTCTCGTCGGTGCCCGCGAGCAGGGAGCCGACCATCGCGCATTCCGCGCCGGCCGCCAGGGCCTTGGCGAGATCGCCAGAGAACTTGATTCCGCCATCGGCGATGACCGGGACGTCGAGCGCGGCGGCGGCCTCGGCCGCGTCCATGACGGCGGTGAGCTGGGGAACGCCGACGCCCGCGACGATGCGCGTGGTGCAGATCGAGCCCGGGCCGATGCCGATCTTCACGGCGTCGGCGCCGGCGTCGATCAGGGCCCGCGTTCCCGCGGCGGTCGCCACGTTGCCGGCGATGACCTGCACGGAGTTCGACAACTTCTTGATCCGCCCGACCGATTCGAGCACGCGCTGCGAATGGCCATGGGCCGTGTCGACGACGATCACGTCGCAGCCCGCATCGATCAGCAGCTCGGAGCGCAGGAAGCCCTGCTCGCCGACCGTCGTCGCCGCCGCCACGAGGAGCCGCCCTGCCGTGTCCTTGGAGGCGGTGGGATAGGCCACCTGCTTCTCCATGTCCTTGACCGTGATCAGCCCGATGCAGCGGAAGTGATCGTCGACGACAAGCAGCTTCTCGATGCGGAACTGATGCAGGAGCCGCTTGGCCTCGTCCTGGCTCACGCCCTCGCGCACCGTGATCAGCCGGTCCTTCGTCATCAGTTCGGAAACGGCCTGCTGCGGGTTGGTGGCAAAGCGGACGTCGCGGTTGGTGAGGATGCCGACGAGCTTGCCGGGCCGCCCGGACGGGCCCCGCTCGACCACGGGAATGCCGGAGATGCCGTTGCGCTTCATCAGCGTCAGGGCGTCCTCGAGCGTCTCGTCGGGATGGATGGTGAGCGGGTTCACCACCATGCCGCTCTCGAACTTCTTCACCGCCTTCACCTCCGCGGCCTGCTCCTCGGGAGACAGGTTGCGGTGAATGACACCGATGCCGCCCGCCTGGGCCATGGCGATCGCTAGGCGGGCCTCCGTCACCGTATCCATGGCCGAAGACACGATCGGCAGGTTGAGGGCGATGGACCGCGTCAATCGCGTGCGCACGTCCACGTCGGACGGCATCACCTCGGAATGGCCGGGCTGCAGCAGCACGTCGTCGAAGGTGAGCGCTTCGCGGATGACCATGGCCAACTCCTCTGGCTCGCCGGGGGGAGCCCTCAAGGCCGGATCACCGCCGGCCGCTGCATCAATGGGTTGGCGCGTGGCCTTAGCATGGTCTCCCCAGAGTCGAAAGCGGCGAATGACCCGTGGCGACATGCCCACGCAACCGTGACCTCGGGGGGAATGCCTGCGAGGCGGCGGAACGATCGGTGCGAAAGGCACCTGCGCCCTTCAGGCAGTTCAGTATTGCTGAATGATCATGGGACATGTTCGTTTCAGTGTTGCTGAACAGGTGGCTAAGCGATACACGCGTCCCATGAAGCTTGCGGACTGGCTGGCCCGGGAAGGCGTGTCGCGCGTCGCGTTCGCGCGGCGCATCGGGCTGTCGCCCGCCGCCGTCACCGCGCTTTGCAACAACGACGCCGTCTGGATGTCGCGGGACACCGCCGCCCTGATCAGCCGGGAAACCGCCGGGGCGGTCACGCCCAACGATTTCATCGGGCTTCCGTCGTCGCAGGGGTCGGACCCGCTTTCCCCCGCCACCCCCAATCCCGGGGAGAGGACCATGCCGCATACCGTGACCCGCGCCATCGAGGCGTTCCGCAATGGCGAGATCGTCATCGTCACCGACGACGACGACCGCGAGAACGAGGGCGATTTCATCTGCGCCGCCTCGCTCTGCACGCCGGAGAAGATGGCCTTCATCATCCGCA
>CAZJCW010000074.1:0-16676 GCA_964544365.1 uncultured Alsobacter sp.
AGGAGGGCCTGGAACTCCTCCATCTTGATCTGGCCGCCGTCGAGCGAAACGAGTGCGGCTGCCAGGAACGTCAGGCAGATCAGCATGTAGCGCGCCATCTCCTCCGCGCCCGCCATGGGCACGTCGAAGACGCCGCGCATGATGATCTGCGCGAACGGCGTCACGATCAGGCCGGCCAGCATGGCGCAGGCGACGATTCTCAGGAGGATCACGAAAGCGCGCATGGCTGCTCCGGAGCGCAGGAGGAGGGGAGGCGGGGGTGGTCCCCGCCGCCCCCTTTGGTCACTTCACAGCCTGGATCTGCGCGATGTAGGAGGACCATTCGGGGAAGTCCTTCCCGACCTGATCGAGCACGGCCTTGCGGAAGGCGGCGAGGTCGAGACCGTCCTTCTCTTCCACGAAGATCATGCCCTTGCCCTCGAGATCCTTGCGGTAGCGGTCGAAGCTCTCCTTGTCCCAGGCGAGCGTCTTGGCGCCGACCTCGGCCATCGTGTCCTCGATGATCTTCCGGTCGCCGGCGGGGATGCCCTGCCAGATCCGCTCGTTCACGAACACCGAGAGCACCGACTGCATGTGGCCGGTCAGCATGACGTACTTCTGAACCTCGAACAGCTTCAGGTTGAAGATGTTGGGCAGCGGGTTTTCCTGACCGACGACGAGGCCGGTGGCCAGCGCGGTGGCGAGTTCCGACACCTCGACGGGCGTGGCGATGGCGCCCATGCCCGTGAGCATGGAGGACCACAGCTTCACCGGCACGCCGCGGTACTTCTTGCCCTTCATGTCGGCGGGCGACAGCACCTTCTCCTTCGAGGTCAGGTGGCGCGTTCCCTGGAAGAACGAGCCGACGATCCGCATGCCGCCCTTCTCGACCAGTTCGGTGTTGATGGCCTGAAGAGCCGGCGAGGTCCGCGAGTCGGTGGCGCGGAGCGAGTGCTCGGCGTCGCGGTAGACGAACGGCGTGTTGAACACCGCCGTCGACGGCAGGATGCGGCCCAGCGACGCGAAATCGTGGTGGCCCATGGCGATGGCGCCGGATTTCACCCCGTCGACCATCTCGCCGACGCCGCCGAGCTGCGAGTTGGCGAAGACCTGGATCTCGACGCGGCCCTGGGTCCGCTCCTTGACCAGCTTTGCGACCTCGTCGGCATAGAGCGTCTGCGGCGCGTTGGCGACGCCGACATGCGCGTAGCGAAGCTTGACCTGTGCGGCGGCGGCATGACCGAGCAGCGGCAGCAGCGCCACGCCCAGCGCGGTCGCGAGGACCTTCTGCATCTTCATCATCGTGTTTCCTCCCTGGTTTTGGCCCTGGCAAGGCCGATCGAGTTTTTCCCGGTCCTGTCGTTACCGGTCGAACACCTTCACGATCGCCGTCGTGTCGGCCTCGGCATGGCCGAGATGCACGAGCAGGCGGTAGAGGTTCAGCGCCTCGCCGCTCATCGGCGCGGGCGCCTTGAGCGAGCCGGCAAAGGCGCTGACCATCTCGAGATCCTTGAGCAACTGGCGCGCATAGCCCTGCGGCGCGAAATCGCGCGCGGCCATGCGCGGGTAGTTGCGCTGCAGGAGCGTCCCGTCGGCATGTCCCCCTGCAAGGCATTCCGGGATGCGTCCGGCCTCGATGCCGGCCGCTTCCGCCATCACCAGGGCCTCCGCGAGGACGGCATGGGTGCAGCCGACGATGAGCTGGTTGATCATCTTGGCGACGAGGCCCGCCCCGGCCGGCCCCATCACCGTGAAGCGCTGCGCGACGTCGGCCATCAGCGAACGAACGGCCTCGATGTCCTCCGGACGCCCTCCGGCCATGACGGTCAGGGATCCGCTGCCCGCGGCGGGCGGCCCGCCGGACACCGGGGCATCGACCCAGCCGCATCCTGCCTCTTCCAGCAGGCGCCGGGCGAAGGTCCGCCCCTTCTCGACGGTGATCGTGGAGAAATCGACGACGATCTGCCCCGGCGTCATCGCAGCGGCAACGCCGCCCATGCCGAACATCGCGTCTTCCACGGCCTCCGTCGTCGGCAGGTTGAGGAGGACGAAGTCCGCGTCCTTCGTCACGTCGGCGGCGCGCTCGACGACGGTCGCACCGGCCTCCTCCGCCGCGTGCCGTTTCGCCTCGACGATGTCGAATGCCGTGACCCGGTAACCGCGTGACACGAGATGGCGCACCATGGGCAAGCCCATGAGGCCGATTCCGAGGTAACCGAGGGTTGCCTTTTGGCCGGCGGTATCAGGCATCGGACCCTCCGATCGCGTAGAGACGCAGGGCGTTCTCGACGAACAGCGCATCCTGCTCGTCCGCCGTGAAGTCGGCGACGATGCGTTCGAACCCGCCGTAGATCGCGCCGAAGGTGCCGCACAGCGAATCGACGGGAAAGTTGCTGGCGAACATGCAGCGTTCGACGCCGAAGAGGTCGATCGTCGTCAGAACGATGTCCCGGTTCGCATCCGCGGTCCATGCGTGGCCCGGTTGCCCGAGTCCCGAGATCTTGACGGCGACGTTCGGTGCCTCCGCGAGCCGGGCCATGGCGGTCCGCCATGCGGCAACTCCCTCGGTGGATCGGTCGGACGGCAGGCCGGTGTGATTCAGGATGATCTGCGTTTCGGGAAAGTCGGCGGCCAGCGCCAGGGCCTCGCCGAGGTGCCACCACGGCGTCTGGAGGTCGAACCGGAGGCCGAGCGACGCCAGGCGCGCGAAGCCGGCGCGCCACGCGGTGTCCGTCATGCCGCCGGATGCGGTGTCGCCGGCGGTCCGGTTCGAGCGGGGCTTGTGTCGCACGGAGCGCACGAAGCCGCGTGCCGCATGGCTTTCGAGCACGACGGCACAGTCTCCGCGATCGAGCCAGGCTTGCGCGACCGCGACGCTGGGCAGTCCCTCCCGGCGGCGCAACGCGGCGATGTAATCCATTTCCCCCATGGGATCGGCCGGGTCCCATTCGGCCTCGACATAGACGCTCGCGCGGATCCGATAGGGCGCGGCGTCCGCGCGGTAGCGAGCGGGCAGATACGGGCCTCGGATGGCCGAATAGTCGCCGTAACGGAAGGGGATCGGCGGGTCGCAGCGCAGCCAGGGATGATTGTTGCGCTGCGTGTCCCAGACATGATGGTGGGCGTCGACGATGGCACGCGCAGCCGGTGCATCGGCCGGATCGGGACCGTCCTGCGACAGGTCTCCCTGCGCCATCTCCGCAACTCCGCTTCCATCCCGAACGCTGCGGCTGCGTCGTTCACGCACAGCCTGTGCTCTGCATACAGCATACTTGACGCGCCATGCAAGGCGCCTGTATTTCCCAAGACCGGATTGCTCGCCCGCCGCTGAACGGCCGCCAAAGGCCGACGGACGACACGACAACCCATGGGAGGATCTTCATGAGCATTCGCCTTGCGGCACTGGCTGCCGCCCTCGGCCTGACGGCTGCAACGCCCGCTTTCGCTTTCACGCCGTCGAAGCCGGTCGAGTTCGTCGTGACCGCCGGTGCCGGCGGCGGGACGGATATCTTCGCCCGGACGATCCAGTCGATCATCCAGAAGAACAACCTCGTCTCGCAGCCGATCGTCGTGACGCTGAAGGGCGGCGGCTCGGGCGCGGAAGGCTTCGTCTACGGCAAGACCGGCGCGGGCGACGCGCATCGCCTCGTCTTCGGCACGTCCAACCAGTGGCTTCTGCCGATGGTGGCGAAAGTCGGCTGGAGCCGCCAGGAACTGACGCCGGTGGCGGCGCTGGCCTTCGACGAGTTCATCCTGTGGAGCCGCCAGGACGCGCCGTGGAAGACGGCGGGCGAGTTCGTCGCCGCCGCCAAGGCAGGCACCGTCAAGGTCGGCGGGTCGCAGTCCAAGGACCTCGACGAGACGCTGCTCAAGATCCTGGAGAAGTCCGCGGGCATCAAGACGACCTACATCCCGTTCAAGTCGGGCGGCGAAGCCGCGGTGCAGCTCGCGGGCGGCCACATCGACGCCAACACGAACAATCCGGCCGAGAACGTCGGCCAGTGGAAGGGCGGCCAGGGGCGTCCGATCTGCGTCTTCAGCGCGACGCGGCTCGCCGCCGGGCCGAAGGTGACGGACACCATGGCGTGGTCCGACATCCCGACCTGCAAGGAGCAGGGCATCCCGATCGACGAGTACAAGATGCCGCGCGCGGTCTATCTGCCGCCGAACGTCCCGGCGGACGCCGTGGCCTTCTGGGCGGGCGTGCTGGAGAAGGTGTTCGCCTCGCCCGAGTGGCAGGAGTACATCGGCCGGACGTCGCAGTCGGCGACCTTCCTCAAGGGCGATGCCTTCGCGAAGTTCATCGCGTCGGACGAGGAGCGCAGCCGCAAGGTCTTCGAGGAGCAGGGCTGGCTGGTGAAGTGAGGCCCGTCCGGATCCGGCGGCGCGGCGGGATCGCCCGCTGTGCCGCCCGCTGACCGAGAGACGACGATGAGCGAGGTCCCGCAGCGTCCGGCCCTGTCACGCAAGCCCGCGGAAATCGCGTTTGCGCTGCTGCTCGCCGTCGTGGGCGGCGTGGTGATCGCAGGGGCGCGCGAGCTGGAGACGGGGTGGGGCGGCTCGGGGCCGGAAGCCGGGTACTTCCCGCTGCGCATCGGGATCGTCCTCGTCGTCGCCTCTCTCGTCGTGCTGATACGCGAGGCGTTGCGGCCGGCGGGCGACGCCGTCCTGATCGCCGGGGTGGCCGGCGGAAGGCTCGCGCTCTTCGTGCTTCCGCTCGTCGGCCTTGTCGCAATCGTGCCGTGGATCGGCTTCTACCTCGCGGCCTTTGCCTATCTCCTCGTGGCCGTGGGCCTCGTCGGGCGCGTGCGGTGGGGCCGGACGCTGGCGATCGCCCTGGGCACGCCGGTGGTCCTTTTCGTCGCCTTCGAGTTCGCCTTCCGCGCACCGCTGCCGAAGGGTCCGCTCGGCCCGCTTCTGGGCATGCTGTGAGGGCCGCGGCATGATCGAGAACGTCGCGTCCCTCGCCCACGGCTTCGCGGTCGCCCTCACCGCCAAGCATGTCCTGTTCATGGTGGCGGGCGTGATGTTCGGCCTTGTCGTCGGTGTCCTGCCCGGGCTGGGCGCGCCCAATGGCGTCGGTCTCCTGCTGCCGCTGACCTTCACGATGGAGCCGGTCTCGGCCATCATCCTGCTCACCAGCATGTACTGGGGCGCCCTGATCGGCGGGTCCACGACGTCGATCCTGTTCAACATTCCCGGCGAACCCTCCTCGGTGGCGACAACGTTCGACGGCTATCCGATGGCGAAGTCCGGGGAGGCGACGAAGGCGCTCACCTTCGCCTTTCTCTCGTCGGGGTTCGGCGCCCTCTTCGGCGTCGTCGTCGTCACGCTGCTTGCGGGATGGGTGACGCGCTTCGCGCTGTTGTTCTCGCCGGTCGAGTACTTCGCCGTCTTCGTCCTGGCCTTCGCCAGCTTCATCGCCTTCGGTGGCGGCTCGCCGCTGAAGTCCGTCGTCTCGATCACGCTCGGCCTTGCGCTCGCATCGGTCGGGATGGACACGATCTCGGGCTCGATGCGCCTCACCTACGACGTGCCCGATCTCATCCGGGGCATCAGTTTCCTCGTCGTGGTGATCGGCATCTTCGGGCTTGGCGAGCTGTTCGAGACGATGCAGAACCCGTCTGCCGCCAAGCCCGTCGCCACGCGCCTCGATCTCGCCGGCGTGGTCCGCGCCGCGCTGGAGTGGCCGCGGCACGGGGTGGCGCTGCTGCGCAGCGCGTTGATCGGCTGCTGGATGGGGATCGCTCCCGGCGGCCCGACGGCGGCCTCCTTCATGAGCTACGGGATCGGCAAGCGTCTCTCGCGCAACGGCCACCGCTTCGGCAAGGGCGAACCCGAAGGCCTCGTCTGCGCCGAGACCGCCGACCAGTCGGCCGGCTCCAGCGCCATGCTGCCCATGCTCGCCCTCGGCCTGCCGAGTTCGGCGACCGCGGCCGTCCTGCTCGGCGGTCTCATGATCTGGGGGATCACGCCGGGCCCCACGCTGTTCGCCGAGAGGCCCGACTTCGTGTGGGGTCTCATCGCGTCGATGTACCTGTCGAACATCGTCGCGGTCCTGCTCGCGCTCGCGACCGTGCCGCTCTTCGCGCGCATGTTGCAGGTGCCCTTCCAGATCACGGGGCCGATCATCGCTCTGGTCTGCGTGATCGGGGCGTGGACCGTCGCCGGTGCGCCCTTCGACCTGTGGCTCCTGCTCGGCTTCGGCGCGATCGGATACCTGATGAAGTCGCTCGACTATCCGATTGCGCCCCTCGTGCTCGCCATGGTGCTCGGCGACCGCACCGAGGACGCGTTCCGGCAGTCGATGCTGCTTTCGGGCGGCAAGCTCTCCGTCTTCGTTGCCTCGCCTCTCCCGGCGACAATCACCGGTCTTGCAGCCCTGTGCCTTCTGGCTCCCGTCGTCGGCATGGCGCTGAAGGCGCGGACGCCACGACCAGCCGTGACATGACCATCACGATCCTCCCAGCGCGAAAGGCTTCGACATGCTGACCACCGTGAAACAGGGATCGCCGCGCCCCGGTATCGCGCTGGCCATGGGTTGCCCCGCCGGCATCGCACCGGAGCTGACCGCACGGGTGCTGGCCGACGACAGCTTCATGCGCGACACCGACGTCACCGTGTTCGGCGATCGCCGGATACTCGAGCGCGGCGCGCAGGTGTCGGGCGTCGCCCCCCGGATCCAGGTCGTCGGCCCGGACGAACCCGTGGCGCACCGGCCGGGCGAGGCGGTGTTCGTCGATCTCGGGCATCTCGCGCCGGGCAGCTATCCCATCGGCGAGACATCGAAGGCGGCCGGCGACTTCGCCATGGAGAATTTCCGTCGCGCCATTCGGTTCGCGGTCGCCGGCAGGGCCGACGTCGTGGCGTGGACGCCGTTCAACAAGGCGGCGATGCGCCTGTCGCATCCCGCCTACGAGGACGAGATCGTCTTCACGGCCGAGATGCTCGGCTTCGAGGGCGCGGCGAGCGAGTTCAACATCCTGCCCAACCTCTGGAACGCCCGCGTCACCTCGCATGTGCCGATCTCGAAGGTCGCGTCCCTGATCACCTTCGACACCGTGATGCGGGGCCTGCGCCTGACCGACGGCGCGATGCGCGACAGCGGCTTCGCGGCCCCGCGGATCGCGGTCGCCGCGCTCAACCCGCACGCCGGCGACGGCGGCAATTTCGGCCGGGAGGACATCGATGTGCTGGAGCCGGTGGTCGCGGCCGCCAAGGCGCAGGGGATCCTGTGCGAGGGGCCGTTCCCGTCCGACACGGTGTTCGTGCGGGCCCGCAAGGGAGAATTCGACGGCGTCCTCACCATGTACCATGACCAAGGCCAGATCGCGATGAAGCTGATCGGCTTCGAGGAAGGCGTCACGCTGCTGGGCGGCTTCCCCTTCCCGCTGGTCACGCCCGCGCACGGTTCTGCCTACGACATCGCCGACCGCGGCATCGCCCACCCCGGCGCGACCTTCAATGCGATGAAGATTGCGGCGCGCATGGCGGCCGCGCGGCACAAGGCTCGCGCCTTGAAGGTGGCATGAGGCTTATCCCGGCGAGCAAGAGCGCTTGCCGGATAGCGTTGTTGGCCGGCCGTCACTGCTGGCCGCTGCGCAGCCTGGCGACGAACTCGTCCACTGCGTGGGAGAAGGCCGTGGCCTCGGCGCCGACGCCGTCGGCGTCCCCCGTGATCCTTGCGACGGCCGCCTCGGTGTTCTGCGCGGCTTGCCGGATCACTTTGGCGCTTTCCATCATTTCGGCCGCGTGACCCGAAGCGACCTTTGCAATCTCGTCCAGCAAGTCCTGCGCGCGCGCCTGCTCGTCGACGGCATCCCGGATGGTGGGTGCAATCAGTCCCAGGTCGTCCGCCGTCGTCGAGATGCTCGAAAGCAGCGAGATGGCCAGCGATGCGTCGTGGCTCAGCCGGTTGATCAGCGTGCGGATCTCGGTCGTCGCCCTCCCGGTCTGCTCGGCGAGCTGCCGGACCTCCGCGGCCACGACGGCGAAGCCCCGTCCGGCCTCGCCTGCGCGTGCGGCCTCGATGGTCGCATTGAGCGCCAGAAGATTGGTCTGCGATGTCAGGTCGGAGATCATCGTCACCGCGGACTCGATAGCCGCTGTCGAGTCCGACAGGCTCCCGATGGCATGGTGAGTGGCAAGGACCGTTTCGCGCGCCGCGACAGCCTTGCCGGTGACGGTCGAGGATTGCCGCTCGAGCGACGAGATGGTCGCCGACACGCGGCTCGCCGCAACGACATTCGCGTGCAGGGCATCCCGACCGATCTGCGCCGTCCGGTCGACGCCTTCGAGCGCCCGGCGCGTGTCGTCGACGTGGCGCAGCGTGTCGAAGGCATCGTGCTTGAGGTTCGCCGCAGCCTCCGCGATGGTGGCGCTGATGCCATGCATCGCGCGCTGGAACGTATCCATCTGCTCCGCGATCTGCGCGCGGCGTCGCTCGACGCTTTCGCGTGTCATCCGCTGGTCGGTGGTGATCGCGTTCGCCACGTCGAACATGAAAAGCCGGTTGATCCGGGACCGGTCGGCCGCAGCCTGGCGGGGACGGAACACCGCCGACAGGCGGGATATCGGCGCTGCCAGATCGTCAAGGTGCGTCAGGATCAGTGTCCTGACCCGTGCCCCGAGGCCGAGACGGTTCGTCAGGCAAAGCGAGTCCTCGAGCGTGGAAAAGTATGCGTCCCCGTACTCGCCGGAGAGAAGATTGCGGATGTGCGCGATTTCCGCGGAGACGATGGCATCGAAGCTCGGCCTGATGATGTCGGCTATGGCCTGCGAGTTCGCGATGGCGATGTCCAGCGACTTGCGGATGTGTGAGTCGAGCCGGTCTCCGATGCGTTGGCCCAGCGCCCGCGCCAGGACGCATGTGCGCGCGTCGATGCGATAGACCGACATGCGGCTTGCGTTCGACGGTTGTACGTGTGGGAGCTGCATGGCTCGTCCGGATACCCGTGCATGGACGCAAATCATGCTCGGCCTGAGGTTAAAGTATTGATTGTCCCCGGTTGGCCCCGGGCCCGGCGGGCGCATTTCTCGCGAGGCTGGCGCGGCTGCGCAACAGCCTCCCCGTGTTCGCGAACCGCGGTTGCCATCGCTGGTTTCCGCTGTTATCGATATCGATAATGACGACGCAACCCACCCCGATGATGCGACCGCGCGAGGCGACCTACGCGTCGCTCAAGCGTCGGATCCTGCTCAACGAGCTGGAGCCCGAGACGGTGCTGACGGAGCTGGGCGTCGCGCAGGAGTTGCGCTGCAGCCAGGGGACGGTTCGCGAAGCCCTGCTACGCCTGCAGGAGGACGGCCTCGTGCTGCGTTCGGGCCGCCGGGGAACGACGGTAACCCCTCTCGATCCGGAAGAGGCGGCGGAGGTGCTGGCCCTGCGCCGCCGCCTGGAAGCGCGTGGGGCCCTGCGCGCGGCCGCGGCCGCCGCTCCCCAGGACATCGCCCGGCTCCGCGGGCTCGTCGACGCGATGGCCGCCGCCGCCGAGGCCGGCGACGACTATGCCCTCATCGAGCTCGACACGGCTTTCCACCTCGGGATCTTCCAGCTCGCCGGACTGCGCGCGCTCGAGCAGATCCTGCTGCGGTGCATCCTGCACTCCCATCGCCAGAAGCTGTGGGAGCCGCGCCATCGCAGGCCGCTGGCCCGGACCGCCTCGCGCCACGAGCCTATCCTTGCGGCGCTGCAGGACAGCGGCGAGGCCCTCGCGCAGGCGCTGACCCATCACATCGACACCATCGTCGAGATCGAACCGGAGGGCGGCGTGTGAGCGCAGCGGTGCTGGACCCCCATCAGAAGATCATCCTCGACCGCATCCGGGCGCTCCCGGCGGTGGACATGCGCGCGCTGCCGATCGCGGTGGCGCGCCAGACCTTCGAGGACAACCAGAGGCCATGGGTGCATTGCCCCGTGCCGACGGGTGCGACGACGGACCTTTCGTTGCCCGGCCCGGCCGGGCCGATCCGGGCACGGCTCTATCGGCCCGCCGGCGACCCCGTCGCAGAGGTGCCGCTCGTCGTCTTCGTCCATGGTGGCGGCTGGACCTTCGGCTCGGTGGACACGCATGACGGCACCGCCCGCACGATCGCGGGCTTCTCGGGCTGCGCGGTGCTCAGCATCGACTACAGGCTCGCGCCGGAGCACCCCTTTCCCGCGCCGCTCGACGATGTTCTGGCGGCTATCGCCTTCGCCCGCACAGGCGGCCTCGGCGACGGAATCGACGCCGGCCGCATGGCGCTCGCGGGGGACAGCGCCGGTGCCAATCTCGCGCTCGGCGCCCTGCTGGCGCTGCGCGACCGCGGCCTGTCCATGCCGCTCACCGCCGCCTTGTTCTACGGCTGCTTCGCGCCGATCTTCGACACGCAGAGCCACGCCCGCTTCGGCGATGGCAGCTTCCTGCTCGGCAGCGCGAACATGCGCTGGTACTGGGCGAATTTTCTGGGCAACGACGATTTCGCGACGCCGCCGCCGCTCGCGGCGCCGCTGAACGCGGACCTCGCCGGCCTGCCGCCGCTCTACCTGAACGCCGCCGGCCTCGATCCCCTGCTCGACGACACGCTGATGGCGAGCGCCAGGCTGGCTGCGGCGGGCGTTCGACATCGCCTCGACGTCTGGCCGGGCGTCGTGCACGGCTTCCTGCGCCTCGCGCGCGAACTGCCGACGGCGGTTGCCGCGCTCGCGGCGGCCGGCGACCACCTGCGCTCCGCCTTGAATCAAAAAACCTGAGGGAGGACTCCGATGAAACGCAGAACATTCCTGCAACTGGCCGGCGCTGGCGCGCTGGCCGCGCCCTTCGTGTCGCCCGCCGCCGCGCAGCAGGCGACCGTCCGCTGGTGGTACCACTTCGACAATCCGCAGAACTCGCCGGCCGAGCTCGTCGCGGCGTTCGAGAAGGACAATCCCGGCATCAAGATCCAGGCGGAGAGCATCCCCTGGGGCGGTGGCAGCGACTATTACACCCGGCTGTTCGCCTCGCTCGTCGCCGGCAATGCGCCCGACTGCGCGATGGTGAAGCTCAACAACCAGGCGCAGCTCCTGCAGATGGGCGCGCTCGAGCCGCTGGACTCCCGCCTTGGCGGCTGGGCGGCCCGCAGCGACATCTCCGACAGCATCTGGAACGTCAACAAGGCGACGGACGGCAAGCAGTACTTCCTGCCGGTGCAGTACGTCGTGCTCTATCTCTACTACCGCACCGACCTGTTCCAGGCGGCCGGCCTGCAGCCGCCGAAGACCTACGAGGACTTCCTCGCGGCGGCCAAGGCGCTGACCAAGGGCGACGTGTACGGCTTCGGCATGCGCGGCGGCGCCGGCGGCCATGACAACTGGGCGCCCTTCGTGCTCGGCAACGGCGCCACCTTCGACAAGGGCGGCATGGTGTCGGAGAAGGCGTTGGCCGGAAACCGCTTCTACGTCTCGCTGATGCGCGACCACAAGGTGGTGCCGCCGTCCGCGCCGACGGATGGCTTCCGCCAGATCGTCGACGGCTTCAAGGCCGGGCGCACCGCCATGGCGATCCACCATGTCGGGTCGTCCAACGAGATGGTGCAGGCGCTCGGCGACAAGGTCTCGGCCGTGCCGGTGCCGAGGCCCGCCGGCGCGAAGGGATGGACGATCTTCGGCGACGAATCCAACGCCGTGTTCGCCGCCTCGAAGCAGAAGGACGCCGCGTTCAAGTGGATCTCCTTCCTCTCGACCGCCGCCAACAACGTCGCCTTCAACAAGCTCACCGGGCAGCTTCCGGTGACGACGTCCAGCGCGGCGACCTGGGACGTGCATCCCAAGCGCTTCGTGGAGGCGAGCGCGGCCTCGCTGCCGGCGGCGGGCGTCCTGCCCGACCTGCCGAAGACGGCCGACTTCGTGCGCACCGTGTGGCCCACGAACATGCAGCGCGCGCTGCTCGGCCAGATCGGGCCGGATGACATGATGAAGGCCGTGGAAGCCCACTTCCACGGCTGAGGCTCCTCCGACGCAAGGGACGGCCGGCCACGACCGGCCGTCCCGCCAGGCAAGGCTCCATGACCACGGCATCGCCATCTGCGGCCGCGCTGCGCACGGCCGCGACACCCTACCTGTTCCTCGCGCCGGCGCTGCTCGTCACGCTGGCCGTGGTGCTCGTGCCGGTGGCGCAAACCTTCTGGATGAGCCTGCACGACTACATTCTCTACCGCCCGCAGAACGTCCCCTTCATCGGGCTCGGCAACTTCACCCGACTGCTGAAGGACGAGGTCTTCTGGATCTCGCTGGGGAATTCCGCGTGGTGGATCGTCCTCGTCGTCGGTCTTCAGTTCGCTCTCGGGTTGGGTGCGGCGCTGCTGCTCAACCAGAGCTTCTGGTGGCGAGGTCTCGCGCGCTCGCTCATCATCATTCCGTGGGCGTTGCCGAGCGTCATCATCGGCCTCACCTGGACATGGATGTACGACTTCAACGTCGGGGTCCTCAACGATCTCGTCTTGAGGCTGGGCCTGGTGGACAAGCCGGTGCCCTGGCTGGCCCAGCCGACGACCTCGTTCTACGCCATCGTCCTGGCGCTGGTCTGGCAGGGCTTCCCGTTCTTCGCCGTCACGATCCTCGCGGGTCTGCAGACGATCGGGCAGGAGCTTTACGAGGCCGCCGACATCGACGGCGCGACGCGGTTCCAGCGCCTGCGGCTCGTGATCCTGCCGTCGATCGCCGACGTGATCATGACGGCGCTCCTGCTGCGCACGATCTGGGTCGCGAACTCGCTCGACGTGATCCTGGTGATGACAGGGGGCGGCCCCGGCTACGCCACCCACACGCTGCCGCTCTATGCGTTTCTCAAGGCCTACAGCGGCATGGAGTTCGGCTACGGCTCCGCGCTCGCGCTCGTCCTGACGGCGCTGCTGCTGGTGGTCGTCTATGCCTATGTCCGTCGCGCGGCGAGGGATCTCGGCCGATGATCGACCGCCGCTCCCATCTGCGCCGCATCGTCGAGGTCGAGATCCCGGTCCTGCTGATCGTGCTCTTCGCTGTCGGTCCGTATGCGTGGATGATGATCACGTCGATCAAGCCATCGGCCGAGATCTCGCAATGGCCCGTGCGCTACTGGCCGGACCAACCGACGCTGCAGCACTATCGGGATCTGCTCGCCCGCACGACGTTCTCGGGCAACATGCGCGACAGCTTCATCGTCGCGCTCGGGGCCTGCGCCCTCGGCCTCGCGGTGAGCGTGCCGGCAGCCTACGCCTTCTCCCGGTTCAGCTTCACCGGGCGCAGGTTTCTGATGACGCAGTTCCTCGTCATCAACATGTTCCCCATCGTGCTGATCATCATTCCGCTGTTCGTGCTGATGCGCCGCTTCGGCCTGCTCGATACGCATCTGGGCATCGTCCTCGGGCATTCGACCTTCGCGATCCCGTTCTCGATCTGGATGCTGACCAGCTACATGAACGCCATTCCGCGCGAACTCGACGAGGCCGCGCGAATTGACGGCGCTTCGCGGCTCCAGGCCCTGCGCTTTGTCATTCTGCCGGTGGTGATGCCCGGCGTCGTGACGACGGGCATCTACATTTTCGTCACCTCGTGGAACGAGTATCTCTTCGCGATGATGCTGTCCGGGCAGAGCGTCCGCACCGTCACCGTCGCCCTGCAGCTGTTCATCGGCGAATTCACCGTGCAGTGGGGGCTCCTCACGGCCGGCGGAACGCTGATCGCCATCCCCGTCACCATCCTCTTCCTCTTCGTCCAGAAACGGCTCGTGAGCGGCCTCACGTCCGGCGCGGTGAAATCATGACCAGGCGAAACCCGATCGGCGTCATCTCCATGTTCTATGCCCGGCCCTTCGGCCGGGAGCACTTCGCAACCTTCCGGCGCATGAAGGAGGCCGGCTGCGACTTCGTCGAGTTGCTGGTGCCCGAACCCGGCGAACTCGATCTGGCCGAGACGAAGGCGGTGCTCGCCGATCATGGCCTCGGCGTCGTGCTGGCCGCCCGCGTGAACCTGACGCGCGATCTTGCCAGCGCCGACGAAGGAGCCGCGAAGGCCGGCGTCTCCTATCTCGCGACTTGCGTCGATGTCGCCGTGGCGCTCGGCGCGGCCATTGTCGGCGGTCCGCTCTATGGCGCGCCGCTGGTATTCGCGGGACGAGCACCGGCCCCGGTCGACGAGGTCGAGCGTAAGCGCAGGATCGACCAGATCGTCGCGGGTCTGAAAACGGCCGGACGGCGGGCACGGGACGCCGGGGTCGTGCTCGGCATCGAGCCGCTGAACCGCTTCGAGACGGACATCGCCAACACCACCGGCCACGGTCTCGCGCTGGCCGAAGCTGTGGACATGGCCAGCGTCGGGGTGATGCTCGACACCTTCCACATGAACATGGAGGATCCCGACATCCCGGCCGCCATACGGCGAGCGGGGAGACGGCTCGTGCATTTCCAGGCCAACGAGAACCATCGCGGCTTCATCGGCTCCGGCCACATCGACTGGCCTGCCGTAGCGCGGGCCCTTCTCGCAATCGACTATCGCGGTCCGATCACGCTCGAGCCGTTCCGGCGGGATGACGAAAGGCCCGGTGTGCCGCTGGCCCAGTGGCGGGCGCCGACGAAGAGCGAGGATGCCGAACTTGCCGCCAGCATCGCGCTGCTCGACGCGGCGCTCGCCTTTGCCGGGAGGGGGGCATGACCGCTCGTATCGCGTGGATTGGCTGCGGGACGCACGCCAACGAGATGCTGCTGCCGCAGATCACCCGGCTCGACGCGCAGATCGTGACGATCTGCGACACTGACGCCGATCGCCTCGGCCGCACGGCCAGCCGCTTCGGTGTGCCGGAGGGAGGCCGGACGCGGGACTGGCAGCAGGCCATCGCGGCTCCGGGCATCGATGCCGTCGCCGTGGCGGCGGGGCCGGCCGCACACCATGTCGTCGCCAAGGCGGCCCTTGCGCGGGGGCTTCCGGTGTTCGTCGAGAAACCGCCGGCTGCCACGGCTGCCGAAGCGGAGGATCTTGCCGCAGCGGCGAAGGCGGCCGGCAGGCCGGTGGTGGTCGGTTTCATGAAGCGGTTCTCGACGGCGAACCGCATCGCGGCAAATGTCATCCATGGCGCCGGCTTCGGTACGCCCGCAAGCTTCTTCGGCCAGTACATGACTGCGCCAACCTATTTCGAGAAGGATCCCGACTACACCGGATTTTACCTGCACCATTGCGTGCACTATCTCGACCTTGTTCCCTTCCTGATGGGGCCGGTCGCTTCGCTTGGGGTGCGGGCGCATGAGCTGGCTCCGGGCCGACTGGTGCTGCATGTCGACTTCCGCTTCGAGAGCGGTGCGGTGGGGACGCTTGTCGTCGGCACGAACCAGTCGCGCGGCACCCCCATGGAATGGTGGCAGGTGATGGCCGACCACCAGCGGGTGGAGGTCCGCAATGTCCACGAGGTTCGCCACGTGCGTGCGCCGCCTTTCAAGATCGGGCGGGCGGAGGCCAGCCTCGTTGACGGTGAGGACACGCTGGTGTGGGAACCGAACAACACCGTCGCAGCCAACGAAGACCACAAGGGCTACCATGCCCTGATGGCGACCTTCCTCGCCGTGGTGCGCGGCGAATCCGTGCGCGCGCCGGATGCCGCCGATGGTGCGCGGGCGATGCGCCTGCTGGAGATGATGATCGCGGGTGCAGAAGCCGGTCGCACCGGTCGCCCGACCTGAGGTCTGCGCACAGGCTCGCGCTCCGTGCGGCGTGAAACCGGCTTCCCCGGCGGCACCGGGAGAACCGTCGCCCGGGTGAGGAACGCGCCCTCTCTGCCAGCGGCCAGGATCCGGGGAGGGTTGTGCCAGGCGCGCAACTCACCACTCCCGCCACCCGTTGCAGATGCCGTCCCCGGGTGCCAAGCTCGGCCTCGGGAGGAACACCAGGGACATGGTGTCGACGCCACGCGGACTGACCCTGCCTGAGCGGGGCGGCGAGTCGTGCGCTGCGTCACGATGACACCCTGGGTGGGTCTCCCTGGACGCAATGACGCCGGGAGGCACCCGCTCCGGCGCAGGGAGGGAGATCCGCTCATGCTCGACACGACACCGGCCGCCCGTATGGAGGCCTTCCTGGGACGCTTCGGCGAGGCGCTGAAGACGGGCGACGCAGCCGCGGCCGCTGCGATGTTCGGCCAGGACGGTTACTGGCGCGACCTCGTGGCCTTCACCTGGAACATCAAGACCATGGAAGGACCCTCCCAGGTCCGCGCGATGCTCGAGGCATGCCTTCCCCGCGTGAAGCCGACCGACTTTCATGTCGCGCCGAACGAGGCGGTTACGGAGGGGGGCGGCATCACCGAGGCCTGGATCACCTTCGAGACCGACGTTGCCCGCGGCTTCGGCCACATCCGCCTGAAGGACGGTTTGATCTGGACGCTTCTGACGACGATGGTCGAGCTGAAGGGCCACGAGGAAAAGGCGGGCTTCACGCGGCCGCTCGGTGCGAAGCACGGCGTCAACCCGGGTGCGAAGACATGGAAGGAAGAGCGCGAGGACGAGATCCGCACGCTCGGCTTCGAGAAGCAGCCCTATGTGGTCATCATCGGCGGCGGGCAGGGCGGCATCGCGCTCGGCGCCCGCCTGCGCCAGCTCGGCGTGCCGACCATCATCGTCGAGAGGAACGAGCGGGCCGGCGACAGCTGGCGCAAGCGCTACAAGTCCCTCTGCCTGCACGATCCGGTCTGGTACGACCACCTTCCCTACATCGACTT
>CAZJCW010000075.1:0-16517 GCA_964544365.1 uncultured Alsobacter sp.
TCCTTGAACGGGTTCTTGCCGATCGGCCCGCCGTCCTTGTTCTGCATGAAGGGCGGGTCGTCGCGGCCGCTGTCGATGTAGAAGTAGATCACGCGCAGCGACGGCTTCTGCGAGAAGACGAGGCTCGCCTCGCCGCGCACGCGCGGCAGGTCGGCGGACGGCACGTTGTCGATGGCATCGACGTCGCCCGACAGCAGCGCCGCGGTGCGCGAACCGTCGCTGGTGATGTAGCGGTAGGTCACCTTGTCCCACGCCGGCTTGCCGCCGAAATAGGCGTCATTGCGGGCCAGTTCGGCGCGGTCCTCGGCGGAATAGGAGGTCAGCTTGTAGGGGCCCGTGCCGATGACGCCGCGGCCGGCGTTCATGTCCTCGGTGGTGATCCCGGTCGAGACCTTCTGCGAGACGATGAACACCTGCGCCAGGTCGTTCGGCAGAAGCGGGTAGGGCGCGTTGGTGACGATGCGCACCGTCGAGGCGTCGACCGCCTTCGCCTCCTTGATGGAGCGCGTGTAGATCGTGAACGGCGCGGGGCTCTTGGTGATGGTCGCCGGGCGGGCGAGGGAATAGACCACGTCCTCGGCGGTCAACGGCGACCCGTCATGGAACGTCACGCCGGGGCGCAGCTTGAATTCCCACGTCGTATCGTCGACCAGCTTCCAGCTCGCAGCGAGCGAGGGCACGAACTGGCTGTCTGCGTCCATCTTCACCAGCGTGTCGAAGATGTGGGACGAAAGCGCGAGGTTCGGAATGAGGTTCTGCCAGTGCGGATCGAGTGACGACGCCGGCGAGCTCACACCGAGCTTCAGGTCGGCGGACCACGCTGCGCCGGCGCTGCCGACGACTGCAATCGCAGCCGCGGCCGCCAGCAAGGAGCGACGAATGATCATGGTGCAATCCCTTCCCCCGGACCCGCTTCATGCGGGCTCCTTGACGTTAGTCTAGGACAGGCCTCGCAAGCGCCACAACAGGCGTGATCCGAAAGACCCGGCTGCGCCGGATGCCGGCGGATCGCCGCCGCCGCCCTGTCTCTGCCCCCGCACCCCGGCTTCATGGTTCCCAGTCATGCGTCGGTGGAACGCGGCGCCGTCCCGGCAGGGGAGTCAGCGTCGCGGCGGGAGCAGGCGCCTGCCGGCAATCTTCGCCGCGGTTTCGTCTTGCCGCGTCCGCGCCCGGGCCAACTCCTCGGCATTGCGGAAGCCGGCCGCGCGCCACGGGGCGGACGCCGGCCCCGCGTCGGGTGTCCGTTCGGCGGCGAGAACCCGGATGTAATCGCGCAGCTCGGGAAGGCTGACGCCGCGGTGCATCATCAGGGAGCGTCTCAGCCGGGCCGGCGTGGTGCCGAGATCGCGCGCCAGGGACGACACCGACATCGGCGCGGCAAGGTTCTCGATGATCGCGTCTTCGGCGCGCCGGGCGAGGACGTAGCTCGTTCCTGCGCCGTCGAAAGGCCGGCGGAACATCTCGGCCAGCATCGTCGTGCCCGCAGCGAGCAGGGAGTGGCCGAAGATGACGTCGTTGCGGGGGGATGGGGGCTGCTCGGAATCGTAGGCTCGAATGATGTCCCGCGAGAGGCCCATGAGCCTCCCGGCGGATGTCAGGGTGCCGGGAACCTGGGCGAACGCATCCGCCCAGGCATAGTCCGGCGGGCTACCCCAGTCCTCCAGCGTCTCCGCGACGAGATCGAGGGGAAGGCTGAGGATGACCGCTGTCGTCCCCTGCTCGAACGAGGTGAGCCGATCTCCCGCCGGCATGATGCAGCCGATCGACCCGGGTCCTACGTCGATGCGGCGGCGCCCGCACACGGCGCTCATTCCACCCTGCATGACCATGAAGACAAGGCCGGACGTGTGGCCCGAGACGTGCACGCTGCAGGCCGGCATGCGGTTGACCATCAACCGGACGCCGCCCAGCCTGATGGCATTCACGATATGGGGGCTGTCCGGACTCGCGGGTCGGGCGTCGCGCATGATGCGCCGGCCGCCGGTCAACTGGTTCAGCCGGGAGCAGGCCTCGTCGTGATCCTGGCTGGCGACGAGATTGTAGCGCTTCAGCATAGCCTTGCCCCGTCGTCGCCCCAGCCGGCCTCTGGTGGCTGACGGAGGATGATCGGCTCGGCGGCGATGCTACAGGGAACGGGTCCCGCGCCTATCCGTGTTTTTGCGGACGCGCGTCATCGGCGCCGGACGCTTCCTCAGCCCCAGGGTCCGCGCCGGCGCGACGCCCCGGTGCCCCAGGGGCCGCCCGGCGACGTCTCCTGCGATTGCTGGGCGAATCCGCCGCCGCCCTGGCCCATGGCGCGGGCCTGCTCGACCAGCGCGGCGATCCGGTTCTCGGGGTTGGGATGGGTCGAGAAGAGGTTGTCCATCCGCGCGCCGGACAATGGATTGACGATGAACATGTGCGCGGTGGCGGGATGATGCTCCGCCGCATTGCTCGGGATGGCCCGGGCGCCGTTGGCGAGCTTGTCGAGGCCCGTCGCCAGCCACATGGGGTTCCCGGTGAACTCGCCCGCGGCACGGTCGGCGGCGTATTCGCGGGTCCGCGAGATCATCATCTGGACGACCATCGCCGCCAGCGGCGCCAGGATCATCATGAGGATGGTGCCGAGCGTGCCGAAGCCGTTGTTGTTGCCGCGGTTGGACGAGAACATCATGCCGAAATTGGCCAGCATCGAGATCGCGCCCGCGATCGTGGCCGTGATCGTCATGATCAGGGTGTCGCGGTTCTTGATGTGGGCCAGTTCGTGCGCCACCACGCCGGCTACCTCCTCGCGCGACAGCAACCGGAGCAGACCGGTGTTGACCGCGACCGCGGCGTTCTCGGGGTTCCGGCCCGTGGCGAACGCGTTCGGCTGGTCGTCGTGGATCAGGTAGAGGCGCGGCATCGGGAGGCCGGCACGCTGCGCCAGTTCCGCGGTCATGTGCCAGAGATCCGGCGCCGACTGCTCGTCGACCTGCTGCGCATTGTACATGCGCAGCACCATCTTGTCGGAATTCCAGTAGCTGAAGAGGTTCATGCCCGCCGCGAAGACGAAGGCGAGCAGCATTCCCTCGCGACCACCGAGCGCGAAGCCGACAGCCATGAACAGGGCGGTCATGCCGGCCAGCAGCACCGCCGTCTTGATCATGTTCATCCCGAACCTCCTGGCGCCCGGTTCACGATCCGGCGCGCCATTCAAGGATGGGAACAAGGGGCCGCAGGATCAAGATGCAACCGGCGGCCGATCTCAGCCGGCCTTCCGGATCACGAAGGTGATGATGCCGTCGGCGCTGGCCTGTTCCTCCAGAACGTCGCCGGTGGAGCCGAGCAGGTGCGGAATGTCGATCACCGCCAGCGGATCGGTGCACTCCACCCGGATGCGGTGTCCGGCCGGGGTCGCCTGCAGCGCCTTGCGCGTCTTCAGGGCCGGGATCGGACACTTGAGCCCGCGCAGGTCCAGGAGAACCGGAGTGTCGGGCGCGTTGACCATCAGGCGGGTGTCCTGCAAAGGGTTGACGAGGAGATCGCACCGAAAGGGAGGGCGAGGCGCGTGTCAACCCGGTCGCATGCCGGACAGACGGACGGGATACGGGCCGCGCTCGTGCCCCTGCCTGCCGCGCTGCGTCTGCTGCTCGCCGGCCTCTCGCCTGTCGATGCGCAGGCAGTGCCGGTCGAGGACGCACTCGGGTTTGTTCTCGCCGAGGATGCCGTCGTGCCCGCCGACGTCCCGCCCGTCGCGGTGGCGCTGCGCGCGGGAGCGGCCGTGCGCGCGCTGGAGACCGTCGGCGCCGGGCCCTATTCGCCGGCGCCGCTCTTGGCCGGGGCCCATCCGCTCGACGCCGGCGATGCGTTGCCCGCCGGGTGTGACGCGGTCCTGCCCGTCGACGCCATCGACCGCGACGGACCCTTCCCACTGGCGGTCGCCGCTGCGTCGCCCGGCGAAATGGTGCGGCGGGTCGGCGAGGACGCGCGGGCCGGAGCGGTGATGGCCCGGACCGGAACCCGCCTGACGGCAGTCGCCTGCGCCGCGATGGCCGCGACGGGGATCGGCCGCGTCGCGGTCCGGGTTCCGCGTCTGCGGCTCGACGGGGACCTCCGGGCGCCGGCCGCCGCGCTGCTGAGCGCCGTCGCCGCCCGGCGCGGCGTGTCGATTGTGGGGCCGGGCGCCGCGGCGGACCTCGTCGCCTGCCTCGGATCTGCATTCGACGAAGGGTCGGAGACGCTGGCCCGCGGCATCGCCCTGCGACCCGGCGGGGAGGAAATGGCAGTCGGGCGAACCGGTGGCGAACCGGCGGTTCTCATTCCGCCGCGGCCGGAGGCCGTTCTGGCCTGTTGGGTGGCGCTGCTGCTGCCCGCAGTGGAACGGCTCTCCGGCGCCGGGACCGCGATGCAGGCGGTCGTCCTCGCGGGCAAGGCCGCCTCGACGGCGGGCTTCGCCGACCTAGTTCTTGTGCGGCCGGCGGAGACCGATCCGGACCGCTGGGAGGTTCTGGCGGTTGGAGACGTGCCCTGGTCGAGGCTGGCCGCGGCGACCGCGGCCGGACTGGTTGAGCCGGACAGCGAAGGGCTTCCACCCGGAGCCACGATGCCGGTCATGCTGCTGTGACGACGAGCGAACCCCGCATGAACGCCATTCCGCCACGCCGCGATTCCGCACCTGCCCAGGACCAGTTCCTCACCGTCCTGTCGCGGGACGAGGCGAGAGCGCGCTGGGACGCGCACCTGCCCGCATCGCGTCCCGATTGCGAGACCGTGACGCTTGCGGAAGCACTCGGAAGGGTCGTCGCGACGACCCTTCCCGCGCCCATCGACGTGCCGCCCTTCGACCGCTCAATGGTCGACGGGTTCGCCGTTGTCGCGCAGGACGTCGCCTCGGCGAGCGAGGCCGAACCGGTGATGCTTCGGCTCACGGGGGAGACCGTGGCCTGCGGGGTGATGCCCCGGCTCGCCGTGGCGGTGGGCGGCGCGACGGTCATCGCGACCGGCGGTCCCCTTCCGCGCGGCGCCGATGCGGTGGTGATGGTGGAGCACACCGAGCCGGGACCCGGCGGCACCGTGCTGGTCCGCCGGCCGGCCGCGCCGGGACAGGGCATCGGCCATGCCGGCGGCGACATCGCGCGCGGAGAGGTGCTGCTGCGGCGCGGTACCGTCGTCACGTCGCGCGAGATTGGCATGCTGGCCGCAGCGGGCGTCGCGTCCCTTCCGGTCTATCGCAGGCCGCGCGTGGCGGTGCTCTCGACCGGCGACGAACTGGTCGCTCCGGGCGTGCCGCTCGGCCCCGCGCAGATCTACGATTCCAACGGGCCCATCGTCGCTGCGGCGGTGAGGGAGAACGGTGGCGAACCGGAGACGTTCGGCGTCACCGGCGACGACGAGGCGGCTCTCGACGCGACGTTGCGGGAGGCTTTCGCAACCTGCGACATGGTGATCCTGTCGGGGGGCACGTCGAAAAGCGCCGGGGATCTCACCTATCGCGTCGTGGCGCGGCTCGGGTCGCCGGGCGTGGTGGCGCACGGCGTCGCGCTCAAGCCGGGAAAGCCGCTGTGCCTCGCGGTCGCCGACGGAAAGCCCGTCGTGGTGCTGCCAGGGTTCCCGACCTCGGCCATGTTCACGTTCCACGATTTCGTGGTGCCGGTGCTGCGGCGCATGGCCGGACTTCCGCCCCGAGGCGAGGACGCCGTGGAGGCCCGCTTGCCGGTGCGCGTCCCGTCCGACCTCGGGCGGACGGAATTCGTCATGGCCGCCCTCACGAAGAGCCCGGAGGGCCTCGTCGCCTACCCGACGGGCAAGGGGTCCGGCGCAGTCACCTCATTTTCCCAGGCCGACGGCTTCTTCGCGATCGAGGCGATGGCGGACCATGCCCCGGCCGGATCGATGGCCCGGGTCACCCTGCTCGGCCGCGCTGCCATCCCGGACCTCACCATCGTCGGCAGCCACTGCGTCGCGCTCGACGCCGTGCTCGAGGTTCTTGCGGATCGCGGCATTGCCGCTCGAAGCGTCGCCGTCGGCAGTCTCGGCGGGCTTGGCGCCGCGAAGCGGGGTGAGTGCGACGTCGCCGGCATCCACCTGCTTGATCCGGCAAGCGGGATCTACAACCGGCCGTTCCTCGCCGATGGCCTCGACCTCGTCGGCGGCTGGCGGCGCATGCAGGGCGTGCTCTTTCGGCAGGGTGACGCGCGCTTCGAGGGCAAGACGGCGCAGCAGGCCGTGGCGGCGGCCCTGGCCGATCCCGATTGCATCATGGTCGGCCGCAACCAGGGCGCGGGGACGCGGATCCTCCTCGACGGGCTGCTCGAGGGCGCTCGGCCGCGCGGCTACTGGAACCAGCCGAAGTCGCACAACGCCGTCGCCGCCGCGGTTGCGCAGGAGCGGGCCGACTGGGGGCTCGCGATCGCCCCGGTCGCCCGGGACTATGGCCTCGGCTTTCTTCCGCTCGCGGAGGAACACTACGACTTCGCCGTCGTGGCGGCCCGCCGTGACAGCGCGGGCGTCAAGGCCTTCGTCGCCGCGCTCGACGATCCGGCCGTGCTCGGCGCCCTTGCCGCGCTCGGCTTCCACCGGGCACGGGACGTCGCATGACGTTTCCCGGCGCGCGTTGGAAGGGGCTCATCGTCCTCGTTGCGCTTGCGGCGAGCCTGGTGACGGCCGTCGCCCAGATGCGGGGGCATGGCGGTCCGGTGCGCGGCGTGGCTGTGACGGCGGACGGTGCGCTGGCGATCAGCGGCGGCTTCGACAGCGCGGCCATCGTGTGGGCGATCGAGCAGGGACGGGCGATGGCCGTGCTCCGTCTGCACGACGGATCGGTCAATGCCGTCGCCTCCCTGCCGGATGGCCGCTTCGCGACGGCCGGGGAGGATGGCCGCATTGCACTCTGGCGGCTCGGCCGTGCGGACCCGGAGGCGGTGTTCAAGGTTCACGAGGCGCCCATCGCCGGTCTCGCCGTCTCGCCGGACGGCAAGGCGCTCGCCACGGCCTCCTGGGACGGGACGGCGCGGGTGACGCCGCTGGACGGCGGGGCCGCCACGGTGCTTGCAGGGCACCAGGGCAACGTCAACGGGGTCGCCTTTTCGGGCGACGGCCGCACGCTCTATACGGCCGGCTACGATGCAACCCTCCGCATCTGGACGCGCCAGGGCGATGCCGTCCGGACGATCGTGACGCCGACCGCGCTGAACGCGGTGGCCGTCGCCGGAACCTCCATTGCCGCCGGTGGGGCCGATGGGCAGGTTCGGATCTTCGGCGGCGACGGAACCGTGATCGCGGAAGGCGAAGCCATCGGAGCGCCCATCGTGAGCCTCTCGGCCGCACCGGATGGATCCCGCGTCGCGGCGGCCGGAGCCCGCGGGGCGGTGGTGGTCGCCGACGCCCGGACCGGGCGGACGCTGACGACATTGGTCGGGCCGGGGCTTCCCGTCTGGTCCGTCGCCTTTCATCCGGACGGGCAGCGGCTCGTGACGGGCGGCGGCGACCGGCTGGTCCGGCAGTGGAAGGCCGCGACCGGGGAGCCTGTCGGCGCGTTCATCGTGGCGACGCCTGGCAACGGGCTGGAGGCCTTCGGCGAGGATCGCGGCGCACGGGTGTTCCGCGCCTGTGTCGCATGCCACGCGCTCCGGCCGGAAGACGGCGAACGGGCCGGGCCGACGCTGCATGGCATCATGGGCCGCCGCATTGCGAGCGTCCCCGGCTATGCCTATTCGCCGGCATTGCGGGGCATGGACATCGTCTGGACGCCCGAGACGGTCAGCAAGCTGTTCGAGGTCGGTCCCAACGCCTACACGCCGGGCACCAAGATGCCGGAGCAGACGCTCACGAATGCCGAGGACCGCGAGGCCCTCGTGCAATTCCTCGAACGCGTGACGCGTCCCTGAGCCGCGTCACGCGCCGTCTCCGGCACCGTGCCGGCGGCGCGGCGCGGCGCGCGGGCAGGGGACTGCCGCGCCGCCTTTTCGGGATCAGTTCAGCCCGTCCTTGCCCTCGTCCCGCTCGCGCAGATAGTCCTCCGCGGTGCGAACGCGGGGCCGCTCGGGCGCGGCATGGGGATCGAACCCCTCGTTGACGACGCGCTGGACGCGGCAATCGTCGCACATCATCAGCACCTCGATGCGGCTCTTGTTCGCCCCCGAGAACATCCAGTGCTTCTCCTGCAACCGTGCGGTGATGCGCTCGATCGTGCTGCGCGTGCCAAACGGCTTTGCGCAGGTGATGCAGTGGAACGGTTCTTCCTCCTTCAGCACCCGCTTCGGCTCGTTCCAGGCCGCGAAGTCGACCTGGGCGGCGATGGAGATCGCGTCCTCCGGGCAGGTCGCCTCGCAAAGTCCGCACTGCACGCACAGGCTCTCGGTGAAGCGGAGCATCGGGCGCTCCGGATTGTCCGACAGCGCTCCCGCGGGGCACGCCGACACGCAGGACAGGCACAGCGTGCAGGCCGCGAGGTCGAGCTTCACGGTGCCGAAGGGCGCGCCCTTCGGGAGAGGCACCACGTCCACCGGCTGCGGCGCCGCCTCATGCAGCGCGCGGAAGGACAGCTGCAGCAGGCGTCGCTTCTCGTCGAGCGGCATGAAGGTGGACGGCGCCGGGCTCGCCACGCCCCGCGGCGCGGCGTCGAGACGGGCGCGCAGCGCATCCGGGTCGTCGGTCTCGATCAGCGTGGCCACGCCCTCGCCATAGCCCAGGGCGGCGAGCAGCCGGCCGGCGATGTCCAGCGTCGCCGACAGGCCCGCGGTGTCGTGCTTCGGCTTGGCGCGGCCGAGCAGATGCAGGCCGGCCGCGCCATAGGCGAAGGCGGCCGCGATCCATTCCGGTCCGACCTGGCTCGTCTCGTTGACCCGCAACGGCAGGACATCGGCCGGCAGGCCACGCCCGAAGCGCGCCAGCGCGTCGATCAGCGGGTCTCCGTGGTCGACGTCATGCAGCAGCACGACAGGGGAGACCCCGCCCGCCGCCCGATAGGCGGCCAACATGGTCCGCAGCCGGCGCAGGCCGGCGTCCGCCGGCGGCAGGGCATAGGCGGCCGCCCCGGTGGGACAGGCGGCCGCGCACGCGCCGCAACCGGCGCAGATGTTGGCGTCGATGGCGACATGGTCGCCCGCAGGCGTGATGGCCCCGGTCGGACACAGGTCCAGGCAGCGGGTGCAACCGGTGATCTTCGAACGGGAATGCGCGCAAAGGCTCTCGGTGAAGCTGATGTAGCGGGGCTTGTCGAAGGTGCCCACGAGATTGGCCGCCTCGAACACGGCGCGCTCCACCGCCGCCGGGTCGCGCGGGTCGGCCCGCAGGTAGCCGGGACGCAGATCGTGCGCCGGGAACAGCGGCTGTCCGCCGGTCAGGTCGACGATGATGTCGCAGCGCGAGACGGCACCGTCCCGCGCCGGCCCGAAGCGGAAGGCGTCGCGGGAGGAGGGCAGGGGCTGCGCCACCCCGTCGAGCGTCACCTCGAAGGCGCCGAGCCAGCCCGATGCGTTGCGCACGCGTCCCCGCAGGATGGGGTAGTCGGTGACGCGCGGCGGCGCGATGTCGTCCGTGCTGGTGAGCACGACGGTGAGGTCGAGCCTGTCGGCGAGACGGGCGGCGGCGGCCAGCGCGGTGGCGTCCCTGCCGATCACCAGGGTCACGCCCTCGCTTTCCATCGTGACAAGGGGCGTCGCCGGCATCGGTTCGGCGGCTGCCGCGAGCAGCGCCGCCATCTTCGGGCCGGCCTTCGCGGCGTCGTCCGACCAGCCGGCCTGTTCGCGGATGTTGGCGAAGACGATGTCGTCGTCGCGGCCGAGATCGGCAGCGGTCTCGCGGAACAGCGGCTCTTCCTGCGTGCAGGCGATGGTCAGCGGCTCGCCCGTGGCCATGAGCATGCGCATGACGTCGAGTTCGCGCCGGCACATCTGGTCGCCGCTCTTGACGGTCCCGCCGCAGGCACGGGCTATCGCGGCGGTATCGAGGGGCATCGTCTCGTCGCAGGAGCAGACGACGACGGTCCGGGCGGTATCGGCCATGGAGTCTCCCTTGGCGCGGCGGGGCCGGATCGTGGGCCTTGAGCCCGGCTCTCGCCCTTTTGGCGCGAGCATATATATAGCGTGCGTGCCCTGATCGACCCCCTTCCGGTCGAATTCGGCTTTTCCAGGTTCCGATTGCTTGCCAATGACCACCCTGTCCACTCCCGCCGACACGCTGCTCCTGCCGCCGCTGTTCACGCTGGTAACGCTGCGCGAGGCCGGAGACGCTTTCGGCCATGCCTGCGCCATCGCGCCGGAGGCGGGTGCCGGGACGCTGGTGTGGGTCAGGCGGTTCGACCTTGTGGAGTTCGCCGTCGTCCTGGAGCCGGAGGAGACGCTCCCGGGCGCGCTCTGCGCCGCCTTCGTCGGCATGAACGCCATGGCCGACACCCTGGCTGCCCATTGCCCTCCCGAGAAGGAGGTCGAGTTCGGCTGGCCGCTCACGCTGCGCTTCAACCATGGCCGGATCGGCGGCGGCCGTCTCGCCGCGGCCCCGGGGGCTCCGGACGGCGCGACGCCGGACTGGCTCGTCTTCGGCGGTATCCTGATCGCCGACAGCCTCGATCCGCAGGCTCCGGGCGCGACGCCGGAGACGACCTCTCTCGTCGAGGAGGGCTTCACCGACGTGGAGGCGCCGCAACTGGTGGAGAGCTTCGCCCGCCACCTGATGGCCGGCTTCCACGACTGGTCGGACCGGGGCTTCCGCTCCGTCGCGCGGCGCTATCTCGAGCGTCTTTCCGGGGCGGAGCCCGGCGTGCGGCGCGGCATCGACGTCAATGGCGACCTGCTGGTGCGGCGCGGCGACGCGACCGAGCGACTTGCGCTCCGGCCGGGCCTCGATGGCGCGGACTGGTACGATGCCGAGCGGCGGGAGCCCCGCCTGTGAAGATGCCCCGCACCATCCGGCTCGACCCGTCCGACCGCTTCGTCTTCGACCCCGCGGCCGAGCCCGGCGAGTGGGCGGTGTCGGGTGCGTTCCTCTATGCCGAAGCCGATCCGGAGGCCCTGTCCGGCAAGGAGAAGGCTGCGATGCGCAGCGGATTCCTCGGCGTCGGCAGCTTCGGCTGGTCGACCCTCGTGGTGGTCACCGAGGCGACGGCCGAAGATCGCGACGACGCCGTCGACGCCCTGGCACGGCACTTCGTCGAGCGGCTCGGGGCGCCCGATTGGGCCGCCGCACGCGAGGCGGCCGCGGAGGAGGTCGACTTCGCGGCCTCGATCTGCGACCACCCGGTGAACACGCTCCTGGCCGTGCACCGCGCTGTCGAGGGGGAGGGGCTCGTCGAGCGCTTCCGCACCCTGCACCAGCGCGAGCCCACGCCGGGGGCCGACCGGATGCACGCCTATGCGCGTGCGTTCACCATCGAGGAGTTCGACGACGAGGACGCGCCGGCCGAGCGGGTCGACCTCGCGTCGCTTGCCAGCAGGGACGGCGCGAAGCGCTGACGGGACGGGCCGATGACCGAGTTCTGGGTGTCCAGCGGGCACCATCTCACCCACCGCGACGCCGGCGGCGGCGTCGTCGCCACCGACGAGCTCATGCTCGCCTATCTGGCGCGGCCTGAGGTTCTGCCGCCGGAGGAGGCGTGCGATGCCGAGCGGGCGTTGCACGCAGCGCTGACCGCCGATCCGCGCCGGGCCGTTTCGGCTGCGGAGATCGCGGCCCTGGCCGATCCGGACGCGCGCGAGAACTGGCAGTTCCTGGTCGACTTCCGCGACCGCCTGTTCGGCGCGCCGACGATCGAGGCGACCTATCGCCGGCTGTTGCGGGACGGGGCCGGCGGCGTGCCGCCTCTTTTCATGAACCACCTCGCCCACCTGATCCTGCGCAACGCGCTGGACGGGTGCGACGATCCCTACCTGCTGCGCGCAGCGGAGCTGTTCTTCCGGCCGCAGCGCGTGAGCGTCAGCGACGGGGCCGCCATGCTGGCGGATGCCGAGCTCATCGAGGCGCAGGAGGTCGATCCGCATGCCTCGCCGCTGCTGGCGATGATGGGCCACTCCCCGGTCAAGGATCTCGACGTCCTGACCGCCGACAATGCCTGGACCTACTGGAGCCGGTCCGACGCCTTCAGCATGGTGCTGAATCTCGGCGGGGACGAGCGGGCGCGCGCGGCGCTGGCCACCGTGATCGCGAGGTGGACTGCGCATCTGACCGGCGTGGGCGTCACGGTGGAGCCGCTCAAGAGCCTCACCGACACCGACTGGCGCTGGTTCGTCGGGCTCGATGCGGAGGCCACGCGCCTCGGCAATCTGCTGTGGCGCGGCGGGCGCCTGACGCAGGAGGAGGAAGGGCGCATCCTTGGGCTGTTCCGGCTGACCTTCGATGCGGGCGCCCCGGTGATGCCGGAGGTCGCCGGGCATCCCGTCTATCTCATCATGGCGATGACGCAGGAGCGTATCCTGCGGCTGAAACCGCAGAACCTGATCGTCGGGCTGCCCTTCAGGCCCGGCGCGGTATCGTGACCATCGCCGGGAGGCCGCCATGCCGCAGTTGAACCTCGAGATCGGCGTCATCGTCGCCCGCGAGCAGCAGACAGGGCCATGGGGCGGCATGGTCTGGCGGGTCGTGGGCATCCTTCCGGCCGCCCCGCCCGTCGCGGCGGGAACACCGCTCGGCCGGTCCGCCGTCGGAGACACCTTCTATGCCGGGCCGGCCGGCCTGCTGTTCCACTCCGGCGAGACCGAGCACTACAGGGACAATCTGGTGTCCGGAGCGCCGTCGATCTGGGTGGCGCTGAAGCCGGTGACGGACGGCTGCGAAGTCGCGGTCGCCACCGTCGATCCGTACGAGGCCGAAGGGCTGACCGAAGGCTTCGACGACCTGATCGAGGCGGTTCCCATGCCCGACGAGATCGCCGAGCAGCTTTCGGCCTTCGTCGCGGAGCATCATGTCGAGCGGCCCTTCTTCAAGCGCAAGCGTGACAAGATCGACCCGCGCAAGGGGTTCCGGCGCGGCCCGCAGGCCGGCGCCCGCGCCATGGACGAGGACGAGTCGTGAGCGGCGGCGACAAGGGCGAGGGCTTCATCGGCCGCTGGTCCCGCCTCAAGCGGCGGGCCGAGGAGCAAGGACCGCGCCCGCTGGCCGAAGCCGGCCCGGATGACCTGCCCGTTGCGAAGCCGGCCGACAGCCCCGGGACGCCCGAAGAGACGGCGCGGGGCCTGCCGTTGCCCGACCTGCCGGAGCTGCCCTCCCTCGATGCGATCACGGCCGGCACGGACATGACCGTGTTCATGCACCCCGGTGTGCCGGACAGCGTGCGCCAGGCCGCCCTGCGCAAGCTCTGGACGGTCGATCCCGCGATCCGGGACTTCGTGTCGCCCGCCCTCGACTACGCCTACGACTGGAACACCCCCGGCGGCGCCCCGGGATACGGGCCACTCGGCGCAGCCGACGACGTCGTGAGGATGCTCGGCGAAATCGTCGACGGCTATGCCCGGATCCTTGCGCCGGATGAGCCGGACGCCGGGCCTGCCCGGGAAGGCGAAGACGCGGTCTCCGCGGCATCGACGCCGGGCGACGCTCCTCGGCCGCCGGCGGAGGGTCCGGACGGCGACGCGGAACCGGTCGCCCGGATCGAGCAGCCGTCACCGCCCGGTGTCACCACCACGTCCGCGGTGCTCAGGACCGATGCGCCGGTCGATTCCGCGGCGACCGTCCGGCGCCGGCATGGTGGCGCGCTGCCGTCCTGATCGACCCCCGATGTCGCCCACCTTGCGGGCCGGGCGAGGACGGCCCGGTCTCCGGATCCACCCCGGACTTGGCCCGAGGAGAGCGGCTCGGATCCCGTGAAAAGCGCACCAGCACGGGCTTTCGGGTGTGGAGCGGACCAGTTGACGCACTTCGGCGACGTTCGTCGTGCTTGCGCATAAGGTCGGGTTATGGTGATCTGCGTCACTGATTGGAATTGGAATAATTCCGCCGTGACGCCGAATCAATGGCGCGGGGCGGGGTGGGAGTTCTGGGTGAGGGACGCAGGGCTAGACGCCGCGATCCGGGCTGCGGGCGGAGTTGGGACGCTCGCGCGAGGATTGGGAATATCGCAGCCGGCCGTGTCTGCATGGCAGCGCGTGCCCGCCGAGCGAGTCATTGCCGTCGAGTCCATCACCGGCGTCGACCGCTCCACGCTTCGCCCGGACCTGTATCCCCATTCCGGTGGCGGCACGCTCGAGACGCCGATGCCCCCTGCCGAAGTCGACGAGATCGATATCGCCCGCTCGCGCGAATACGCCATGCTGGCCCTTCTGCTGGGGCGCGAGCCGGCCGACAGCACGCTGGCCGCGCTCTCCGAACTGTCGGGCGACCCGTCGCCGCTCGGCATGGCGCATATCGGGCTCGCCGAGGCTGCGAGCGCGATCGAGGCGCGCCAGGCCGGTCGCGAGTTCTTCCGCATCTTCATCGGCGTGGGTCGGGGCGAATTGCTGCCTTACGCGTCTTATTACCTGACCGGCTTCGTGCACGAGCGGCCGCTTGCCCATGTGCGCGAGGACCTGTCGAGGCTCGGCATTTCCCGGGCCGACACGATGCGCGAGCCCGAGGATCACATCGCCATCCTGTGCGAGACGATGGCCGGGCTGGCCGACGGCCGCTTCCCGGCCGACTTCGCGGCGCAGAAGGCTTTCTTCCGTCGTCATCTCCAGCCTTGGGCCACGCGCTTCTTCGCCGACCTCGAGTCGACGGGTGACGCCGCGTTCTACGCAAAGGTTGGCACGGTGGGACGCACTTTCATGGAGATCGAGGCCGCCGGCTTCGATCTGGACGACTGACGAAACACGGATCGCAGAACCGGGTGGGGAATCACGAGATGTCAGACCAAAGCGATAGCAAGGCGCTTCACCGCAGGCAGTTCCTGCGCTCCGTGGGTGGCGCTTCCACCCTGGCTGTTGCCGCCGTCGCAGGCCCCATCGCCGTCGAGGCGCAGGCCCAGCAGGGCGGCAAGCCCGATCCGCGTCGTGCCCGCTACAAGGAAAGCGAGCACACCAAGGCCTTTTACCGGACGAACCGTTACTGAAGGGGGACGGCCGTGCTCATCAAGCGCAAGAGCGGCGAAGCGAGCCGCAGCAAACTCCAGGGCCTGGCCGCTGGCCTGTCGTCCGGGATCGTCGACCGTCGGTCGTTCCTGAAGCGTTCCGGGCTCGTCGCAGGCGGTCTCGCCGCGATCGGGTCGGTGTCGCTCGGGTCGGTGCGTCGCGCCGAGGCCGGCCTGATCAAGCCGGGCGTTCCGGTGAAGCAGGTCAAGAACATCTGCACCCACTGTTCCGTGGGCTGCACGGTCATCGCCGAAGTCCAGAACGGTGTCTGGGTCGGCCAGGAGCCGGCGTGGGACAGCCCGATCAACCGAGGCTCGCACTGCGCCAAGGGTGCGTCCGTGCGTGAACTCGTTCACGGCGACCGCCGCCTGAAGTACCCGATGAAGCTCGTCAACGGCGAGTGGCAGCGCATCAGCTGGGACGTCGCGATCAACGAGATCGGCGACAAGATGCTGCAGCTGCGCGAGCAGTCCGGTGCCGACAGCGTGTTCCTCCTCGGTTCGGCGAAGATGTCGAACGAGGGCGCCTACCTCTACCGCAAGTTCGCGGCCCTCTGGGGCACCAACTCGGTCGATCACCAGGCCCGCATCTGCCATTCCACGACCGTCGCCGGCGTAGCCAACACGTGGGGCTACGGCGCGATGACGAACAGCTACAACGACATCCGCAAGTCGAAGACCATGATCATCATGGGCGGAAACCCTGCGGAAGCGCATCCGGTGTCGCTGCAGCACGTGCTGGAAGGCAAGGAGCTGAACAAGGCGAACCTGATCGTCATCGATCCGCGTTTCACCCGTACGGCCGCCCACGCGACCGACTACGTGCGCATCCGCCCCGGCACCGACATTCCGGTGATCTACGGGATCATGTGGCACATCTTCCAGAACGGCTGGGAGGACAAGGAGTTCATCCGGCAGCGGGTGTTCGGCATGGACCAGCTCCGCAAGGAGGTGGACAAGTGGACGCCGGAGGAGGTCGAGCGCGTGTCCGGCGTTCCGGGCGAGCAGCTGAAGCGCGTCGCCGAGAAGTTCGCCAAGGAGAAGCCGTCGACGCTGATCTGGTGCATGGGCGCCACGCAGAAGACGGTCGGCACGGCCAATGTGCGCGCCTATTGCACGCTGCTGCTGGCGACCGGCAACGTCGGGTCCGAGGGCACCGGGGCGAACATCTTCCGCGGCCACTGCAACGTGCAGGGCGCGACGGACATGGGTCTCGACGTGTCCAACCTGCCGCTCTACTACGGCCTCGTCGAGGGCGCGTGGCGGCATTGGGCGCGCGTCTGGGACGTTCCCTATGACTGGCTGCAGGCCCGCTTCGACGAGGTGCCGGCCAAGGCCGGCCGGCCGGCCCGCAACCGCAAGCAGAACATGGAGACCCCCGGCATCACCACGACGCGGTGGTTCGACGCCGCTCTGATGCCTGCCGAGCAGGTCGACCAGCGAGACAACATCAAGGGCATGGTCGTCTTCGGCCACGGCGGCAACACCGTGACCCGGATGCCCGAGGTGGCGAAGGGTATCG
>CAZJCW010000076.1:0-16514 GCA_964544365.1 uncultured Alsobacter sp.
ACCAGTCGAGGCAGTCGCCGAAGTCGACGTCGACCTTGTCGCCCAGCGTCACCAGGCCCGACCAGCCGACGCCGCGCTGCTCGCCCCATTCGAGCAGGGCCGCCGCGATGGCGCCCGACTGCGAGATCAGGGCGAGATCGCCCGGGCGCGCCGGGGTCGCCGCGAACGAGGCATCGAACTTCCCGCGCGGCGCGACCACGCCGAGGCAGTTGGGCCCGACGATCCGCAGGCCGTGGAGGCGGGCCTGCGCGGCGATGCGCTCCTGCGCCGACCCGGCCCCGCGGTCGAGCCCAGCCGTCAGCACGACGGCGACGTGCACGCCGAGGCGCCCCGCCTCCTCCAGGATGGCCTCGACCGCAGCGGCCGGCGTCACCACGACAGCCACGTCGGGTACCTGAGGCAACGACGATAGATCGGGAAAGCAGGCCATGCCGTCGATCTCGGCGTGGCGTGGGTTCACGGGCCACAACGGCCCCGGGAATCCGGCGCGGCGCAGATTGTCGAGCACCGCGCGCCCGAGGGAGCCCTCGCGCGGACTGGCGCCGACCAGGGCGACGGAGCGCGGCGCGAAAAGGCTGTCCAGTCGGTAGGTGCTCATGCGTCCTCCAGCTCGACAGCCATCCAATCCTGGCAGCATGATTGCTGCACTGCGATATCGCAACAACCGAGCATCGCCGTCACCGCTCTCCATCGGTCGGGCGTCGCGCGGCTGAGGATCGGGACGTAGAGCCCGTCCCCTGATGCGGAGCTCCGCGCCGCGCAAGCGACAGGGGCCGGATCTTGCGATCCAGCCCCTCCTTCAGGCCAGCCGTTCCAGGCGGGCGAACCGGCCTAGAGCACAGGGCCCGGCCGGGCGGCCGGGGCACCGCGCGACGCTTCGCCCGGTGTGCGCTGCCGGCCGCCGGGGCCTTCCTGCTCATTCTGAGCACGACCCGCATTCGCGCCGGCGGGCTCGGGAGAGCCTGTCGGGGGGCGCGGCGGCACGTAGCCTTCGCCCCCGGTGGCCCTTCCGGAGCCATAGTCCTCTCGTCCAGGCCCCTGGCTGGCACCTCGGCCCATGCCCGACCGATCGCCCTGGCCTCGCTCGGCCGATCCCATCGCGGCCCGGCGCGCCTTCTCCGCCGCCGCCGCCGCGGCCTCCCGCACAGCATCCGTCGAGAGGCCACGTTCGCTCAACTCGTCGGTGACATGGCGCATGGTGTCCTCGACGACGTCGCGAGCCTGTCGATAGCCGGCTTCAGCCATGTGCCGCGCCGTCTCGCGGGTGCGCTCCGCGGCGTCACCCATCAGTTCGTCCTCGGTGCGCGACCGGGGCAGAAGGGCCCCGAGCGCCGCGCCGATGGCGAGGCCGATGGCGGCAACGGCCAACGGCTGTTCCTCGAGCGCGTCGCGAACCCGACGGCGTGTCCTCGATCCGAACTGAGCGACGTCTTCGCCACGATGGTGAAGCATCCGGCGTGCCTTGTCGGTCGCGTGGGACACGGTTTCACCGACCGTCTCGCCCGTGCCGGTCGTTCGGCGGTAGAGCGAGCCGGCCATCTCGCCAACGCTCCCAGCCGCGTCGCTGACAGCCTCGCCGACGCGGGCAAGCCCTTCCCTGGCGCTCTCCATCCCCGCGGAGGCGGTATCGCGCACCGAGGACGCCATGGCGGAGGCGGTGTCGAACACATCGTCCCGTTCTTCCCGTCCGAACCCGCCGCGCCCGTAACTGGCGTCGTCCCTGTCATCGCCGCCGCGCCGAGCGCGGCGCGATCCGTCGCCGCCGTCGCGCGAGAAGGCGAACAAGGCAAGCCCCGCGCCGACCAGCAGGACAGGCAGTGGATTGTCCCGGGCCGCGCGACCGGCGATCGAGAGGATGTCGCTTCCGGTGCCCTTTCCATAGGCCATCACCTCGTCGAGCAGCTGGCCCGGCGACATGCGCGCCTTGAGTTCGTCCAGGGTCTCGGTCACACGGGCCCGGTTCGTCTCGACGTCCTGCGCGATCTCGTCGGCGGTGCGTTCATTGGTGTCGTCGGACATGCTCATCTCAACTGTTCCTTTGCTGTGGCGACGTCACGCTGCATCTGCTGGACGGTGCGCTGGAGCGTCATGCCGGTGGTCCTGATCTTCGATTGTCCGCTCATGAGCAGAACTGCTCCGACGACCGCCGCCAGCACCCCGACCGCGAGAAGGCTGTAGTGCTGCGCCAACCCCGCGACCGTGAGGAAGACCGCCATTGCCTGGAGCAGCAGCACCAGCGCGGCTATGAGGATGGCGGCGCCGATCGCGATCCTGGCGACCGCCGTCACATAGCCCGCGATCATCTCGGTGGTTTCGGCCTTGGCGAGCTGGATCTCCGTCTTGAAGAGCCGCGCCAGGTCGTCCACCAGCGAACCGACCAATTCGGGAATAGACCTGCTGTTGATGTGCGGATCCATCGCTTCTACTCCCGACCCCTTCCCATGGCCTCGGGCCCCGGGCCGCGGCGCGTGACGGTGTCGCCGTCCGGTCCGGTCTCCGCGGGATCGTCGGCCTTCCGCTTTCCCGACCCGGTCGGAGGGGCAGGATTCGGGCTGTCTCCGCCGCGGTCCCCACGAGAGGTGCCGCTGGTGATGACGCCCTCGGTTGTTCCGCCCGACGGCATGGTTGAGCCCGATGGCCCGTTGCCGAAGCGGCCCCGGTAGGGGGGCTCGTCCGCCGTTTCGCGGCCCGTGCTTTGTCCGCCGCGATACGCCATGCCGCCTCCGGCCACCCGGTTGCCGGGTTCCATGCCCTGGCTTCGTCCCAGGCCCTGATTGCGACCGCGCGGCTCTTCGCGCAGCGGCGAACTCGACAGGAACCGGGCAAAAGCGAAACCTGCCAGCATCGTGACGCCGAAAACGGTCACCGGCTCGCGGCGAGCGTAGTCATTGGCGGTGCGCACCAGGTCGGAGACGCTCCGGTTCCGCACGCCATGCGAGAAGTCCTCGATCGAGCGAGCCGCGCGGTGTGCATAGCCTGCAATCTCGGGAACCTTTTCCTCGAGGACGTCGGCGGCGGCATGGGTTGCCCTGGCCACTCCTTCGAGGCTGCTCACGCCCATGTCCTTGCCTTCCTCGACGGCATCCATGGCGCGCTGCTTCGCCTTTTCCGCGAAGTCGCCGGCCCGGTCGGCCATCGACGCGGTTGCGGAACGAGCCTTCTCCGCGACTTCGGAGGCCAGGCGGCTGCTTTCCTCGGACAGTTTGCCCGCGGTCGTCTGGCCGGCGGGGTCGGGCGGGCTGCCGGTGCGGCTCGTGCCGCGCGGTGTCTCATTCGGTGACGTCATCGCATCCTCCGCATCAAGCGCGTCGATTGGGGTAATCAGGCAACAAGCGGCGACCGTCATGGTTCCGCGCAGGCCTCACAGAGGTGTGCCGGCAGCTCAGGATCGTCCGCCGCGGCACCTAGAGAGGGACGCCACCGCTAGCGCGGCCGGTACGCGAGCGGACGGGCCAGCCGGCGCCAGCCCGACCATGCGTCGCCCGGCGGCCCCGACTTGAGGATGGCCGGCATGGTGACGTCGGCCGGGGCGAGACGCGGCAGATCGGCCCAGGCGATCGGCGCGGAGACCGGCCCGCCGGGGCGGGCGCGGGAAGACCACGCCGCAATGGCCGTAGCGCCACGGCCATTGCGAAGGTAGTCGATGAAGATCCGGCCCTTGCGGGCCTTCTTCGACAGGGAGGCTGTGTAGCGATCGGGAGCAGCCTGCTCCATGGCTCGGGCGAAGTCGTGCGCGAAGCCTTTCACCGCTGCCCAGTCGGCCGCGGGCTCCAGCGGCACGACCACGTGGTAGCCCTTGCCGCCGGAGAGCTTCAGCATGCTCGGCATGTCGAGTTCCGCCAGGCGCCCGCGCAGCTCCGCCGCCGCGGCCCGCACCGCCGGCAAGCGAACGCCGGGGTCCGGATCGAGGTCGAAGACGATCTGGTCCGGCCGGTCCAGCGAATCCACCGTGCAGCCCCAGACATGGATTTCCAGCACGCCCAGTTGCACCAGCGCGGCAAGACCATCGAAGTCCTCGATGTAGAGAAGCTCCTCCCCGTCCTGCGGATCGCGCATCCGCCGGATCGCCTGCGACATGCCGGGCATCGCGTGCTTCTGGAAAAAGCGCTGGCCCTCGATCCCGTTCGGCGCGCGCACCAGGCTCAGCGGCCGTCGCGTGACATGTTCGCGGACGAGTTGCCAGACGCGGGCGTAGTAGCCGAGCAGGTCACGCTTCGTCAGATGAATGTCGGGCCAGAGCACCTTGTCGGGATTGCTGAGCCTGATCGTCGTTTCGCGCAACGCGTCCGGAGCCGCGTTTCGGGCATGCTGCGGCGTTCCGGAGCCGACCGCCGGCGCAGGTTCCGCCGGCGAGACCGCGGCGCGCGGCGAGCCGCGCTTGCGAGCCGACCGGGACGGCGACGCTGAGCCGGCCTTCTCGTCCGGCGACCGCGGCACGTCGTCGGGTCTTTCCGCAACGACCTCCTGCGCCGGCTTGTCCTCCCGCAGGCCGCGGAACGAGGCATGGCGGATGCTGCCCTTATCGGTCCAGGCGCGAAACTCGACCTCCGCGACCAGCTCGGGGCGAACCCACACCGCCCCTTTCTGCCGGCCGGCCTTGCCCGCCACCGGCGATGCGGAAACGCGCATCTCGTCGAGACGTTTCTGGAGGGAGGCGCTCGTCCTCGCATCGAATCCAGTGCCCACATTGCCCGCCGCGACGAGGGCGTCGCCATCGCGGTAGGCGAGGATCAGCGACGCGATTCCGCGCCCCGTGGCCGTGGAGGGCAGGTATCCGACGATCACGAACTCCTGCTGCTGCACGCATTTCGACTTGACCCAGTCCGTCCCCCTTCCACTCCGGTACGGGGCTCCCTTCCGCTTCGACACCACGCCCTCGAGACCCATGCGGCACGAGTGATCGAGGATCACCGAGCCCTGCTCCTCGAAGTGCTCGCTGAAGCGCAGTGCGGGATTCTGGGGCGCGCGGGCGAGAAGATCCTCGAGCGCGGCGCGGCGCGACAGCAACGGCTCGCCGCGGAGGTCGCTGCCGTCCAGGTGCATGAGGTCGAACGCAAAGAACACGAGGTGGTGGGTGTCCCCGGCCGAGAGCGCAGCCTGCAGCGCGGAGAAGGACGACACGCCGTCCTCTCGCAGCGCGACGAGTTCCCCGTCGATCAGGGCCGTGCGGCACGGCAGCGCCTGGAGTGCGCCGACCAGGTCGGCGCCGAACTTCGTCGTCCAGTCGAGGCCGGAGCGCGTGAGCAGCCTTACCGCGCCCCGCTCGATCCTCGCCTGGACCCGGTAGCCATCGAACTTCACCTCGTGGATCCAGTCGTCTCCCTCCGGCGCGGTCGAACGCAGCGTCGCGAGGCACGGCTCGACGAAGGGGGGGAGCGGGTCCGTTCCCTCGGGTGACGCCCTCGGCGCTTTCGCAGTCTTCCGCCTTGTCACTTTCTGAACGGCGGGACGCACATCGGCATCCCGGTCGGACGTCTTCTTGCCGCCGCCCGTGACAGCCTTGGCCTTTCGACCCGATTCCACATCGGCGATCGTCCGGCCGGACCGGACCGAGGACGGTTGCTCTTCGAGGATATCTCCCCCTGCCCGGGCAAACTCGTCGTCGGACTTGATCAGCAGCCAGTTCTCCGCGCGCTCTCCGCGGCGTGGCTTCAGGCGGACGAGATGCCATGCGCCCGACAGCCTGGAGCCATGGAGCGTGAAGGCGATGTGGCCCTTCTTGATCCCGAGGGCGGGATCTCCCTCCGGGCTCCAGCGCCCTTCGTCCCAGACGATCACCGCGCCGGCCCCGTATTCGCCGGCCGGGATCATGCCCTCGAAGGACGCATAGTCGAGGGGGTGGTCCTCGACATGGACGGCAAGCCGCTTTTCCGCCGGATCGAGGCTGGGCCCCTTCGTCACGGCCCAGCTCCACAGCACGCCGTCATGCTCGAGGCGCAAGTCGTAGTGCAAACGACGCGCGGCGTGCTTGTGCACGACGAAAAGGCCTCCAGCCGGAGTTGCGCGGCGTCGCTGTCCGGACGACCGCTTCGTCCCGGACGGTTCGGTGGTGCGGGTGAAGTCGCGCTTGGCGCGATAGGGATCGAGGCCTGGCATCGCGCGGCCCTAAGCCGAACGGCGCCGCCGCGCCGAAGGCTCCGGCGTGCGCGGGGCGGCGCGGGGCGTCGCCCTTTTCGCCGGGACCGCCTTCGTCGCGGCCTTCTCGGCCATCTTCCCGGTCGACCGGGCCGCCGGCTTTCCGGTTCCTCCGTCGGCGGCCTTTCCCTTTGTCCTTGCGCTTGCTGCCGGTTCGGGGGAGCCCTCCGCAGCAAGGCTTTTCTTCAGCGCATCGAAGAGGTTGACCACGTTGCTCGGCCGGCCGCCAGAGCGCACCTTCGGCGGCTCGCGCCCTGCCTGCTTGGCCCGGATCAGGTCCATGATCGCCATCTCGTAGCGATCCTCGAACGTCGCTGGATCGAACACGCCCTGCTTCTGGTCGATGATGTGACCGGCCAGCGCGATCATCTCCGGGTCCAGCCGGGGCGTGCGGACATCGCCGAACACCTCCTCCGGGCGCCGCACCATCATGGCGTAGCGGAGCGTGGTGAGAAGAAGCCCTTCGCCCAGCGCCTCGATGACCGCGGGTCGCTCGCGGCGATACAGGACAATGCGGGCGAGACCGGCCTTTCCCTTGTTCGCCATCGCGTCCCGGATGACCGCGAAGGCCTCGGTCGCGACATCGTCGGCCGGCGTGACGAAATAGGGAGTGTCGAGATAGACCTGCTCGATCGCCTGCTTGTCGATGAAACTCTCGATGTTGAGCGTGTGCGAAGACTCGATCTGGAGCGCCTCGATCTCGTCGTCCTCGAGGAGCAGGAACTCGTCCTTGCCGATCTCGTAGCCCTTGACCTCGTCAGCGCCGTCGACGGGCTTCCCCGTCACGGCGTCGACGTACTGCCGCCTCACCGTGTTCCCGGTCGCGCGGTTGATGACGCGGAAGCTCACCTTCTCGGTTGAGGTCACGGCGCCCGTGAGTTCGACGGCACAGGCCACGAGCGAAAGCTTCAGGTATCCCTTCCAGGTCGGCCTCGGCGCCATGGCGCCCTCCCCTTCGTTACGCACTCGCCAGCGGCTGGAACGTGCGGGCGGGGGGGCGGTTCCCGGATCGTCAGGCGCGGAAAATCGAGTCGCCGTTGCCGTCGATGATCTGCCGCGCCTTGGTCAGGGAGAATGCCTCGGCCTCTTCCCGGCTCGGATGTTTTTCCGCGCGGATGAAGCGATGCTCGCGGACCCCTTCCTCGAAATCCTTCTCGATGCGTCCGGCCGTCTGGAACTGGCCCCCGTCGGCGAAAGGCTCGGCATAGATCCGGCAGCCCTTGTACTCGACCGCCTCGGCCACCGGCGCGGCCTTGTCGCCGCCGCCGCCGAACAGTTTGCCCAGAAGGTTCCCCAGCATCGTCATCTCCCTTGGTTCCCGCTTTCCCCATCACATAGCGCGTCCCGCGCCTTTCGGCAGGGGCCGGACCTGCGGCCCGGCCCGGACGGGCACGCTAGTCGCCTTCGTCCGGAATGTTGAGGATGTGGCCGCACGCCTTGCAGTGGACCGCATCGGGCTCGTGGCGCTGCAGGGCGCAGGCCGGGCACGGGAAACGGACCTTGTTGGGGCGGAACAGCACCTGCGCGAGGCGCAGGAACAGCGTGACGCCGCAGATCATGATGATCACGGAAATCAGTCGCCCCGTGGTGCCCGGCAGGGTGATGTCGCCGAAGCCGGTCGTCGTCAGGGCCGTCACGGTGAAATACAGCGCGTCGGCATAGTTCTCGATGTGCGGGTTCTGCGGGTACTGCGTCTCGTAGACGAGCCCGGTCATGACCAGGATGAAGACCGACAGGTTGACCACCGCGATGACGACATCCTCGTAGCGACGGAACCATTGACTGTCCTGCCGCAGCCGGTTGAGCACGTGGTAGCTGTGCAGAAGCCTCAGCGTCCTGAGAATGCGCAGGAACGCAACGCCTTCGCCACTGATGGGGGCAAGAAACGACGCGATCACCACGAAGTCGACGAGCGTGAGGGGCTTGATCGCCTCGCGCCACGGCTTGCGGCTGATCGCAATCCGGGCGGCGACGTCGACCGCGAGGCCGATCCCGAAGACAAGGTCGAGCGTCTCGACCACACCGGTGCGCGGCAGGAAGGACGTCGAGACGATGAAGACGACCGTGACGAGATCGAACGCCAACAGACCATAGCGGAACGAGAACGCCGCTGGACCGCTGCCTTCGTAGAGGAAGCGGATCCGCGCGATCCAGTCCCGGCTGCGGACGTCATCTGGCATTCGAGCCGCACCTCTCCACGCTTGGGACGATCGTGTCATTGCGGCGACCCGGCTGTCCAGCCTGCCGCCAGCCCGCGCTAGACGCCGGACGACGGCGCGGCATTGCCCCTTCGCCGGACGATGGCGATGTAGACCGCCAGGGCCACGGCGGTGATGAGGGCGTGGGCGATGATCATCACCTTCGACCCGTCCGGAAGACCGTTCGCCGACGCGACAAGAATGGCGATTCCCGGGTTGCGCAGGCTGCAGACGATCACCGAAGTCGTGCGCTTGCCCGGATCGGGACCGCAGGTCCAGTGAGCGAGGCCGATTCCCAGGAGCGCGAGGGCGAGCGATGCGCCGAGGGCAGGCAACGGGATCGCCAGCAGGGGCGACCAGATGTGCGCGAGGAGCAGCAGGGCCACTCCCGCGAGCAACACGCCGCTGAGGCGCAGCATCGGCCCGGCGGCCCGCCTCGCGATGTCCGGGAAGAAGTGGGCCAGCGCGGCGCCGCAGGCCAGCGGCAGGATCTGGGCGACGAAGACCTGCCGTGCAAGCAGGGCGAGCGAGATGCCGGCGTCGCGGCCGTAGAGCACCCCGAGGATCATGATCCAGGCCGGCACGGCGACGATGGCGAGGACCGCCACCGTGACCTGGAGCACGAGCGCGTAGTCGGCATCGCCGCCGGCGTCGCGCGAGCGGCGAAGCGCGAGGGGCGCGCCGGGGCTTATGCCCATGAGCAGCAGGCCCACCAGCGCGCCGGCGCGCAGATCGAAGGCGCCGCCGATCAGGATCGCGGCGGCGGGTATGGCGACGAGGGCGATGCCGAGCGCCGCCGCGATCGGCATGACGCCGATCCCCGCGCCAAGAAGGCGGGCCGGGCGTACGCCTGCACCGAGCGCCGTCATGGCGAGCAGGACGCACACGAGGGCGACGGCGCCCAACGCGTCCAGGGGGAACATCGACAGGACGGTGTCCATCACCAGGTCTCGCCCCGGACGGTCGGTCGAAGCGGCACGCCGGGCCGGCCAAGCTTCATCCGATCAGTCGCACGGGCAGCATGGCCGCGACAACCGCAGACGGCGAGAGCGTCAGCCGGATGGCCTGACCCACGGACGCGCGATCGCGTCCTGCGCCGCGAAGCTCTCGATCTCCCGGGCATAGCTGCGCGTCATGTCGATGTCGTCCCAGCCATTGACCAGCTGGGTCTTCCAGACCGGCTCGATCTCGAACGAGAACGCCTTGTTGCCGACGCGGATGGTCTGGGATGGCAGGTCGACCTCCAGAGGCCCGCCGCCGAGCACCAGGGCGTCGCGCAGCAGCTCGTCGACCTGGTCCTCCGGAAGGCGAGCCGGCAGGAGTCCGTTTTTCACAGCGTTGGAGGCGAAGATGTCGCCGAAGCTCGGAGCGATGACGCAGCGGATTCCGTGATCGGCGAGGGCGTAGACCGCAGCCTCGCGCGACGAGCCACAGCCGAAGTTGCGCCGGGCGACGAGAACCTGCGCGCCCGCATGGAGCGGATCGTCGAGGGCGGCCGCGGGGTTGCCGGGTTCCCGGCGAAGGTCGTGCAGGAGGAAGGAGCCGTAACCGGCCGACCGCGGCTGCTTCATGAAGCGGGCCGGAATGAGCTGGTCGGTGTCGACATTCGCCACGGGCAAGGGACAGGCCCGCGTCGTCAGCGTGACGAAAGGCTTCATGGCTTCCTCCCCGCGAGCAGCGGCCGCATGTCGGTCAGCCGGCCGGTGACGGCCGCGGCCGCGACCATCGCCGGAGACATGAGATGGGTGCGCGCCCCCGGTCCCTGCCGGCCCTTGAAGTTGCGGTTGGTGGTCGATGCGCAGCGCTCGCCCGGCGGCACGATGTCGCCGTTCATGCCGACGCACATCGAGCACCCGGATTCGGCCCACTCCAGTCCAGCCTCGCGGAAGATGCGGTCAAGCCCTTCCTCCTCGGCCTGCCGCTTCACCTGCGTCGAACCGGGGGACACGAGACCGGGGACCGCCGCCTTCCGCCCGGCGAGCACGGCGGCGGCCGCTCGCAGATCCTCGATGCGGCTGTTCGTGCAGGAGCCGATGAAGACGCGGTCGATCCGGATGTCGCCCAGCGCCATCCCCGCCTTCAGGCCCATGTAGGCCAGTGCATCGCGCACCGCCTGGGCCCTTGTCGGGTCGGCGATGGCCTCGGGATCGGGCACCGCCGCGTCGATGGGCAGCGCGTGCTCGGGACTGGTGCCCCACGTCACGGTCGGCGCGATCTCGGCGGCGCCGATGACCACGTCGCGGTCGAAGGCGGCATCGCGGTCGCTGGCCAGTCGACGCCAGTCGTCGACGGCGCGGTCGAAGGCGTCTCCCTTCGGCGCGAAGGGCCGGCCCCTCAGGTCCGCGAAGGTGGTGTCGTCGGGCGCGACGAGGCCGAGCCGGCCGCCGGCCTCGATGGACAGGTTGCACAGGGTGAGACGCCCTTCCATCGACAGGCCGCGGATCGCGGAGCCGGCGAACTCGATGGCGTGGCCCTGGGCGCCGTCGGCGCCGATCCTGGCAATGACGGTGAGCGCGATGTCCTTCGCGGTGGAGCCGGGAGGCAGCGCCCCGTCCACGCTGATGCGCATGCGCCGCGGCCGCTTCTGCCAGATCGTCTGGGTCATCATGACATGCGCGACCTCGGACGCACCGATGCCGAACGCGTAGGCTCCGTAGGCGCCGTGCGTGGACGTGTGGCTGTCGCCGCAGACGATGACGAGGCCGGGCAGCGTCAGCCCCTGTGCCGGCATGGTCACATGGACGATGCCCTGCCGCGCGTCGTCGAGCCCGAACAGGGCAATGCCGTGGCGCGTCGTGTTCTCGACGAGCTGCTCGACCATGCCGCGCACCTCCGGAACGATGGCCGCCCGGTTGCGCGTCGGTACGTAGTGGTCCGCCACGCCGAAGGTGAGGTCGGGACGGGCGACGCCGGCATCACGGGCGGCGAGCTGGTCGAACGCCAGGAACGACCCCTCGTGCAGCAGGTGCCTGTCGACCCAGAGGAGCGACTGCCCGTCCTCCCGCGTCGTGATGACGTGGGCGTCCCAGATCTTGTCGATGATCGTGCGCGCCGTATCTGACACTGCGCAGTCTCCCCGTCAGCGGGCAGCGGCCCTTGACCGCCGCGATTTGTCTTCTAGCATAGACAACTATTAGTTCGCTCCGCCCGTCAATGGGTCACCCGATTCATGCCCGTCGCCGAAACATCCAAGTCCCGGCAGATCTATCTGGTGCTCCGCGACCGGATTGCAGCGGGACATTACGCCGGCTCGGCGCCCTTGCCGACCGAGCAGGCGCTGTCGGCCGAGCATGGCGTTTCGCGGGAAACGGTCCGCCGGGCCCTTGCGGCGCTGGAGGACGAGGGCCTGATCACGCGCCGGCGCGGCGCCGGGACGTTTCTCAGCGACGCGCGGCGCCCCCGGCCCATCGTCGCGGATCTCTCCGACGCGCTAGCGAACCTGATGGCCATGGGGGCCTCGACCACGGTGCGGCTTCTGTCGTTCGGCTACGAGGATGCGACGGAGACCGTCGCGGACGCCCTCGGGCTGGAGCCGGGCGCGCGCGTCCAGCGCTCGGTGCGCGTGCGCTTCATCGACGATGCGCCCTTCTCGTTCCTCACGACATTCGTCCCGGAGCGGATCGGCCGGACCTATTCGGAGGCCGACCTCGCCTCCCGGCCGCTGCTGTCCCTGCTGGAGCGCTCGGGCGTGGACCTGGAAAGCGCCACGCAGGAGATCGGCGCGCAACTCGCGTCTCCCGACGTGGCCGAGGAACTCGGGGTCGCCGTCGGCTCCGCGCTGATCGCCCTCACCCGGACCGTCTTCGACAGCGACGGCCAGGGCATCGAACACCTGTCCGCGCTGTACCGGCCGGATCGCTATGCCTTCCGCATGGATCTCGTGCGGACCCAGGATCGCAACGGGCGGCGCTGGCTGCCTGCTGCTGCTGCGCATGCCATGCCGACACAACAGCGGACCCCATCCAGCGGGCCGTGACAGAAGGGGAGACTGGACCATGACCTACGATCGCAGCCTTTCTCGACGCTCCATCCTGAAGGCCGGCGCCGCCGTCGCCGGGGCAGTCGCCATGCCCTCCTACCTCCGCGCACAGGGCGCGGCGGTGAAGATCGGCATCCTGCAGCCCGTCACGGGTGCGCTGGCCTTCGACGGCCAGCAGGGCCTCATCGGCGCGGAGATGGCCATCAAGGCGGTCAACGCGGCAGGCGGCATCAAGTCGCTCGGCGGCGCGAAGCTGGAGATGGTGTTCGGCGACGTTCGCTCCACCCCCGAGGGCGGAACCTCCGAGGTCGAGAGGCTGGCGGCAGAGAACGTGTCGGCCATCGTCGGCGGCTTTGCGAGCCCGATCTGCCTCGCGGCGACACAGGCCGCCTCGCGCTACGACCTGCCCTACATCGTCGACGTCGGCGTCAACGACCAGATCGTCTCGCGCGGCCTGAAGAACACCTTCCGCTTTGCCCCCGGCTCGTCGATCGTCAGCACCCAGGCACTCGACAACCTCGCCAAGCTCAACGAGGCGGCGGGGAAGCCCGCGAAGACCGTCATGCTCGTGCACGAGGATGGCCTGTTCGGAACCGGCCTCGCCAAGCTGATGCAGGCGGAGCTGCCGAAGCGCGGCTTCGAGGTCATCGACACGCTGTCGCACCCCACGCCGGCGCGCGACATGACCAACATCGCGCTGCAGATCCGGGCGAAGAACCCCGACCTGCTGATCCCGTCGAGCTACTACGGCGAGTTCGTGCTGCTCGCGCGCACCATGCAGCAGCAGCGCATCCGTCCGACGGGCATCTACGCGGTTCTCAACGGCGCAGCCTCGAACTACCGCTTCGTCAAGGAGTTCCCGGAGGCGGCCGAGAACGTGATGGACTGCAACCACTGGTACGATCCGCGCAATGCGACCGCCCAGGCGATCCGCAAGGAGCTCGACGGCCAGGGCAAGTTCTTCACCTACAACGTGGCCCTGAACTACTCCTGCGTGCTGCTGCTTGCGGACGCCATCGAGCGTGCGGCTTCGGCCGAGCGTCCCAAGATCCTGGCGGCGCTGGAGAGCTCCACCTTCGACAAGCACATCATGCCCTACGGGCCGACGAAGTTCGTCAACGGCCAGAACACCGGCGCCGCGCCGGTGAACACGCAGGTGCAGAAGGGCGACATCAGGGTGATCTTCCCCGACGCCTACGCCGACGCGAAGCCGGTGTTCCCGGTTCCGGCGTAAGCCCGGATCATCCGCGACCCGTCCTCGGAACGATGCGACGGCGGCCGGGCCAGGGGCCTGGCCGCCGCACCAAGACGCATCCCGATGACGGGCGGACCCGTCCAGAACGCTTCAGGCCGACATGTTCGCCCCCGACATCATCCTCGCCGCCGTTCTCAACGGCCTCATGACCGGGGCGGTCTACGCGTTGACGGCCGTCGGCCTGACGCTCGTCTACGGCGTCCTTCACATCATCAACTTCGCGCATGGGGCGATCCTGACCGCGGCGATGTTCGCGGTCTACTTCGCCTGGAAGGCCGGGATCGATCCCTACATCGCGGTCTTCGGCCTCGCGCCCCTGTTCTACGGCGCGGGCTACGCCGTGCAGCGCTACGTGATCGGGCCGTCGAGCCACGGGGAGGACCGCAACATCCTGCTGGTCACGCTCGGGCTTTCGATCGTCATCGAGAACGCGCTGCTGGCCGGCTTCCGGTCCGACACGCGCACCATCGACGTGCCCTACGGGTTCTCCGTCATCGATCTCGGCTTCACCTTCCTCTCGGTGCCACGCGTGATCGCCTTCGGCGCCTCCTGCGCCGCCGCGGCGCTGCTCTGGGGAATCCTCACCCGCACGGACACCGGCAAGGCCATCCGGGCGGTGGCCAAGGAGAAGCTCGGCGCCTCGCTCGTCGGCATCGACGTGGCGCATGTCTACGCCGTGACCTTCGGGCTCGGCGCCGCGTGCCTCGCCGTCGCGGCCTGCCTGCTCCTGCCGACCTTCTACGTGCACCCGCGGGTGGGCAACGCCTACGTTCTCGTGGCCTTCACCATCGTCGTGCTGGGCGGCATGGGCTCGGTGCCGGGGGCCCTGATCGGAGGGCTGTTCATCGGCGTCGTCGAGAGCCTTTCAGGACTGTTCCTCGGCGAGAGCCTCGGCCAGATCGGCATCTTCCTGATCTTCATCCTCGTGCTGCTCGTGCGGCCGACCGGGCTGTTCGGAGCTCGCGCATGAGCGGCTCACCGAACGCCCTGCGCGCCTACGGCCCGATCCTGCTGACGGCTGTCGTGCTCGGCGCGCTGCCGCTGCTGGCAGCGTCCAACACCCTGCTCAATGCGATGGTCCTGGCGCTGATCATCGCGCTCGCGGCCCAGGGGTGGAACATCCTCGGCGGCTATGGCGGCCAGTTCTCCTTCGGGCATGCCGCCTTTTTCGGCGTGGGCGCCTATGGCACGGCGATCCTGCAGACGCGTTTCGGCGTCAACGCCTATGTCGCCTTCGCCGGGGCGGTTGCCGCGGGCTCGCTCGTCGGTCTCGCCATCGGGTACCTGAGCTTCCGCTCCGGCCTGCGGGGATCCTACTTCGCGCTGGTCACGCTGGCGTTCGCGGAAGTGTTCCGCATCCTCGCCAACGCCTCGGCGTTCACGGGTGGGGCGGCCGGCGTCCTGATCAAGCTCGACGTGCGGCCGGAGACGTTCCAGTTCGCGAGCCGTGCCGTGTATTTCTGGATCGCGCTGGGGCTCGTGACGGCGGTGATGCTTCTCAACCGCTGGATCGAACGTGCGCGCTTCGGCGCCTGGCTCGTCGCGATCCGCGAGAACGAGGATGCCGCCAAGGCGCTCGGGGTCGACACCTTCGCCGTGAAACTGAAGGCGATTACCCTGTCGGCCGCCATCACGGCGATCTCCGGCGCGTTCTATGCGCAGTACTTCCTCTTCCTCGATGCCGGCATCGCATTCGGGCCGTGGATTTCCGTCGAGGCGCTGCTGGCGCCGATCATCGGCGGCCTCGGCACGGTGTTCGGCCCGGTGATCGGCGCGCTCGGGCTGCATTTCGTGTCGGAACTCACCCGCCACGTGACCGGCCGCGTTCCCGGCATCGACCTCGTGCTGTACGGCGCGCTGCTCGTCGTGATGGTGGCGTTCGCCCGCGACGGCATCATCGGGCTGCTGGCCAAGTTGCGCGGGCGTTATGCGAGGAGGCGCGCGTGACGGCGGCCGGCGAGACGATCCTCTCGGTCGAACATGCCTCGCGGCGCTTCGGTGGGCTGCTGGCCGTCGACGACGCGTCGATCACGGCGCGGCGCGGAAGGATCACCGGCCTGATCGGCCCGAACGGCGCCGGCAAGACGACGCTGTTCGCCATGATCTCCGGTTTCATCGCACCGACGGCGGGCCGCATCCTGTTCGAAGGCGCCGACATCGCGCCGCTGCCGCCGCATCGCCGGGCCATGGCCGGCATCGCGCGGACGTTCCAGATCGTGCAACCCTTCGCGGGCCTTTCCGTCCGCGACAACATCGCCGTCGGTGCGCATCTGCGCCGGCCGGCGCGGCATGAGGCCCTGGCCCGGGCGGAAGAGGTCGGGCAGCTGGTTGGGCTCGGCGACAAGCTCGACGACCCCGCCTCGGATCTCACCGTGTCCGGCCGCAAGCGGCTCGAACTCGCCCGCGCGCTGGCGACAGATCCCAAGCTGCTGCTGCTCGACGAGGTGCTGGCGGGACTCAACCCGTCCGAGGTTCGCGACGTGGTGCCGGTGATCCGCAGCATCCGCGACACGGGCGTCACCATCGTCATGGTGGAGCACGTCATGCAGGCGGTCATGAGCCTGTGCGAGGACATCTTCGTGCTCGCGCAAGGCCGCATCATCGCCGAGGGCGGGCCGGCGGAGGTGACGCGGGATCCGAAGGTCGTCGAGGCCTATCTCGGCCACGGCGCCGCGGCGAGGCTTTCGGCGCGGGAGGCCACGGGCCATGGCTGAGCCGATCCTCTCAGTCTCCGGGCTCGTCGCCGGATATGGCGGCGTCGACGTCCTGCGCGGGCTCGACATGGACGTCGCCGCCGGTGAGATCGTCGCCGTTCTGGGATCGAACGGAGTCGGCAAGACGACGCTCAACAAGACCCTCTCCGGCGTGCTGCGCCCCCGCGCCGGTTCGATCCGCTTCGACGGCCGCGACATCGCCGCCGCCCCGCCTCCGGCCATCGTGGAGGCCG
>CAZJCW010000077.1:0-16490 GCA_964544365.1 uncultured Alsobacter sp.
GGGCGATGTTCGCGGTGTCGCGCGAGCTGATGTCGGCGGGATCGAGCGTGCTGGCATCCGTGCCGTAGCCGACAACCAGCGTGTTCGGACCCGGCGCTTGCGCCAGGGCGATCGCCGGGGCGGCGGCGATGCCGGCGAGGGCGAGAGCTAACCGTCGCGTCATATGGGCGTCTCCGTGTCACCGGGGGATTTCGGAAGCGGCCGGGCGACGCCCCCTCGCGCCGCGCCGTCCGTGTCGTCTGGCATCCGGGGGAGGGTGGGGCGGTCCTTGGACCAAGCCGCCTGCCCCCTTGTGCATTGTATTACATTTCTACAGTCTATCCGGCAGTCGTTCCGGTTTGCAATGCGGGATACGCGTCGATCCCGACGTCTCCGGCCGGATTGGCAGCCCCAGGATCTCCGGCGAGGACATCGTGACCGCGACCCCCCAGCAAGGCCCGCAACCGACGCTATCCGATGAAGCAAGCAACGCGCCAGCGGCCCGCACCATCGAGACCGTGCCTGTCGACGTCGTCGTCCTCGAATCCTTCACCGCCGCCGCCTTCAGGGCCATGGGCCTCAGCGACGAACAGTCGCGGATGACGGCCCATGCGCTCGTCTACAGCGAATTGCGCTTCCATCCCGGCCAGGGGCAGGGCGTCCGCCGCCTGCGCGCCTACCGCGACCGAATCGCCGACGGCGCCATCGATCCCGCCGCCCGGTTCGAGGTCGTGAAGGAAAGCCCGGCCCTCGCGCTGGTCGACGCGCACAACGGGCTCGGCAGCGTCACCGGCCTGCGCGCCATGAGGCTGGCCGTCGCGAAGGCGAAGCAGTGCGGCATCGGCACGGTGATCGTGCGCGGCAGCACGCATTACGGGTCGTCGGCGGTGCACGCCCACGCGGCGGTGGATGCCGGCTGCATCGGCATCGCCTTCACGAATGCCGGCCCCGAAATGGCGGCCTGGGGCGGCGCGACCGCCATGGTCGGCACCAATCCCTGGTCGATCGGCGCACCGGGCGGCCGCGGCTTCCCGGTGATCCTCGACATCGCCCTCACCACGGCCGGCAAGGGCATGATGCGCTGGCACGAGCGCGAGGGACGGCCGATGCCCCTCGACTGGGCGCTGACGCCGGACGGCCGCGAGACGGACGATCCCGCCGCCGCCATGCAGGGTGCGCTGCTCGGCATCGGCCAGTACAAGGGCTACGGCCTGTCGCTGATGACCGACGTCATGACCGGCGTTCTCTCCGGCGGCGCCTTCGGGCGCGCGCCCTATTCCGATCCGAAGCGGCAGGACGTGGCCCACAGCTTCACCGCCATCGACATCGCCTGGTTCATGGAACTCGACGCCTTCCGCGAGCGCATGGGCCGGCTGATCGACGACATCCGCACCAGCCGGCTGCGGCCCGGCTTCGCCGAGGTGCTGGTCCCCGGCGAACTGGAGCACCGGCGCGAGGCCGCGAAGCGCTCCGGCGGCGTGCCGCTGGACCGGATCGTGCATGACGACCTCGCCGCGCTGGCGCGCGACCTTGGCATTCCCTTCACCCTGTCCGGGAGCCCGGCATGACGATCCAGCGGCCCGTCGCCGTCGCTCCGCCGCCCATGGCGCGCCCGTTCTACGAGCGCCTGCAGGCGAGGCTGCGCGCCTCCCTGGAGCGGGCCGGCCATGATGGCCTGCTCATGCTGTCGACCGGCAACGTCGTCTACGCCACGGGCTTCTTCCACTCCGCCAACGAGCGACCCGTCGGCGCCTGGCTGCCGGTCGTCGGCGACCCGGTGCTGTTCGTCCCGCTGCTCGAGAAGGAGAACGCCGAGGCCGGCTGGATCGCCGACGTCCGCACCTACGACGAGTTCCCCGGCGTCGTGCATCCCGTGCTCTGGATGATCGAGGCCTGCGGCGCCCGCCGGCTGGCCGTCGACACGTTGCCGGTCCGCCTGCTCGATGCCGCGCGGGAGCGCGTGCCGCAGCTCGTCGTCACCGACATGGTGGAACGCCAGCGCTTCGTGAAGGAGCCGGAGGAACTGGCGCTCGCCCGCGTCGCCGCCGCCTACGCCGACCTCTGCCTCGACGCGATCCTCGCCGACACCGCCTCCATCGTGCGCGACGGCGGGACCGAGCTCGACATTCTCGGCCACGGCGTCCGCACCGCGTCCTCCGCGCTGTCGCGCGATCACGGGGTCGCTTACGGACACACGAAGTTCCACGTGGTGGGGACCGTCCACACCGGCCCGCGCGGAGCCCTGCCGCACGGCAAGACCATGGCGCGCCGGCCGCAACCGGGCGACACCATGATCGCCGGCATCGGCGCCAGCCTCGGCGGCTATCACGCCGAGAGCGGGGCGACCTTCGTTCTCGGCGCCCCGACGCCCGACCAGCGCCGCTGCATGGACGCGATGCAGGCCTGCAACGACGCCGCCATCGCCGCCCTCAGGCCCGGCGCGTCCTGCACCTCCGTCAACGACGCCGCCATGGCGCCGATCCGCGCCGCCGGCCTGGGCGACGCCATCCGCCACCGGATCGGCCACGGCATGGGGATCGAGGGGCACGAGGCGCCCTGGCTCGCGCCGGGCGACGAGACCCCCGTCGCCGTCGGCATGGTCTTCTCCAACGAACCCGGCATATACCGGCCGGGGATCGACGGCTGGCGCACCATCAACACGATGATCGTCGGCGAAGGCGGCGTGGAGCTTCCCAGCCGCTTTCTTTCCGACCATCCCTGGGAGCGCCGGGTGATCGAGCTTTGAGCACAATGACCGCGAATCCGCCACAGGCGACGCCGCCGGCCCGCGAGGGCCGGCCCCCGCTGCTCGCCATGGACAACCTCCAGACCCATTTCCGCACCGAGGACGGCGTCGTGCGCGCCGTCGACGGCGTCAGCTTCCATGTCGGGCGCGGCGAGACGGTCGCCGTCGTGGGCGAGTCGGGCTCCGGCAAGTCCGTCACCAGCCTGTCGATCATGCGGCTGATACCGCCGCCGGGCTCCATCGTCGGCGGCTCCATCACCTTCGACGGGCGCGACCTGCTCGCCATGTCGGGCCCGGAGATCCGCGCGGTGCGCGGCAACGAGATCGGCATGATCTTCCAGGAGCCGATGACGAGCCTCAATCCGGTGAAGACCATCGGCGACCAGATCGCGGAGGCCGTCGCCCTGCACCAGAAGAAGGACCGCCGGGCGGCCATGGAGGCCGCGGTGGAGATGCTCGATCTCGTCGGCATCCCCGACCCGCGCCGGCGCGTCGACAACTACCCGCACCAGATGTCCGGCGGCATGCGCCAGCGCGCCATGATCGCCATGGCCCTGTGCTGCAAGCCGAAGCTGCTCATCGCCGACGAGCCGACCACCGCCCTCGACGTCACCATCCAGGCCCAGATCCTCGACCTGATGCGCAAGCTGCAGCGGGAACTGGGCATGTCGATCCTGTTCATCACCCACGATCTCGGGGTTGTCGCCGAGATGGCGGACCGGGTCGTCGTGATGTACGCCGGGCGCGTGGTGGAGGAGGGCGACGTGCGCGACATCTTCGCGCGTCCCCGCATGCCCTACACCCGGGCGCTGATGAACTCGATCCCGCGGCTCGACAAGGTCGCCGGGCAGCGCCGGCGGCTCGAGAGCATCCCGGGCACCGTGCCGAACCTGCTGCGCCCGCCCAAAGGCTGCGCCTTCCATCCGCGCTGCGGCTTCGTCCGGGACGTGTGCCTCGAGGGCGTGCCGCCGCTCGAGGATTCCGGCGGCGGCCACACCGTCCGCTGCGTGCGCTGGCGCGCCATCGAAGAGGAGACGCAGTCCGCATGAGCGCCCCGCTCGCCGACCTTTCGCCCCGCGCCGCGCCGGAGCGCCCGCTCCTGGAGGTGCGCAACCTCGTCAAGGAGTTCCCGGTCCATGGCGGCATCCTGTCGCGCGTCGTCGACCGGGTGCGCGCGGTCCAGGACGTATCCTTCGACATCGGTCGTGGCCAGGTGCTCGGCCTCGTCGGCGAATCGGGATCGGGCAAGACCACCGTCGGCCGCGCCATCCTGCGGCTGATCGAGCCGACGTCGGGCGAGGTGATCTTCGACGGCGTCGACGTGACGACGCTGGCGCCCGAGGTGATGCGCCGGCAGCGCCGGCAGATGCAGATCATCTTCCAGGACCCGTTCGCCAGCCTCAACCCGCGCATGACCGTGGGGGAGATCGTCGGCCAGGCGATCGACATCCACGATCTCGCCCGCGGCCAGGAGCGGGAGGCCCGCATCGCCGACCTGCTGACCCGCGTCGGCCTGACGCCCGCCCATGCGCGGCGCTATCCCCACGAGTTTTCCGGCGGCCAGCGCCAGCGCATCGGCATCGCCCGCGCGCTCGCCGTGAAGCCCACCTTCCTCGTCGCCGACGAACCGGTGTCGGCCCTCGACGTGTCGATCCGCGCGCAGGTGGTGAACCTGCTCGAGGACCTGAAGGAGGAGTTCGGCCTGACCCTGCTCTTCATCGCCCACGACCTGGGCATCGTCGAGCACATCTCCGACCGCGTGGCGGTGATGTATCTCGGGCGCATCATGGAGATCGCGTCGTCGCGCGACCTCTACACCAACCCCCGCCATCCCTACACGCAGGCGCTTCTCTCGGCCGTCCCGATTCCCGACCCGACGGTCCGTCGCGAGCGCATCATCCTGCAGGGCGACATTCCCTCGCCCCTCAACCCGCCGAGCGGCTGCGTCTTCCGCACCCGCTGCCCGGTCGCCACGCCCGACTGCGCGGTTGCCGTGCCGCCCCTGACCGAGCGGGCGCCCGGCCACCTCGCCGCCTGCATCCGCCAGTAGCGGGGCCTGCGTCCGCGGCCTCGCTCCGGTAACCGACGCGGGTCCAATCCGCGTCAGCCGGATAAGCGGGCAGGCTGTCATCCCCTGCGCGCCGCAGGCGCGGGACGGGGATCCAGGGGCCGCCGCCCGGCCGGCCCCGCGATGCGACGACGCTCACCGCGTCCGGATACGGTGCCCCCTGCGGAGCGGCCGTCTCCGGATACGAGGCACCTGGGTTCGGCCCGTGTCCCCTAGACCGCCACCCCGTAGACGTCCGCCATCTTGCCCCGCAGGTAGGCGATGTAGGGGCCCGGCTCCAGCGCGCGGCCGGTCGCCTTCACCAGCAGCTCGTCGCGGGTGAAGCGGCGGCCGTGCTGGTGGATGTGCTCGGTGAGCCAGCCCTTCAGCGGCGCGTAGTCGCCCGTCTCCAGCCCCGCCTGGATCGCCGGCGTCGTCTTGCGCGCCGTCTCCATCAGCTGGGCGGCCATCACGTTGCCGATCGTGTAGTTGCAGAAGGTGCCGATCTGGCAGGTCGACCAGTGGATGTCCTGCAGCACGCCCTTGGCGTCGTTGGGGACGACCAGTCCGAGTTCGGACTTGATCACCGCGTTCCACGCCTCCGGCAGGTCCTTCACGGCGAGGCTGCCGTCGACCAGCGACTTCTCGATCTCCGTGCGCAGCATGATGTGGAAATCGTAGGTCAGCTCGTCCGCCTCGACGCGGATGTAGCCGGGCCGGGCCCGGTTGACCGCCCGGTAGAACATCTCCGGGTCCACGTCGTGCAGCGCCTCCGGGAACGTCGCCTGGAGGTCCGCGAAATGCAGGCGCCAGAAGGCCCTGCTGCGCCCGACATGGTTCTCGTACAGCCGCGACTGCGACTCGTGGGCGCCGAAGCTCACCCCGCCGACCGCGTAGTAGCCGACGAGGTCCGTCGCGAGCGGCGTGCGGGTGTAGGCCGGGTCGACGCCCTGCTCGTAGATCCCGTGCCCGGCCTCGTGCAACGCCCCGAAGAGGCTCGGCGGGAGGTAGTTCTTGTAGAACCGCGTCGTGATGCGCACGTCGTTGCGCGTGAACGAGATTTCGAACGGGTGAACCGTGTTGTCGAGGCGTCCGCGGTGCAGGTCGTAGCCGATCAGCGCGGCCATCTTCAGCGCGAAGGCGTGCTGCCGGTCGATCGGGTAGTCCCGCTCCAGGAAGTCCGCGCGCGGCTGCTCGGCCGCCGTCACCGCCTTGAGCACGGGCCCGATTCCCGCGCGCAGCGCCGAGAACAGCGTCGTCAGGCTCTCGGCCGTCTCGCCCGGCTCGTAGATCGACATCAGCGCGTCGTAGGGATGCTTCTCGTAGCCGATGGCGTCCGCATAGGCCCGCGCCACCTCGACCACCTGTTCGAGATAGGGCCGGAAGATGGAGAAGTCGCTCTCCGCCCGGGCCTTGATCCACGCGGCGTTGGCCACCGTCTTCAGCTCAGCGCGGCGCTTCTGCAGCGCCGCCGGAATGCGCGAGTGGAACGCGATCGCATGGGCCGCCTGTTCCACGCTGCGCCGCGCGGCGGCGTCCTCGGGAAGGCCCGACACCTCGCGCAGGGCCCCGTCGACCGCGCGCCGCGTCTCGTCGGCCAGCAGCGCGTCGCGCGCCGCGGCCGTCAGCGTGGCGATCTGCTTGGACCGGCTCTCGACGCCACCGGGGGGCATCATCGTGCGCGAATCCCAGGTGAGGATCGACATCGCGTTGAGCAGGTCGTTGACGGAGGCGAGGCGTTCGGCAAACGCGGCGTAGGACATGGGCGGAAGCACCTGGGCTGGAGGTTTGTCTAACAATTAGACGGCGGGTTTGATCTTGGCAAACGGCGTCGCCGTCGTGCCGGCCCGGTTGTCAGCCCGGGTCGCAATCGCTACCGATGCCGCGGGCCGGCGTCGTCCGGCCCCACGGGACCCCGGACCATGCAGAAGCCCAGCCATCCCCCCCTGAAAGGCCTCCTCTTCGACAAGGACGGCACGCTGATCGATTTCGACCGCACCTGGGGACCGGCGACCTACGAGGTGATGCGGGAGATGTCCGGCGGCGACGAGGCCGTGTTCCGGACGCTGGCGGACCTGAACCACTTCGTGGTCGAGGAGAAGCGCTTCCTGCGCACGTCGCCGCTGGTCGCAGGCACGTCGGCCAGCTACGGGCACCTGTGGGCGCAGGCGCTGGGACGGGAGAACCACCCCGATCTCCATGCGGAGATGGACCGCCGGCTGGGCGAGTGGGGCCTGCGCTCGATGGCGCCGATCGGCGAGCCCCTCGCCGTCCTGGCGGAACTGGCCACCGCCGGCTACCGGCTGGGGATCGCCACGAACGATGCCGAGGCGTCGGCCCTCGTTCAGGCCGAGGCGATGGGCCTCGTGCCGCACCTCGATTTCGTCGCCGGCTACGATTCCGGCCATGGCGAGAAGCCCGAGCCCGGCATGGTGCTGGCGTTCGCGCAGGCCATCGGCGCCGCCCCCGGCGAAGTGGCCCTGATCGGCGACAGCACGCACGACCTGCATGCCGCCCGCGCCGCCGGCGCCGTCGCCATCGCCGTGCTCACCGGGCCCGCCCCGCGCGAGGCGCTGGAGCCGCACGCCGACCACGTCGTCGAGAGCATCGCCGCGCTTCCCGCCTATCTCCGGGCGCTTGCCGGCGGCTGAGCCTCCGCCTCAGCGCAGCCCCGCCGCGAACGCCGCGCCGTCCTCCTCGCCCAGGGCGTGCGCCCGTGCGATCCCGTCGCCGTCCGTGATCGAGAACTTGTCGATCCGGATGCGCCTGGAGGGCTGGACATAGGTCCGGTTCGGGAAGTCCGGCAGGGTCTCGTAGAAGCGCGTGGCGAGCACCAGCGTCCGCTCGCCCCGCTGCTCGAACGGCAGCAGCCGCGCCACCGGGACGTTGTCGACGAGCCCTCCGTCGAGCGCCGGCGCGCCGCCGACGCGCCCCAGCGGCATGAAGGGCGGCACGCAGGCGCTGGCGGCGAGCGCCGCCAGCAGCTCCTCCCGCGTCTCCACGGCGTGCGTCGAGACGTAGTCCGCGACGAAGCCGAGGCCGCGGCCGATGCGCGGATGGACGGGATTGAGGAGCTTCTTCTCGAGCTGGTAGCCGATGAGGCCGGTGGCCGTGGCGAGGCCGACGGGCAGCCACCGGGGCGGGCGGGACACCTTGATCAGGATCTCCGGCCCCGCCCGCAGGCGGTCGAACTCGTCCGGGCCGAAGGTTTCGGCGAGCAGCCGCGGATAGAGGTCGCCGACGGGGAACAGCCGGCGCCCGCGCGCCGGGCCGAGCCAGTCGACGTTGCCCTTCGCCGCCCTGCACGCCTCCTGCACCCGCGCGCGGACCCGGTCGCCCACCCCCGCCACCGTGAAGCACGCCTGGAAGGCGCCCGCGCTCACGGCGACGATCAGCCGGGGGCGATGCGGCGTCGCCCGCCACAGCGCGTCGAGGAACCCGCCCTGCCAGTAGCAGCGGTTGCCCCCTCCCGCGAGCGCCAGCGCGGCGAAGGTCATCGGCGCGTCATCCGGCAGGCGTCACGCATCCGGGCCGGGCAGGGCGCGCACCACGTCGCGCCACCGCACGAGGACCCGGTCGAGGTCGGCGAGGTCGTCCGCGGGCAGGGAGCCCAGCGTCGCCTCGACGAGCCGGCGCTGCAGGGCCATCCCCTGCTCGGTGATCGCCCGTCCCGCCGGGGTGAGGTGGAGCGCGTAGGACCGCCGGTCGTTCGGCAGCGCCCGCCGCTCGACGAAGCCCAGCGCGGCAAGGCGGTCGATCAGCCCGGAGACGTTGCCCTTCGTCACGTAGAGCCGCTCCGCGATCTCCTGCTGGCTCGCGCCCTCGCGCTCGGACAGCGTCGACAGCAGGTCGAACTGCGGGATCGAGAGCCCGATCCGGCGGTATTCCTGCGCCGCCCGCCCGGTGATGCGCTGGTGCAGCCGCAGGAACCGGAACCACGTCCGCAGCACGTCTGGCGTGTCGGACGGAGCGGCTGACGGGGAGGGCGCTGCGTGCGGGGCCAAGGAACGATCCGGGTTGTCGAAGGGCGGCCAGACTTAACGCCCCCGCGCCGGCCTTCGCAAGCGCCGCATCCCGCCGGGGAGGGGGCGGACCGCCCGCGCCACGGTGGCGAAGCGCACCCCGTGGCGCTAGACTCCCGCCCCATGCGCCGACTCGTCGTGGAATTGCCGCCCTCGCTCGCCGCCCAGTGGAGCCGGCGCGTCGCGGCGTTCGCGTTGGTCGTCGTGGCCATGACGGTGCTGCTGTCGCGGCTCGACCGGCTGGAGACGACGGCGTCGCTGGCGGTGCTCGGCGGGGGCATGCTGCTCGCCGGCCTCGCCATCGTCCTCGCGGTCATCGCCTTCGCGGTGGTCTGGGCGGACGGGAGGGCCGGGTCCGGCACCGCCATGGCGGGACTTCTGATCGCCCTGCTGCTGCTGGCCTATCCGTCCTGGCTCGCGGCGCAGGCCCTGCGCCTGCCGCGCATCAACGACGTCACGACCGATCTCGCCGATCCGCCGGCCTTCTCGCGGTCGCGCCGCGCGCTGGAGCTGCGGGCCGGCCGCATTCCGCCCGATCCGGGAACCGCCGCCCGCGCGGCGCAGCTCCAGGCCTATCCCGGCGTCGAGCCGCTGGTGCTGGAGCTGCAGCCCCTCGAGGTGTTCCAGCTGGTGCAGAAGGCGGCGCAGCAGCGCGGCTGGCAGGTCATCGAGACCGCCTCGCCCGGCGGACGCACCGGCACGGGCCGGCTGGAGGCGATCGACCGCTCGTTGCTGATGCGCTTTCCCGACGACGTCACGGTGCGGATCCGCCCGGTGGCCTCGGGCGCGCGGGTCGACGTGCGCTCGGCGTCGCGCCACGGATCGCACGATCTCGGCGCCAATGCCCGCCGGATCGAGGCCTTCATGCTGCGCCTGCAGGAGCTTGCCGACGAGCGGCGCTGAACGGCCTCACGCCGGCCGGTAGTGCCCGGCCAGCGACGGCTCGCCGTCCTCGCTCACCACGATGCCGCGCTGCACGAGGTCCTCGACATGGGCGAGGACGGAGAGGGCGGCCGCCCCGTGCAGCGCGGGGTTCAAGCCCTCGTAGAGCCGCGGCACGATGGCGCCGATCGTGCGGTCGCCGGCCTTCAGCCGGTCGACGATCGAGCTCTCGCGCTGCCGGCGGTGCGTGAGCAGGTGCCGCACGAAGCGCGGCGGCTGCGTCACCGGGCCGCCGTGGCCCGGCCAGAACACCGCGTCCTCGCGCTCCGCCAGCCGCGCCAGCGAGGCCATGTAGTCGCCCATCGCGCCGTCCGGCGGCGCCACGATGCTCGTCGACCACGCCATGACATGGTCGCCCGAGAAGACGGCCCGCTCCTGCGGCAGGATGAAGGCCAGGTGGTTGGCGGTATGGCCCGGCGTCGCGAAGGCCGTCAGCGACCAGCCGCTGCCCTCCAGCGTCTCGCCGTCGGCCAGCACGCGCTGCGGCGCATGGTCCGCGTCCGAACTGGCGTCGAGGCGCGTCTGCTCGTGGGCGAAGAGCGGCCGGGCGACCCGGTGCGGCGCGCATCCCGCGATGGGCGCGCCCGTGCGCTCCTGCAGCAGCCGCGCGGCGGGGGAGTGATCGCGGTGCGTATGCGTGACGACGATGGCCTCCACGGTCTCGCCGTCCAGCCCCGCCAGCAGCGCCTCGAGATGGGCGGCGTCGGCCGGGCCGGGGTCGATCACCGCCACGCGTCCGTGGCCGACGACATAGCTGCAGGTGCCGGTGAAGGTGAACGGACCCGGATTCGGCGCCACGATTCGCCGGACCAGCGGGCTGACGGCGACCATCGTCCCCGCCGGGGCGGCGAACGCGCGGTCGAAGGTGATGTCGTCGCTCATCGGCGGGCTCTCGGCTGCGCCCCCGCGGGGGCCGGGTCGGGCGCCTTGGCCGGAAGACGGCCTTGTCGCTGTTCCGGGGACACCCTATAGAGCGATAACCTGCGTCGAAACAGCGCCAAGCGCTGCCCCCACCCGTGAGGACGTCCATGGCCGCCCAGCCCATGCAGAACACGCTCGCTTCCGTTTTCTGGCCGGTCCAGGGCCAGCAGGCGTCGATCCTGCGTCTTGTCGTCCTCGCCGTGGCGGGCACGGCGCTGCTCACCCTCTCGGCCAAGCTGAAGGTTCCCTTCTATCCGGTGCCGATGACCATGCAGACGCTCGTCGTGCTGGTGCTCGGCGCGGCCTATGGCTGGCGCCTCGCGGTGGCGACGGTCGGCCTCTACCTCCTGCAGGGCGCCCTCGGCCTCCCGGTCTTCGCCGACACGCCGGAGCGCGGCATCGGCCTGCCCTACATGATGGGCCCGACCGGCGGCTATCTCGTCGGCTTCGTCGCCGGCGCCTATGTCGTCGGCGTGCTCGCCGAGCGCGGCTTCGGCCGCTCGATCCTCGGCATGTTCGCGGCGATGGCGCTCGGTCACCTCGCGATCTTCGTGTGCGGCTACGCCTGGCTCGCGACGCTCGTCGGTCCCAAGGCCGCGTGGGCCGGCGGCGTCGTCCCCTTCTTCGCCGCGACCGCGCTGAAGACCGCGCTCGGCACCGCGCTCGTCCCCGCCATCTGGGCGCTGGTCGACCGCCGCGCCTCCTGAACACCCTCTCTCGTCTCGGTCTCTTCCGACGGTCGTCCCCGGCCGGAGCGGCGGAGCCGCGGAGGGGAAGGGGATCCCGTGCCAGCCCGTGCCGTCGCCGCTCCGGCGACGGCCTTTCCGGCGGCACCACACCGATTGCGCGCTGCTGACATGTGAACGCGGCGGGGCGCGCCGGCCCCTTCGGTCGTGCTAGGAGGTTGCCGCTTCTCCTGCGGACCCTCCCGATGATTCCCGCCCGCCGCACGCTCCAGCGTGAGCCCGTCACCTTCATCGCCTACGCGACGGCGGCGTATTTCACCCTCGTTCTCAACGTCATCGGTCCGGCGCTGCCGCACCTGCGCGCCGAGTTGGGGCTGCGCTATGCCGAGGCGGCGCTGCACACCAGCGCCTTCGCCCTCGGCATGATGCTGTGCGGGCTGTTCGGCGAACGCGTGGTTCGGCGGCTGGGCCGGCGGCGCGCGGTCTGGATCGGCGCGGTCGGCATGGCGGCCGGCCTGACCCTCCTCGCCTTCGCTCCCACCATGGCCGTCAGCATCGGCGGGTGCGGGCTGATGGGGCTGGTCGGCACGCTGCAACTGGTCGTCATGCCGGCGGTCATCTCCGAAAGGCATGGGGACAGCCGCGTCATCGCCTTTTCGGAGCAGAACGTGCTGGCGATGGTCGGCGCACTGGCCGCCCCGCTGGCCGTCGCCGTCGCGGTGGCTGCCGGGTCATGGCGTTTTGCGGGGATCGTCGGCTGGATCGGCGCCATCGCGATGGTGCTCGTCTTCCTGCGCGTCGACTTTCCCGTCGCGCCGGCCAGCCCGGCGAAGGGCGAGGCGCCGCTTCCGGCGCGCTACTGGGCGCTCTGGAGCCTGCTCCTGCTCACGGTGGCGAGCGAATTCTGCATGATGGTGTGGGCGCCGTCCTATCTCGAGGTCGTGCTGGGCCTGCCGCGGGATTTCGCCATCCTCGCCGGCGCGGCCTTCCCGTTCGGCATGGTGGTGGGACGCCTCGGCGGCACGCTGCTGCTGCGCCGCGTGTCCGAGGAGCGGTTCGTCGTCCCCTCCGTGGCGCTCGCCTTCTGCGGCTTCCTGCTGTTCTGGAAGGCCCCGGCGGCGCCCGTGGCCATGGCGGGTCTCGCTGTCGCGGGGCTGGGCATCGCCAACCTGTACCCCTGCGGCATCGCGCTGGCCCTCGCGGCGGCCGGCCGTGCGACCACCGCCGCCGCCGCCCGGGTCTCCCTTGGGTCCGGCTTCGCCATCCTCGCGGCGCCGCTGGCGCTCGGCGCGCTGGCCGACAGCGTCGGTCTCGCGCTGGCCTATGCCGTCGTGCCGTTCCTGCTCGCGGCGGCCGCCACCGCCTTCACCCTGTCGCGGCGTTCGCCCGCCGAGGTGCGGGCCGAAGCCGGCTGATCGCCACCAGGGCGACATCCCCGGCATCTCCATCCAGGGAAACAGGGCCCGGCGGTGATCCGCCTGGCGTCGAGTGACGCAAAATGAAAAACGTCACTTGACGGATCGCCGTCCTGATCGATATGGGAATGAACGTTCATTCTGGAATGAACGTTCATTCTCGCAAAGGTCCCGATGACCATCGTCACGCACACCCGGCAGTCACCCAGCCCGGCGGAACGGCGCAACACGATCCTCGATGCGGCGGAGCGCTGCTTCGTCCGCACCGGCTTCCATCGCACGACCATGCAGGACGTGGCGGCGGAGGCGGGGATGAGCGCGGGCAATCTCTACCGCTACTTTCCCTCCAAGGAGGCCATCGTGTCCGGCCTGTCCGAACGCGACCGCGATGAACTGGCGGCGGATTTCGCCCGCATCAGTTCCGCCGAGGACTTCCTCGTCGCCTTCGCGGCCATGGGGCGCAAGCACCTCATCGAGGACCCGCGCGAGAAAGCCATCCTGGTGATGGAGATCTGGTCGGAGGCGACCCGCAATCCGCAGATCTCGACCCAGTGCGGCGACTTCGAGAGCGAGGCCCGCCGTCACATGCGGATGGTGTTCACCCAGGCCCAGCACAGCGGCGCCATCGCCGCCCATGTCGACGTCGACATGGCGATCCGCATGATGCTCACCTACGCCGACGGGCTCTTCAAGCGCCGCGCGCTGGAGCCGAACTTCGACGGCGAGCGCGAACTCGCCGCTGCGCTCGCGCTTTTCAAGGCCATTTTCGCAGGTGCCGTCCCGGCGCCTCCCGTGGCGGCCGCACCGGCCGTGACGCCCGACTCCATTCTGATCGCCGAGGTTCAGTCGTGACTGTGTCATCCCCCATCCTGCGCCGCCTGCTCTGGGCGGCGTCCCTTCTCGCCTCGGCGGCCATCGTGCCGTCCGTGTCGCGCGCGACCGACGCCGTGTCGGCCCCGGCGGCGTCCATCGCCGTTCCGGCGGTGTCCACGGCCGTCGCCGCGAAGCGTGAGATGGTCGACACGCTGCTGGTCAGCGGCAATCTCGTTGCCCGGCAGGAAGCGCTGGTGAACGCCGAGGTCGAGGGCCTCAAGGTCATCGAGCTGCTGGCCGACGAGGGCGACCGCGTGTCCGCGGGCCAGATCCTCGCGCGCCTGTCCAAGGAGACCATCGAGACCCAGCTGGCCCAGAACGACGCATCGCTGGCCCGTGCCGAGGCCGCCGTCGCGCAGACCCAGTACCAGATCCCGCAGGCCGAGGCCGCCGTCACCGAGACGAAGGCGGCGCTGGGGCGCACGCTGGCGCTCAAGGAGAGTGGCAACACCACGCAGGAGCTCATCGACCAGCGCACGGCGGCGGCCCGCACGGCCGAGGCCCGTCTCTCTGCGGCGCGCAGCGGCCTGCAGGTCGCGCTCGCCGAGAAGGCGTCGGCCGAGGCCCAGCGCTCGGAGCTGAAGCTGCGCCTGGCGCGCACCGAGATCCGGTCCCCGGTGGCCGGCCTCGTCAGCCGGCGCAACGTGAAGCTCGGCGCCAATTCGGCGCTCGGCGGCGAAGCCATGTTCCGCGTCATCGCCAACGGCGAGGTGGAGTTCGAGGCCGAGGTCCTGGAGACGCATGTCGCCAGGCTGCGCGCGGGGGCTCCCGTGTCGGTGACGCCGGCCGGCGGCAAGCCCGTCGAGGGCCGCATCAGGCTCTTGCCGGCCGAGATCGATCCGCTGACGCGGCTGGGCAAGGTCCGGGTGTCGCTGCCGCAGGACGACGCGCTGCGCGTCGGCAGCTTCGCGCGCGCCGCGATCATCGTCGCCCGCCGGGAGGGCGTCGCCGTGCCCGGCTCCGCCGTGCTGTTCGGTGCCGGCTTGGAGCGTGTCCAGGTCGTGAAGGACGGGCGCATCGTCGAACGCAAGGTCCGCTCCGGCATCAATGCCGGGGGCTGGACGGAGATTCTCGAGGGCCTCGCCGAGGGCGAGCCGGTGGTGGCCAGGGCGGGCGCGTTCCTGCGTGACGGCGATGCCGTCCGGGTCGCGGACGTCAAGACCGGAGACAAGTGATGCAGCTCAACGTCTCGGCGTGGTCGATCCGTCGGCCCATCCCCTCCGTCGTTCTCTTCCTCGTGCTCTGCGTGCTCGGCTGGGTCAGCTTCTCCGGCCTGCCGATCACGCGTTTCCCCAACATCGACCTGCCGCTGATCTCCGTCACCGTCACCCAGTCGGGCGCGGCTCCGTCCGAGCTCGAGACGCAGGTCACCAAGAAGGTCGAGAACGCCGTCTCCGGCATCTCGGGGGTGAAGCACGTCATCTCCAACATCACCGACGGCAGTTCGGTGACGACCGTCGAGTTCCGCCTCGAGGTGAACAGCGACCGCGCCCTGAACGACGTGAAGGACGCGCTGGCGCGCATCCGCGCCGACCTGCCGCGCACGGTCGACGAGCCGATCGTCCAGCGCATCGACATCGCCGGCCTGCCCATCGTCACCTTCGCCGCGTCCGCCCCGGCCCTCTCGCCCGAGGACCTGTCCTGGTACGTGGACGACGTGGTCGTGCGCGACTTGCAGTCGATCAAGGGCGTCTCGAAGGTCGAGCGCATCGGTGGCGTCGACCGCGAGATCCGCGTGGCCCTCGATCCGGACCGCCTGGCCGCCTTCGGCATCACCGCCGCCGACGTCAACCGCCAGCTGAGGGCGACGCATGTCGACCTCGCCGGCGGCCGGGGCGAGGTGGGCGCACGCGAGCAGTCCATCCGCACGCTCGCCGGCACGCGGACCATCGAGCAGCTGGCGGAAACCCGGATCGCCCTGCCGGGCGGCCGCAAGGTCCGCCTCGACGAGCTCGGCACCGTCACCGACGGCGCCGCGGAGGCGCGCACCTTCGCGCGGCTGGACGGCGAGCCGGTCGTCGCCTTCGCGATCTCCCGCGCCCGCGGCGCCAGCGACGCCACCGTCGCCACCGCCGTGGAGAAGCGCGTCGCCGCGCTGCAGGAGAAGCGGCCGGACATCCGCCTCACCCTCATCGACAGCTCGGTCAACTACACGGTAGGCAACTACGAGTCGGCCATGCTGACCCTCATCGAGGGCGCCGCGCTGGCCGTCATCGTGGTGTTCATCTTCCTGCGCGACCTGCGCGCCACGCTCATCGCCGCCATCGCGCTGCCGCTGTCGGTGATCCCGACCTTCTTCGCCATGGAGGTGATGGGCTTCTCGCTGAACCTCGTCAGCCTTCTCGCCATCACGCTCGTCACCGGCATCCTCGTGGACGACGCCATCGTGGAGATCGAGAACATCGTCCGGCACATGCGCATGGGCAAGTCGCCCTACCGCGCGGCGCTGGAGGCGGCCGACGAGATCGGCCTCGCCGTCATCGCGATCACCCTCACCATCGTCGCCGTCTTCGCCCCCGTGAGCTTCATGGGCGGCATCGCCGGCCAGTACTTCAAGCAGTTCGGCCTGACCGTGGCCGTGGCCGTCCTGTTCTCACTCCTCGTCGCGCGTCTCATCACGCCGATGATGGCGGCCTACCTGATGCGCTCGAAGAACCACCACGAGGCCCGCGACGGTTTCGTGATGCGCGCCTACACCGGCTTCGTCGGTTTCGCCGCGCGCCACCGCTTCCTCACCGTCATCACCGGCATCGCCTTCTTCTCGGCCTCGATCTACAGCACCAGCCTGCTGCCCTCCGGCTTCATCCCGGCCGAGGACGCGGCGCGCTCGCTGTTCGCGGTCGAGCTGGCGCCGGGCGC
>CAZJCW010000078.1:0-16448 GCA_964544365.1 uncultured Alsobacter sp.
CTCCTTAGCCGCGCGGTCACCCTCGACAGGGCCAGATGCCTGACAATGCAGCCCGGGTCACACTCCCCCCTCCCCGGTGACCGGCGCAGCCGGTTGGGGCGGGGGACTCAGGGTCATGGTCGCAGCCGGGGAGTGCTCGTGCCGCAGGATCCCGGGCCCTTGAGGCGGGGGCCGGGAGTCGCGGCAGCGCCCCGAATTACTCGTCCCAGCTCACCTCGGTGAGGTCGTTCACCGGGATCGGGGCGTTGTCCCACAGGCCCTTCACCTTGGCGTTCCACACCCCGTTCTTCGGCAGCACGAAGAGCCAGGCGTTGACGGCGTCCTCGGCCAGCATGCGCTGCGCCTTGCCGTAGAGTTCGAGGCGCTTGGCCTGGTCCACGGTGCCGGCGAGCTCGGTGTAGAGCGCCTTGTAGGCCGGCGACTTGTAGTCGAAATAGTAGTCGTCGCGGGCAAAGATATCGAGATCCAGCGGCTCGACATGGGCGATGATCGTCATGTCGTAGTTGCGCTGCTTGAACACGTCCGAGAGCCACTGCGCCCATTCCATGGGCACGATCTCGGCCTCGAGCCCCACCTTCTTCAGCTGCGAGGCGATGATCTCGCCGCTGCGGCGCGCATAATCCGGCGGCGGCAGGACGAGGCGCAGCTTCGTGCCGGGCGCGACGCCGGCCTCCTTGAGCAGCGCCTGCGCCTTGGCCGGGTCGTAGGGATAGAGCCCCGTCAGGTCGACATAGCCCGCCGAGGTCGGCGGGAAGTGCGAGCCGATCGGCTTGGCGCCGCCGAACATCGCGCCGTCGATGATCGCCTTGCGGTCGACGGCATGGTTCACGGCACGCCGCACGCGGACGTCATCGAGCGGCTTCTTGCCGTTGTTCATGGCGAGGATCGTCTCGCCCTCGGTGTTGCCGACGACGACCTTGAAGCGCGGATCGGCGCGGAACTGGTCGAGCTGCTCGGGGGCGGGATAGAGGGGGTAGGCGTCGAGGTCGCCCGACATCACGGCCGCGAAGGCGGCGGCGGCGTCGCCGATGATCTTGAACGTCACCTTGTCGAGCTTCGGCGCCGCACCCCAGTAGGTGGGGTTGCGCACCAGCGTCAGGCTCGCGCCCTTGGCCCAGGAGTCGAACCGGAACGGTCCCGTGCCGACCGGCTTCGCCTTGGCGTCGGCGACGGCGCCCGGAGCGATGATGACGGCCGCGGGCCAGCCCATGTTGAACAGGAACAACCCGGTCGGCCGCTTCAGCGTCACCTTCAGCGTCGACGGGTCGACGACCTCGACGCTGTCGATGGGCTCGAACAGGCCCTTCTGCGGGTTCGTGCTGTCGGCGGCGCGGGCGCGATCGAGCGAGGCCTTGACGGCGGCGGCGTCGAAGGCCGAACCGTCATGGAAGGTGACGCCCTTGCGCAGCGTGAAGGTGTAGGTCTTGCCGTCGGCCGAGATGTCCCACTTCTCGGCCAGGGCCGGCTTCACCTGCCCGGCGCGGTCGATGCGGGTCAGCCCCTCGTAGACATTGGCGTAGACCACCTCGCCGATGGCCGCCGCGGCGCCGCCGGTGGGATCGAGATGCGGCGGCTCGAGCCGCAGCCCGACGGACAGGTCCTTCCGCGGGGCCGCCTCCGCCGCGCCCGCCAGGGCGGCAACCGCCACCGAAGCCGCCAGAAACACCCTGCGAGACAGCGCGAAAGCCGAGATCATCAACCCCTCCCTGGGCCGTTCATTCGAGCATGCTAGCGACAACCGGGGACGGCCGAAAGATGCCGTGGTGCTCACCCGGCGAGGTCGATCCGGAACTTCGCGAAACCGTCCGGTCCGTCGCCGGCCGGGGTCGCCTTGAGGCCCTTCGGGATGGCCTTCGCGGCCGAGGGCGACGTGAGGAACGTCACGTCGGGCGTTCCCGGCACGGGGGCGAAGCGCCAGTTGCCGTCGGCGACGGGGTCGATCACCTTCTGCTCGACGATGTAGCGCACGATGACGTCGCGGTTGGTGTCGGGCGCGTCGATGACGATGGTCTTGCCGTCGGCGCCCGGGAAGTTGCCGCCGCCGCCGGCGCGGTAGTTGTTGGTGGCGACGATGAAGGACGCCGCCTCGTCGATGGGCTTGCCGTTGAACCGCAGGTCGACGATGCGCCGCGCGTCGGGCGCGACGAGCTTGCCGTTGGCGTCGTAGCGGGAGGGCTGGGTGACGTCGATGGCGTAGGTCACCCCGTCGATCACGTCGAAATTGAAGGCCGGGAAAGCCGGGTTGATCAGCGCCTGCTCGCCGGAGGCCGCCGGATCGATGCGGTTGAAGAGGCCGGCCGAGCGCTCCAGCCACTCCCGCACCTGCGCGCCTGTCACCTTCACCGCCCGGACGGTGTTCGGATAGAGGTAGATGTCGGCGACGTCCTTGATGGCGATCGGCCCGGCCTTCACGTCGGTGTAGGCGTCCGGCCCGGATCGCCCGCCGCTCTTGAACGGAGCCGCCGCCGACAGGACGGGCAGGTTGCGCAGCTCCGGCATCGTCGCGGCGATCTGGCTGACGTACCAGGTCTGCGCCTTGCTGACGATCTGCACGGACGGGTCGTCCGCCACCAGCGCGAAGAAGGAGTTGATCGGGTTCTTCGCCTCGCCGACGGGCTGGCGCACATAGGCCAGCGTCGCCTCGTGGTCGGCCTTCACCGCGGCGACGATCGGCGCGCTGCTCTCGACCTTCGCCACGATCACGCGGTCCTTGCGCTCGTAGATCGGCCGCGCCTCGGTGCGGAAGGCGCCGACCTGCCAGCCGTCGCCGTTGCGCTCGAGGTCGATGTCCACGATGCCGAGGTGGCTGCCCCAGAAGCCCGCCATCACCGCCGGGACGCCGTGCAGCGTGCCTTTCTCCGCGTCGACGCCCGGGATGCCGGCGAAGTCCTTGCCCGGGAACACCTTGTGCTGGTGGCCGGTCAGGATCACGTCGATGCCGGGCACGCGGGCAAGGTGAAGGGCCGCGTTCTCCTCGCCGCCGCGCCGTTCGCCGCCCTCGATGCCCGAATGGCACAGCGCGACGACGATGTCGGTCTGGCGCGCGAGATCCGGGACGAACCGGTTCGCCGCGTCCACGATGTCCGTGGCGCTCAGCTTGCCGGCGAGATGCCCCTGGTCCCACTGCATGATCTGCGGCGGCACGAAGCCGATGACGCCGACCTTGATCCGCTGCTTCGCTCCCGATTCGTCGACGACCTCCCGGTCGAAGATCATCGTCGGCCGCAGCAGCGGCGCCCCGTCCGCCTTCATGATGTTGGCGCACACGAAGGGGAAGCGCGCCCCCGACAGGGCGAACCCGAGGTAGCTCAATCCATAGTTGAATTCGTGGTTGCCCACCGTCGCGCAGACGTAGTCGAGCTCATTCATCCCGGCGAACATGGGATGCACTTCGCCCGCCTTGACGCCCTTCTTGTAGGCCAGGAAGTCGCCCATCGGGCTGCCCTGGATCAGGTCGCCATTGTCGAACAGCAGGCTGTTCTTCGCCTCGGCACGGGCCGCCCGGATCAGGCTCGCCGTGCGCGCCAGCCCGAGCGTGTCGTCGGGCTTGTCCCGGTAGTAGTCGTAGGGCAGCACGTTCACGTGGAGGTCTGTCGTCTCCATGATCCGCAGCTTGACCCGCGACCCCGTCTGCGCGAGGGCGGGCACCGTGGCGGTCACGGCCGCCAGGACCGTCGCGCCGCCGCCGACGATCACGTCGCGGCGCGTCAGGTCCGACGTTCCCGACAGCAGGGTCGCGCGACGGTCGGGGGGAGGGCGGCGGCTCATCGGGATCGTCTCCGGGTCGTTCGGGATGCCGGTTTCGGCCGTGTGAGCCTCCTGCGCCGGATCCCTGCACGGCAAGGGTGTATTTAAAGCCAGATTATGCAGGGATTGCGTGGCGAACCAATGGCGATTCACAGGCGCACGACGGAAAAGGCCGCGCTTCCGGTTCCCTTATTGGGATGTCTGTGAACTTGATTCCGGTGCATTTGCCCGCCTGAGCGAATCTTGCGCGCCCGCGTGACGAAACTCTGCGCTTTGGCCCGCGAAAGTCCTTTGGCATCATGGCGCCATGAAACTCACGACCCACGTTCTCGACACGGCCTCCGGCCGCCCCGCCGCCGCCATGCGAATCGTCCTGACCCGTCTCGCCGACGGGGCGGTGCTCGCGGACCGTCGCACCAATGCCGATGGCAGGATCGACGGCCCGCTGCTGGAGGGCGCCTCGGCCGCGCCGGGCCCCTACGAACTCGCCTTTCACGTCGCGGAGTATTTCCGCTCACGGGGAGCCGAACTCCCCGATCCGCCGTTCCTTGACATCGTGCCGCTGCGCTTCGCCATGGCGGAAAACGCGCATTACCACGTGCCCCTGCTCGTTTCGCCCTGGTCGTTCTCGACCTACCGCGGGAGCTGAACCATGAAGGGCGCGCGGGACGCCGTCCGGATTCTGCGGCGGGGCAGGGTGCTAGACCTCTCGGGTCATGCGCCGCGGACCACGCTGCTCGACTGGCTGCGCCTCCACGAGCGCAGCTGCGGGACGAAGGAGGGGTGCGGCGAGGGCGACTGTGGCGCCTGTACCGTCATGCTGGGCCGCCTGCGCGACGGCCGCCTCGTCTACGAGCCCGTCAACGCCTGCATCTTCCTCCTCGGCCAGGCCGATGGATGCGAAGTCGTCACCGTGGAAGACCTGGCGGTCGGGGGCGTGCTGCATCCCGTGCAGCAGGCGATGGTCGACCACCACGGCTCGCAATGCGGCTTCTGCACGCCCGGCATCGTCATGAGCCTCGCCACGCTCTACCACGAGGGCGAACGCCCGGTGACGCGGGAAGCGGTGAACGACGCGCTCGCCGGCAATCTCTGCCGCTGCACGGGGTATCGCCCGATCGTCGACGCCGCGCTGGAGGCCTGCGCGGGACCGGCAGCCGATGCGATCGCCGCCCGCCGCAGCCAGACCGAGGCGACGCTGGCGGAACTGGCCGACGGGCGCGACCTCTTCGTCGGCACGGCGGACGCCTTCTACGCGGCCCCGGCGACGGAGGACTCCCTCGCCGCGCTGGCGCTGGAGCATCCGGACGCCACCTTCGTCGCCGGCGCGACCGACGTCGGCCTGTGGATCACCAAGGCCCTCGCGCCCATCGGCAAGATCATCGGCCTCGGCCGTGTCGCCGGGCTGGACGGCATCGAGGATCTCGGCCACGCGGTCGTCTTCGGCGCCGGCGCGAGCCATGCGCGGGCCATGCCGGTCCTCGCGGCCATGGACCCGGACCTGCGGGAGCTGATGCGCCGGTTCGGATCGGCGCAGGTGCGCGCCTCCGGCACGGTCGGCGGCAACATCGCCAACGGCTCGCCCATCGGCGATCTGCCGCCGGCCCTGATCGCGCTCGGCGCCGAAGTGCTTCTGCGCAAGGGTGACCGCGTCCGGACGTTGCCGCTGGAGGACTTCTTCCTGGCCTACCGCAAGCAGGACAGGGAGCCCGGCGAGTTCGTCGTCAGCCTGATCGTCCGCAAGCCCGGACCGGCCGACCGGATCCGGGTCTTCAAGGTGTCGAAGCGGCTCGACGAGGATATTTCCTCGGTGATGATGGCCTGCCTCGTGACCGTCGAGGAGCACCGTATCGTCGCCGCCCGCGTCGCCTTCGGCGGCATGGCCGGCACGCCGAAGCGCGCTCCCGCGGTCGAGGCGGCCATGGCACAGGCGTCGCTGAGTGACGGCACCACCTGGCGCAGGGCGGGCGAGGCCGTGGCCGCGGACTTCACGCCCCTCGACGACCATCGCGCCTCGGCCGCCTATCGGATGCAGGTGGCAAAGAACCTCGTCGTGAAGGCGCTGGCCGAAATCGCCGGCGCGCCGACCGGTGCGACGCGCATCGCGGGCCTTCGCGAAGCGGCGCGGGCCGCGGAGTAGGATCATGAGCGCGCTTCCCGATGACGAGCTGCCGCTGCGCCATGTCCGCCAGCCTCTGCCGCACGATTCCGCCTCCAAGCACGTCCAGGGCGCTGCGCTCTACATCGACGACCTGCCCGAGCCCGAGGGCACGCTTCACGTCGCCATCGGCGGCGCGCCGGTCGCGCGCGGCCGCCTGACGGGCATGGACCTCGACGCCGTGCGGGACTTCCCGGGCGTCGTCGCCGTGCTCACGGCGGCCGATGTGCCCGGCAAGAACGACATTTCCCCCGCAAAGGGCGATGAACCCGCATTGGCGGCGGGAGAGGTGTTGTTCCATGGCCAGCCGGTCTTCGCCGTCGTCGCGACGACCCGGGACGCCGCCCGCCGCGCGGCGCGCCTCGGCAAGGTCATGGTCGAGGCGGAACGCCCGAGCGTCTCGGTGGAGGATGCGCTCGAGCGTGCCGAAACCGTTCTGCCCGACTACGTGTTTCGCCGCGGCGACGCCGCGGCTGCGCTGCGCGCGGCGCCCCACCGTCTCGAAGGCAGCTTCCGGATCGGTGGCCAGGAGCACTTCTACCTCGAGGGACAGGTCGCCTTCGCCCTGCCGGGGGAGGACGGGTCCGTCCATGTCCATTCCTCCACCCAGCACCCCACCGAGGTGCAGCATGTCTGCGCCCGCGTCCTCGGCCTGCCGGACGCCCTGGTGACGGCCGAGGTCCGCCGCATGGGCGGCGGCTTCGGCGGCAAGGAGAGCCAGGCCACCCAGTGGGCGGCCCTCGCCGCGCTCGCGGCCGTGCGCACCGGCCGGCCCTGCAAGCTGCGGCTCGACCGCGACGACGACATGGCCCTGACCGGGAAGCGCCACGACTTCCGCGTCGACTGGGCGGTCGGCTTCGACGATTCAGGCCGGATCGGCGTCGCGGCGATGGAGTTCCTCGCGCGCTGCGGTTGCTCCGCCGATCTCAGCCAGGGCGTCGTCGACCGGACGATGTTCCATGCCGACTCGAGCTATTTCCTCCCGGAACTGGCCATCGGCTCCAAGAGGCTGAAGACGAACACGGTGTCCAACACCGCTTTCCGCGGCTTCGGCGGCCCGCAGGGCATGCTGGCGATGGAGCGACTTGTCGACGCCGTGGCCTGGCGGCTGGGCATGGACCCGCTCGACGTCCGACTTGCCAACCACTACGGCGAGGGCCGCGACGTCACGCCCTATGGCATGACCGTGGAGGACCACGACGTCGGGCGCCGTCTCCTCGCGGAACTGGAGGTCTCTTCCGACTATCGCGCCCGGCGGGACGCCGTGGCGGCGTTCAACGCCACATCGCCGATCCTGCGCAGGGGCCTGGCGCTCACGCCGGTGAAGTTCGGCATATCGTTCACGCTCACCCACCTCAACCAGGCCGGCGCACTGGTCCACGTCTATGCCGACGGTTCCGTGCAGCTCAACCATGGCGGCACGGAAATGGGGCAGGGCCTCAACCAGAAGGTGGCGCAGATCGTGGCCGAGGAATTCGGCATCGGCATGGAGCGCGTCCGCATCACCGCGACCACCACCGACAAGGTGCCCAACACCGCGCCCACCGCCGCATCGTCCGGATCCGACCTCAACGGCAAGGCCGCCCAGATCGCCGCGCGGCAGATCCGCGACCGGCTGGCGGACCTGGCCGGCAGTCTTTTCGGTGTCCCGGCCGCCGAGGTGGCCTTTCGCGACGACCGGGTCTTCGCCGGCAATGAGAGCATGGCGTTCGGCGACCTGACCCGCCGCGCCTATGTCGAGCGGGTCCATATGTCCGCCGCCGGCTACTACCGCACCCCCAAGGTGGTGTGGGATCGCGACAAGGTTCGCGGCCGGCCCTTCTACTACTTTGCCTACGGCGCGTGCTGCGCCGAAGTGGTCGTCGACACGCTCACAGGCGAGAACCGGGTGACCCGCGTCGACATCCTGCATGATGTCGGCCGCTCGCTGAACCCGGCCATCGACATCGGCCAGATCGAGGGCGGCTTCGTGCAGGGCATGGGCTGGCTGACCACCGAGGAACTCGTCTACGACGGGCAGGGCCGGCTGCGGACGCACGCGCCCTCGACCTACAAGATCCCTGTCGCCTCGGACGTGCCCGCCGACTTGCGCGTGCGTCTCTTCGACGGCGCCAACCGGGAGGACACGGTGTACCGCTCCAAGGCGGTGGGCGAGCCGCCGGTGATGCTGGCCAACGCGGTGTTCTGCGCCATCGCCGACGCCCTCCACTCGCTCGCGCCCGGCCGGCCTGTCCCGCTCGACGCTCCCGCGACACCCGAGGCGATCCTCAAGGCGGCCATGGCCCTTCAGGACGACCGCTGACGTGATGACGCGGCGCCCCCTCATTCGACCCTTGCCTGAGGCAAGGGACGCCTTCCCCCGCAAGGGAAGGGGGCGTGCTGGCCTCGGACCGTCGCGTGCCGTCGCCGTGACCGTCGCTCGCTCCGGCATCGGAACGGCGGCGTGGAAGGGCGGGTATCCTCGTCCCGCGGCGTTTCGCTCCCGTCTTTGGGGCGCAATCGCCCGCCGGGAGCGCCCCGGCACGGACATCGCACGCGCCTCTGGCCCGTCCATGCGCGCGTCATCCCTGGTTTTCCGCGCTTCCGTTCCCCTTGCGGGACGGAGGGTGGGCGAGGGGGCCGGCCCGGCCGTCCGGCGGAGGGCGTCATGACCCTGCCGTGGGCGCGGCTCGTCGAGGCGGTCGAGGCGCAGGGCGCGGCGGCGCTCGTGCGCGTCCATGAGGTTCGCGGCTCGGCCCCGCGCGAGGCCGGCGCCACGATGGTGGTGCGGCTGGATGGCGGGTTCTGGGGCACGATCGGAGGCGGGACGCTGGAGCACGAGGCGCTGGCCCAGGCGCGGCAGCTTCTGCAGCGGGGTCGCGGCCCGGCATTGCGGCGCGACTGGCCGCTGGGTCCCGACCTCGGCCAGTGCTGCGGCGGCCACGTCGCGACGATGACGGAGACGTTCGACAGGGTCGACCTCCCGGATCTCCGCGCCCTTGCCGAGCGCGAGCGCGGGAGCGGGGACTTCGTGCTGGCAGCCCGGCTCGACGCCGACGGCCGCGTCGTGCGCGGCGCGGCCGGGGAGGGATCCGGCGACTGGATCGAGCGATGGGGCGACGAGCGGTTCGCGATGCTGCTGTTCGGCGCGGGTCATGTCGGGCGGGCGCTCGTCATCGCGCTGGCGCCCTTGCCCGTCGCGGTCACGTGGTTCGACCCCCGGCCCGACGCGTTTCCGCCCGCCGTCCCGGCCAACACGACCCTTCGACTTCTGGAAGACCCCGGCACGGCTGTCGCCGCCGCACCCGCTGGCGCGGCCGTGGTGGTGATGACGCACTCGCATCCGCTCGACCTCGCCATCGTGGCGGCCGCCCTGTCGCGGCCAGATCTGGGCCCGGTCGGCCTGATCGGCTCGGCCACCAAGCGCGGGCGCTTTCTGTCGCGCCTGCGCGATGCCGGCCTCGGCGAGGCCGCGGCCCGGCGGCTGGTCTGCCCCGTCGGGCTGCCCGGCATCGACGGGAAGGAGCCCGCCGTGATCGCCGCCGCCACGGCGGCGCAGGTCTTGCAATGGCGGCAGGAGCACGGGCGCGTTGGCGGCGCCGAACCGGTCGGGGGGCTTGCGCCTGCCGCGAAGATCGTGCGACGGGCGACGCGCAAGCCCGCCGCACCGAAGCCCGGGGGCCAGCGCAGGGCAGGGGGACGTTGACGATGACGGCGACGATGACCGACGAGGACGACCTCGCCTTCCTCCGGCGCGCGGTGGACCTGTCCGTGGCGCAGATGCGCTCGGGCGCGGGCAAGCCGTTCGGAGCGGTGGTCGTGCGGGACGGCAAGGTCCTCGGCGAGGGCGGCAACGCCATCCTCGCCACGAACGATCCCACCGCCCATGCCGAGATCATGGCCGTTCGCCGCGCCTGCGAGGCCGTCGGCTCGGCGGACCTGACTGGGGCGACACTCTATGCCTCCGGCGAGCCCTGCCCGATGTGCCTCGGCGCCATGTACCTCGCCAAGGTCTCGCGCTGCCTCTATGCGACGACGAAGGAAGAGGCGACGCGCATCGGCAACATGACCGAGGCGATCTACGCGGAGTATCCCAAGCCGCCGGCCCGGCGCAGCCTGCCGTGCATCCATGTGCCGATGGAGGAGGCGTCCCGCGCCTTCGACGAGTGGCTGGCGCGCTGATGCCCGTGTCCGACGATCCCCCGTTCCGCCTCCTGCCTGCCGACGCACTCCGGACCGCGCCATGACCGACGACGACCAGAAACACCTCGCACGCGCCGCTCGACTGTCGCGGGAGCGCATGGAGGCCAATCTCGGCGGGCCGTTCGGCGCGGTGATCGTGCGTGACGGAACGGTGCTCGCCGAAGGCTGGAACGAGGTGACCTCCACCAACGACCCGACGGCCCATGCCGAGGTGGTCGCCATCCGCCGCGCGTGCGCGGCGGTCGGCGACTTCAGCCTCGCCGGCGCGACGCTCTACACGAGTTGCGAGCCGTGCCCGATGTGCCTGGCCTCGGCCTACTGGGCGCGGATCTCGCGCATCGTCTACGCCAACACGCGCGACGACGCGGCGGCCATCGGCTTCGACGACGCCTTCATCTACGACGAGATGCCGAAGGCGCCCGGCGCGCGAGCGATCCGCATGGACCACGTTCCCTCCCCGGATGCCGCCGCTGCCTTCGCCGCGTGGATGGCCAAGGCCGACAAGATCACCTACTGACCCCCGCAGGATCGCCTGGACAACGGACCGCCCGGAAGGCTCGCCGACAGATGGAAGGCTTCGCTCTCGACTGGATCAACCTCGCCCTGCGCTGGTTCCACCTCATCGTGGGCATCGCGTGGATCGGCGCGAGCTTCCATTTCATCTGGCTCGATTTCAGCCTGCGCCAGCGGGAAAAGATGAATCCCGGCGTCTACGGCACGTCCTGGCTGGTTCACGGCGGTGGATTCTATCACGTCGAGAAGTACAGCGTCGCGCCGGCTGCCCTGCCGCCGGATCTCCACTGGTTCAAGTGGGAGGCCTATCTCACCTTCATTTCCGGATTCCTGCTTCTCGCCGTGCAGTATTACTGGAACGCGTCGGCCTTTCTGGTGGACCCTGCCGTGCTGGACATGAGCGGGGCGGAGGCGGTGCTGATCTCGATCCTGACGCTGGCGGGAGGCTGGTTCGCGTATGACGCTCTGTGCCGGTCACGCATCGGCGACAACACGTCGGCGCTGGCCGTCGCCGTGTTCGCGCTGATCGTCGGCGCGGGATACCTGTTCACGCACGTGTTCTCGGGTCGCGGCGCCTTCATCCATGTCGGCGCGATGGTCGGCACCATCATGGCCGCCAACGTTTTCGCGGTCATCATCCCGAACCAGAAGGTCGTCACCGCCGACCTTCTCGCCGGTCGCACCCCGGACGCGAAGTACGGGAAGATGGGCAAGCAGCGGTCGCTGCACAACAACTACCTGACGCTCCCCGTCCTCCTCTTCATGGTGTCGAACCACTACCCGTTCCTGTATTCGCATCCACAATCCTGGATGGTGGTGGCGTTCATCGTGCTGGCCGGCGGGGCCATCCGGCATTTTCTCAACCGCACCGAGGCCGGCCATCCGCCGATGTCGGTCGCCTGGACCGTCCCCGTCGCCGCGGTGGCGCTCATCGCTGCGATCGTTGCCACCGCGCCCCGCCGTGCGGGCGACGGCGCGGCGGTGCCCGAGGCCGAGGCGGTCCGCATCGTGCAGACCCATTGCGTCTCCTGCCATGCCGCGAAGCCCACGCATGAAGCCTTTCGCGGAAACCCGCCGCCCAAGAATGTCGTCCTGGAGACGATGGCCGACTTGCGCCGCAATGCCCCGGGCGTCATGGCGCAGGCGGTTCAGGGCAAGGCGATGCCGCTCGGCAACGAGACGGGCATGACCGACGCCGAACGCGCCGCGCTCGGCGCGTTCCTCGCGCAACGGTGAGCGGCATGGAGACGCTGACGCTCGCCCGGGTCAACGCCCTCGCGGGCGTCGCGTTCGTCGACACGTTCGGCGGCATCGCGGAGCACACGCCCTGGGTGGCGGAGCGCGCGGCCTCCGCACGGCCTTACGCCGACCGCGACGCCATGGTCGCCGCGTTCCAGCGCGCCATCCTCGATGCCGCGGAGGACGAGCAGACGGCGCTGCTCGCCGCACATCCCGATCTCGCCGGTCGCGCCGCCCTTGCCGGCGACCTCACCGCCGAGTCCGCCGGCGAACAGGCCGGCGCCGGCCTGAAGACGCTCACGCCGGAGGAGTTCGCGCGGTTCACGCGGCTCAACGCGGCCTACCGCGCGCGCTTCGGCATCCCGTTCATCGTCGCGGTGCGCGGGGCGGACAAGAGCGCCATCCTTGCCGCCTTCGAGAACCGCGTCGGCGGCACCGCGCTCGAAGAACGGCTCACCGCGATAGCCCAGGTCCTGCGCATCGTGCGTTTCCGGCTGGAAGACCGCGTGGCCGGCTGAAGCGTGACGGGTGACGTCACACGACCGTCGATGGCGCGGTCGAGCCGTGAGCCGGCTGTTCAGGCCGCCTCAGGCGCCGACCATGTCCGTGACGCACTTCTTGGTGAAGCTGTTCTTCGCGGCGCCGGAGAGCTTCTTGTCGGCGGCCTGCTTGTCGCAGGAGGTCTTGGCGTCGGTCTCGCACTTCTTCAGGAAGCTGGTCTGGGCGGCGCCGGCCAGCTTCTTTTCGGTCGCGCTCGCCTTGCAGCTCATGGCGGACTGCGCGGCAACCGGTGCGGTCAGTCCCATCGATGCGCCGGCCAGCAGCGCGGCGGCGATCAGCAGCTTCTTCATGGCGTCTCTCCTCGTCCCCGACCCGGCGACTCCGGCCGGAAGGGGACCATTTTGCAACCTAAAGTTGCAGAATGTGGAGTCGGAAATCAGAACACCTCCACCTGCGGCAGCGGCACCACGAACCGACCGCCCCAGTCACGGATTCCCGCCATCTGCTGCGCGATTTCCTCGCGCAGGTTCCACGGCAGGATGAGCACGTAATCGGGGCGGGTTTCGAAGATGCGCCCGGGCGCATGGACCGGGATGCGCGATCCGGGCAGCAGGCGGCCCTGCTTGTGGGGGCTTCGATCCACCGTGTAGGCGACGAACTCGGGGCCGATGCCGCAGAAATTCAGCAGCGTGTTCCCCTTGGCGGGCGCCCCGTAGCCGACGACCGACTGGCCGTCCCGATGCGCCCGGACAAGGAAATCGAGCAGGTTCGCCTTCACGTCGACGACGCGACGCCCGAAGGCGCGCCAGGCTTCGGGACCTGCAAGTCCGGCAACGGCCTCGCGGCGGAGAATCGCGTCGACGGCGGGCGCCGGCGCCGGCCCGTCCGCGCCGGCAAGCCGCGCGAAGACGCGGAGCGACCCGCCATGCGTCGGCCATTCCTCGACGTCGAAGACCTCGAGACCGTGGCGGCGCAGAAGTCCGGCCACGACCGCGAGCGACAGGTAGGAGAAATGCTCGTGGTAGATCGTGTCGAACTGAACCTGCTCGATCAGGTTGAGCACATGCGGGAACTCGAACGTCGCGACGCCTCGCGGCTTGAGCAGCACGGCGAAGCCGGCGACGAAGTCGTTGATGTCAGGGACGTGGGCGAGCACGTTGTTGGCCGCCATCAGGTCGGCGTCGTGCCCCTCCGCCCTGAGGCGAAGGGCCGTCTCGCGCCCGAAGAAGGCGACGTCCGTCGGAATGCCGCGCTCGCGGGCCACCGCGGCGACATTGGCGGCAGGCTCCACGCCCAGCACCGGGATCCCGGCCTCGGCGAACCAGCGCAGCAGGTAGCCGTCATTGCTGGCGATCTCGACCACCTTCGACGACGGGCCGAGGTCGAACCGTTGCGCCATCGCGCCGCAATAGCGGCGGGCATGGTCGAGCCAGCTCTCCGCGTAGGACGAGAAATAGGTGTAGTCCGAGAAGATCGCCTGCGGGGTTTCGTAGTCGATCAGCTGCATCAGCCGGCAGTCCGAGCAGACATAGGCGTGCAGCGGATAGGTCGGCTCCATGCGGTCCGCCGATGCGGCAGGGATCATGGCGTTGGCCAGCGGCTGGGCGCCGAGGTCGACGACGCTCTCGACCAGCGGGGAACCGCAGGCGCGGCAGCGATGCGCGGGAAAAGCCTGCATGCCTACCACACCTTCCAGGGGGCAGTGCCCGAGGACCAGAGCGCTTCCAGCTGGCCCTTGTCGCGCAGCGTGTCCATCGGTTGCCAGAAGCCGGGGTGGCGATAGGCCGTCAGCTGCCCGTCGCGGGCGAGGCCCTCGAGCGGCTCGTTCTCGAAGACCGTCCTGTCGCCCCCGATGCGTCCGAGCACGGAAGGCTCGAGGACGAAGAAGCCGCCATTGATCCAGCCGCTCTCCCCATCTGGCTTTTCCTTGAAGCGTCGGACGTCGTCGCCGGCCAGGTCGAGGGCGCCGAACCGGCCGGGCGGCTGAACGGCGGTGACGGTGGCCTCGCGGCCCGTCCGGCGATGGTGGTCGAGCAGGGCGCCGACGTCGATGTCGGCGACGCCGTCGCCATAGGTGAGGCAGAACGGTCCGTCCCCGAGATAACGGGCGACGCGCCGTACGCGGCCGCCGGTCATGGTGTCGTCGCCGGTGTCCACCAGCGTGACCCGCCAGGGCTCACTGTTGGTCGCGTGGTAGTCGACGGCTCCGGTCGCGAGGTCGACGGTGACGTCCGCGGTGTGAAGGACGTAGTTGGCGAAATACTCCTTGATCATGTAGCCGCGGTACCCGAGGCAGACGACGAAATCGGTCAGCCCGTGGGCGGCGTAGATCTTCATGATGTGCCATAGGATCGGGCGGCCGCCGATCTCCACCATGGGCTTGGGCCGCACGGTGGTTTCCTCGGAGAGGCGCGTGCCCAGCCCGCCGGCAAGAATGACAACCTTTGGCTTCGTCATCGGCAATGGTCTTTCGAGTGGCGCTAGCCGTCCGAGCCATCATGCCGCGAAACTGGTCAACGCCGTGTTTTCAACAGAAAGTTTTGGGCTTCATTGATAATGGGCGAATCGGATTTCAGGTTTGCAGCCTATAGTAGTCGTCCGGGAACTTGTTCCCGGCTCAAGCGTTGCAATGCGGTGTGGCGTGGGGTGGAGGTCGTAGGCGTATGGCATTCGAGGCAGATGTCAGTCGCGTATCCGGAGGGCCGGCGGATGGCCATCAGGATGTGAAGTCGGACGTGGCGATTGTTCCCCGGAATGACGGGGCTTCGCTGGTGGCATTTCACCTGGAGGACGGGCAGGGAACGATGTCCTGCCTGTTGACCCAGGCCCAGGCGGAAGCGTTGTCGAACGAACTGATCAAGGCCGCAGACAAGGCCAGGTTCTTCGACGCGACCCGGCCGAGGGGAGCCGTTGCGCGGCGCCTTCTGGCCTGAGCGCCGGCGCTGAGCCGTCGACGCCGCCGGGGCCGGCGGCGTCACCGGGTCGCAGCATCATCCTACTCGCACGGTCTGGCCGGTGCGCGCGGACTCCGTCGCCGCGTCGGCCAGGATCTGGGCCTTCAGGCCGTCCTCGCCCGATGGGCTCGGCGCGGTTCCCTCGCGAATGGCCGCGATGAAGGCGTCGAGTTCGGCGCGATAGGCGCCGGCATAGCGCTCGAGGAAGAAGTTCTGCACCGGATCGGCCCTGAAACCGGCGCCCGTGGCGATCTCCACCGTCGATTCATGCACGTTCCCGGCGCGGAGCATGCCCTTTGAGCCGTGCACCTCGATGCGCTGGTCGTAGCCGTATGTGGCGCGCCGGCTGTTCGAGATCTGCGCGATCCTGCCACTTGCCGTCTTCAGCATCACTGCGGCCGTGTCCACGTCGCCCGCCGCGCCGATGGCGGGATCGACCAGCGACGAGCCGACCGCGTGAACCTCGACCGGCTCCTCGCCGAGGAGGAACCGCGCCATGTCGAGGTCGTGGATCATCATGTCGCGGAACAGCCCGCCGGAGCGCTTCACGTAGTCGACCGGCGGCGGGCCGGGATCGCGCGAGATCACCGTGACGATCTCGGTCGCGCCTGCCTCTCCGGCGTCCAGACGTCGCTTCAGCGCGGCGAAGTTGGGGTCGAAGCGTCGGTTGAAGCCGATCATCAGCGGCGTCCCGGCCGCCTTCACCGTCGCGAGGCAGGCGCGGATGCGCTCCGACGACAGGTCGACGGGCTTCTCGCAGAAAACCGCCTTGCCGGCCTTCGCCGCCGCCTCGATCTGGTCGGCGTGCATGTCGGTCGGCGTGCAGATCACGATGGCGTCGATGTCCGGGCTGGCGATGATGGCGTCGATCGCGGCCACGCTCGCGCCTGTCGCCGCTGCCAGCGCCTGTGCTGCCGCCGGCACGGCGTCCGCCACGGCCACGAGCCGCGCGCCGGGATGCGCCGCCACGTTCCCGCCGTGGATCTTGCCGATCCGCCCCGCTCCCAGAAGTCCGACCCGAAGCATTCCATTCCTCCCCTGGCGGACCGCGGTCCGCCGTGTGTCGCAAGGCGTGGTCCGCGCAGGTCGCGAAGCACCCTTGCACAAAGAATACATGTTCCGAATTGACCTGCGAATGGAGTTTTTGTTTCATC
>CAZJCW010000079.1:0-16440 GCA_964544365.1 uncultured Alsobacter sp.
GCGCCGACATGCGCCTCCTCGGCAAGGATGTTGGCCATGGTCGGGCCCGCGCCGCCAAAGGCGATGAGCACGCAGTCGCGCGGGTCGGTGCCTTTCTGGGCGAGAAACTTGGTGAGTTCCGTCGACATGCGCGCCGCCGCGATGCGGATGATCGCGTCCGCGGCGGCGCTCGCACCCGGCAGGCCGAGCGACGTCGCCATCCCCGCGAGGGCATCGCGCGCAGCATCGGCGTCCAGCCGCATCCGGCCGCCGAGGAAGCGCTCGGGGTGCAGGACGCCCAGCACCAGCAGCGCATCGGTGATCGTGGGCGTGCGTCCACCGCGGCCGTAGGAGATCGGACCCGGATCGGCACCGGCACTGTTCGGGCCGACCTTCAGGATGCCCTGGCCGTCGAGCCAGGCGAGCGAGCCGCCGCCCGCGCCGATCGCGGACACGTTCACGACCGGGAGCATCAGCGGGTAGTCGCCCACCATGGAGGTGCGCGCAAACTCGAGCTCGCCATCCGTCACCGTGGCGACGTCGGTCGATGTCCCGCCCATGTCGAAGGTCAGGAGATAGGGAAGGCCCTCGCCGAAATGCGAGGCCGCCCGCACGCCGGATGCCGGACCGGACAGGATCGAATCGATGGGTCGCTCGCGGGCCGTCGCCACGCTCATCGCCCCGCCGTTGTTCGAGGTGATCGTGATCGGCGCCGTCACCCCGAGCGCCGCCAGTCGATCGGTGAGCCGGTCGAGATAGGTCGCCATCAACGGGTGGACATAGGCGTTCAGGACGGCGATCAGCGCCCGCTCGTATTCCCGCAACTCCGGCCACAAGGCCGCAGACGCGCTGACGAGCACGCCCGGGAGCCGTTCGCGCAGGCCCTGGGCCACCTGCCCCTCGAGGCTCGCATCGCGATAGGAGTTCAGCAGCATGACCGCGACCGCGCCGAAGCCCCGCGCCTTCAGGTCTGTCGCAAGGGCGTCGAGTTCCTCCGGGTCGACGGCCGTCTCGACTGTCCCGTCGGCCATCATCCGGGCGCTGACTTCGTAGACGTTCTCGCGCGGAACGAGCGACTTCTCGCGCCCGATCCTGAAATTGTACGAGTTGGGCAGCCGTCCCCGCGCGAGTTCCATCACGTCGCGATTGCCCCGGCTGACGACCAGCGCCACCGGGGCGCCGCGCTCCTGGATCACCGCATTGAGCGCAAGCGTGGTGCCGTGAGCGATCAGCGCGATGTCCGACGGGCTGGCCGACACGCGCTCGAGGAGCGCCGCCACGCCATTCGACACGGCGAGAGACGGGTCCGACGGGATCGACGGTTCCTTGTGGAAAACGAGGCCGCCTGCCTCCAGGTCGGCCATCACGAAATCGGTGAACGTGCCCCCCACGTCGATGCCGATCCGGTAACGCCCCGGCCCGCTGCCCCCGCCAGTCATGCGTCACTCCGCGTTGCCGAGCGGATAGTTGTATGATTGTATACCAATGAGTCAATCGCCGTGCGCGAGAGGCCCAAGCGGAGGACCCGATGCCTGAACGCCGGCACGACTTTTATCTCCTCACCCCAGGTCCTGTGACTGTCGCACCCGCGGTGAAACAGGAAATGCTCCGCGACCGGAGCCCGAACGGCGACGAGATGATGGCGCAGGTCAACGCCATCCGCGCCTACATGGTGGAGATCTGCAACGGGGTCGGCACGCATGAATGCGTCCCCGTGCAGGGCAGCGCCACTTTCGCCATCGAAGGTGTCTTCCACACGCTGGTGCCGAAGGGCTCCACGATCCTGGTCATCCAGAACGGCTTCTACGGCATCCGGCTGAAGGAGGTCGCCGAGGGGGTCGGTCACACGGTCGTCATGCTCGAACTGCCGCTGACGGTCACGCCGACCGAGGCGGACCTGGATGCCGTCATCGACGCCAATCCCGGCATCACCCACATGATCATGTGTCATGTCGACACCGGGACCGGCATCTACAACCCCATCGATCCGCTGGCCGCCGTTGCGAGGCGACGGGGCATCAGGCTCCTGATCGATGCCGTTGCCTCCTTCGGTTCCTTCCCGATCGACGTGCAGGCCCAGGGCATCGAGGCGGTGATGATCTCGCCGAACAAGGGGCTCGAGGGCGTGCCGGGCGTCGGTATCGTCGTGTGTCGCCGCGACGTGCTCGAGGCCTCCGCCGGGCGCTCGCCATCGGTCGTCCTCGATCTCCACGCCCAGTGGGCGTTCATGGAGTCGCGGGGCTGGTGGCGCTTCACGCCGCCCACGCATGTCCTGGCGGCCCTGGCGAAGGCTTGCGAGCGGCACAAGGCCGAAGGCGGGGTGGTCGCGCGCGGCGAGCGCTACCGGCGCAACTGGCGCCGGCTCGTCGACGGCCTTCGGCAGCGCGGATTCAAGACCCTTCTGCCCGACAGCGTCGCGGCGCCGATCATCGCGACCTTCATGGATCCCGACGACCCGGCCTACGACTTCCAGAAGTTCTATGCCGCCATGGAGCGGCGCGGGATCGTCATCTTCCCGGGCCGCCTGACCGCGGCCGGCACCTTCCGCATCGGTTGCATGGGCGACATCGTCGAGGAGGATGTGTCCGTGATTCTCGATGCCATCGAGGACTCGATGGCCGAGATCGGCGTCACCCGCACGGCCCCGCCTCTCGAACGGCAGGCCTGATCCGCATGGCGAACCGCCACAAGGTCCTCATCATCGACCCCCAGTTCGCGACCGGCCCCGACATCGAGCGCACGGTTCTGTCCGAGGATCGCTACGACATCGACGTCTGGCGACCGGAAGGGGACGAGCCGGTTCCGGCCTCCTACCTCGCCTGGGCCGATGCCGTGCTGAACTGCCGGAGCCGGCACGGCCTCAAGGGCGAGGCCGTTGCCGCCATGGACAAGGCGCGGATCGTCGTGCAGGCCGGCGTCGGCTTCAACCACATCGACCTTGCGGCGTGCGGCGTGCGCGGCATCCCCGTCTGCAACACGCCCGACTACGGCACGATGGAGGTGGCCGACCACGCCATCGCGATGATGCTGTCGATGCTGCGCGGCGTCACGGCCTACCATCTTCGCCTGCTCACCCGCGACGATGCCTGGGCGACGCTGACGCTGCCGCTCGCACCGGTTCGCCGGCTGCGAGGCCTGACGTTCGGGGTCGTCGGCATGGGTCGCATCGGCACGGCCGCTGCGCTGCGGGCCCGCGCCTTCGAGATGCGCCCGGCCTTCTTCGATCCCTATCTGCCCCCCGGGGCGGAGCTGTCCTTCGGCTTTGCCCGCGCGCGGACGCTCCACGACCTCATGGCCATGAGCGACGTGATCAGCGTTCACTGCCCCCTGACGAAGGAGACTGCCGGCTTCATCGACGACGCGGCGCTCGCCGCTGCCAAGCCGGGGGCGCTGCTGGTGAACACCGCCCGCGGCGGGGTCGTGGACCTCGACGCCGTCGAGCGGGCCCTGCGTGCGGATCGCCTCGTCGGGGCGGCGCTGGACGTTCTTCCCGTCGAGCCGCTCGACCGTTCGCACCCGCTGATCGCGGCGTGGACGCGCCGGGAACCCTGGCTCGAGGGCCGCCTGTCGATTACGCCCCATGCGGCCTTCTTCACGCCCGAAAGCCTCGCCGACATGCGGCGGCTGTCTGCCCAGGCGATCCGCGACTTCTTCGAGGAGGGCACGCTGCGCAGCTGCGTGAACCTCGACAGCCTCGACATGCGCAGGATCGCAAGGGCCTAGCGCGGCCCTGGCTGCCGGGGAGTGTGGCGGCCTGCGCCTGGCGGTAAAGCCTGCCGCGCGGCTTTCGCATGGCGCGCTTGCGCGCTCTCGCGCTATGAGACATCCGACAAACAACAATACCGGGCGGAAACCCTAGCGGAAGGCGAAGCCAAGCCATGTCGACCACCACGCGTCCCTATCGCGGCGTCTTTCCCGTTGTCCCCACCATCTTCGACTCGCGGGGCGGGCTCGATCTCGAGGGCCAGAAGCGCTGCATCGACTTCATGATCGACGCAGGATCGGACGGGCTTTGCATCCTGGCGAACTTCTCGGAGCAGTTCGTCCTCTCCGATGGCGAGCGTGAGGTTCTGACCAAGCTCTGCCTCGATCACGTCGCAGGCCGCGTGCCCGTCATCGTCACGACGACGCATTTCTCCTCGCGCGTCTGCGCCGAGCGGTCCCGGGCGGCGCAGGACATGGGCGCCGCCATGGTGATGATCATGCCGCCTTACCATGGCGCGACGTTCCGCGTCGGGGAGGGGCAGATCCACGAGTTCTTCAAGGTCGTCTCGGACGCGATCTCGATTCCGATCATGATCCAGGACGCACCGGTCGCCGGCACGCCGCTCTCGCCGGCCTTCCTGGCGAAGATGGCGACCGAGATCCCGAACGTCTCGTACTTCAAGATCGAGACGGCCGGCGCGGCGACGAAGCTGCGCGACCTGATCGCTCTCGGGGGCGCGGCCATCGAGGGTCCCTGGGACGGCGAGGAGGCGATCACGCTGATGGCCGACCTCGACGCCGGGTGCACGGGGGCAATGACGGGCGGCGGCTATCCCGACGGCATCCGGGAGATCATGGACCCGTGGTTCGCAGGCAACCGCGCACAGGCCAGGGCCGCCTACGCCAAGTGGCTCCCGCTGATCAACCACGAGAACCGCCAGTGCGGGCTCATCACCGCGAAGATCCTGATGAAGGCGGGAGGCATCATCGCCTGCGACGACGTTCGCCACCCGCTCCGCCGGCCGGCCCCTGCCGCCGAGGCGGGACTGCTGGAACTCGCGCGCGACCTCGACGTGATGGCGCTGCGCTGGGCGCGCTGACGCCACCGGCGCGCCGCATGTCCCGCGTCACCGTTCCCGGCCCGCCGTCGACGTGGTCTCCACGAGCGGGCTGAGCACGTAGTCGATGACCCGGCGGTGTCCCGTCTTGATCTCGGCGGTGACGGCCATGCCGGGCGACAGCGGGATCGACTGCCCATGGGCGACGATCGAATCGGTGCGCGTGCGCAGGACGACGGGGAACACGAGGTTCTGGACCCGCTGGCCCGCCCCGGCGATCCGGGTTTCGCCGGGCCGTGTCGGATCGGCGTCGGCCTGCCTCACGTCCGGCTCCGGGATTGCATCGGAAGCGACGCGCAGGACCGTCGCTTCGAGCGTGCCGTAGCGGGTGAAGGGGAAGGCCTCCACCTTGATCGTCGCGTCCTGGCCCGCATGGACGAAACCGACGTCCTTGTTCTGCAGGTAGACCTCGATCTCCAGGCCGCCCTCGCCGGGGACCACCCGCATCGCCTCCTGGCCCACGCTCAGCACCTGCCCGATGCTGGTCACGGCGGACGCCTGCACCGTCCCGTTGGCGGGACTGCGGAGCGTCATGCGCTCCACCCGCAGCCTGGCCTTTGCAAGCTTCGGCGCAAGGTCGTCCGCCAGGCGCGAGGCCTCGGCGCGCCTGGTCGTGTTCTCGGCCAGGAATGACGTCACCGTCTTGTCGCGTTCGGCCGAGAGCGTTTCCATGGCTCGCTCGGCCTCGGCCATCTGGCCGCGCTGGCCGGCGAGGACCATGCGCTGGTAGTTGAGCGACTCCATCGCGTCGATGACGCCGGACCGCGTGCCGGCGTTCGTCTGCAGCAGCTGCGTGCGCATGTCGACGCGCTCCTGCTGCGTCGCGATCAGGGCCTGTTGCCGCTCCACGGTGTCGGCAAGACGAGACCACTCGGCCTGGCGTTGCGCCCGCTGCGAGTCGATCGACCGCAGGAGGCCGGCGAGATGATCGAGGTCGGCGCGCAGGACGGCCTCCTCGCGCCGGCGCACGGCCTCGGGGACGGTCGGCGGCCAGTCGACCGCGACGGGAACGCCTCCTCGTCCAAGGCTCGCGATCGCCGCGTCTCGCCGCAGGATTTCGGCGCGTGCGCCGTGCAGGCCTGCTTCCAGGGTGTTGACGTCTTCGCGGGCCTCGTCCGGATCGAGTTCGACGAGGATGTCGCCTTGCGCGACCCTGCTGCCATTGGTGGCGAGGATCGCCTTGACGCGGCCGGTCTCGAGAGGCTGCACGGTTCGCACGCGCCCGCTGGGCTGCACCTTCCCGGCGGCGACGGCGACGATGTCGGTCCAGCCGAGCCATGCCCAGGCCAGGGCCGCGCACGCCATCATGCAAATGCTGCCGATGAGCCACGTGGCGACCGGCGAGGCCGGGCTTTCGAGGACGGAGAGGGCTGCCGGGAGGAACTCCAGGTCGGTCCGCTTCGGCCTTGGTCGGGTCGTCGGCGTGGCTTCTTGCTGGACCCGTGCGGGAGGCGTGACGGCGTTCATGCGGACGCTCCGTTGGTCTGGAGCGCCCACAGTCTTGCGTACAGTCCGTTCGGCCGGCGGACGAGGTCATCGTGCGTGCCCGATTCCACGATGCGACCGTCGACCATGCCGAGGATCCGGTCCGCATTGCGGACGCTGGAGAGGCGGTGGGCGATCATGATCACGGTGCGACCCTTCACGATGTGGAGCATGTTGTTCTGGATGATCCGCTCGCTCTCGTAGTCCAGGGCGCTGGTCGCCTCGTCGAGGATGAGAATGCGGGGATCGGTGACCAGCGCCCGGGCGATGGCGATGCGCTGGCGCTGCCCGCCCGAGAGGTTTGCGCCGCGCTCCTCGATCACCGTGTCGTAGCCGGCCGGGAGGCGGGCGATGAACTCGTCCGCGCCGGCAAGCCGCGCTGCGTCGATGACCCGCGCGCGCGAAAGGGTCGGGTCCGCGAAGGCGATGTTGTCGTGAAGCGTGCGGTTGAACAGGAGGTTTTCCTGGAGCACGACGCCGATGTGTCGCCGCAGCCATGACGGATCGACCTGGGACAGGTCGATCCCGTCGAGCAGGACCTGGCCCTCCTGCGGCTGGTGGAAGCGTTGGATGAGCTTGGTGAGCGACGACTTGCCCGATCCCGAAGGCCCGACGATGCCGATCACCTCGCCCGGCCGGATGGCAAGCGAGACGTTGCGGACCACGTCTTGCCCCGCTGGCGCGTAACGGAAGCTGACGTTGCGAAGCTGGATGGCCCCGCGCGGCGGCGGGAGCGCCGCCATCGCCGGATTCCCGCTTTCGGGAGCGGCATTGAGGATGTCTCCCAGCCTTGCGACCGAGATCCGCACCTGCTGGAACTCCTGCCATATCTGCGACAGGCGCAGCACGGGCTGGGAGACCTGCCCGGCAATCATGTTGAAGGCGACCAGTCCCCCGACCGTGAGGTCGCCTTTCATCACGGCATAGGCACCGAGCAGCAGGATGAGGGCGGTCGACAGCTTGTTGACGAGTTGGATCGCTCCTTGCCCGCCGGCCGCGAGGAGTGAGGCATCGAAGCTGGTCCGCACATAGGCGGCCAGCCGCTCTTCCCATTCGGCCCGCATGGCCGGTTCGACGGCAGCGGCCTTGACCGTCTGGACCCCGACGACGGTCTCGACGAGGAATTGCTGGCTCTCTGCGCCGCGGTTGAACTTTTCCTTGATGCGCTCGCGCAGCGGTGGTCCGACGACCACCGCGATCAGCACGTAGACCGGGATCGTGCACAGCACGACGAGGGCGAGCGTCGTGGAATAGGAGAACAGAACGGCCAGGAAGAGCCCGGTGAACAGCAGGTCGAGCGCAGCGAAGAGACCCTGCCCGGTCAGGAACGTCCGGATGGTCTCCAGTTCGCGCATGCGCGCGACGGTTTGCCCCGTCGGCCGTGACTCGAAGTAACCGATGGGGAGGCGCAGCAGGTGCGAGAAGAGCCGCTGGCCCAGTTCGACGTCGATCCGGTTCGTGGTGTGGTTCAGCGCATAGGTCCGCAGCCACTGAAGGAGGGCGTCGAAGCAGGCGATGGCGATGACGCCGAACACCAGGACGTGCAGCGTGGACACGCTGTGGTGCACGAGCACCTTGTCGATCACGACCTGGAAGAAGAGGGGCGAGACGAGCGCAAAGAGCTGGATGAAGAGCGACGCCAGCAAGACGTGTCCGATCGGCCGGCGGTAGCGCCAGAGGGAGGGTAGGAACCAGCGAAGGCCGAAAGCCTGCGGGTCGATACCGGGACCTGCCAGCCGGCGCTGCAGCAGCACCACGGGTCCCTCGAGATCGGCCATGACCTCCTCGACAGGTCGCTCCGCATCGATCCGTGTCAGCGGATCGACGGTCCGGTAGAGGCCGGATGCCATCAGCCCGCCAAGAACGAGGAAGGTCCCGCTGCCGGTCTGCGCGAGTGCGGGTGTCGGAAGGGAGGCGAACCGCTTTGCGGTGACGTTTCTCAGGATCCGAGCCTTCAGCCCGACAAGGGCGGCGGCACGGGCGATGTCCTCGGGGCCCGCCGTTCGATCACCCAGCGCGAGTTCGCGCGCGAGAGCTTCGGCGTCGGCCGGGATGCGAAAATAGGCGGCGATGCCCCTGAGGGCCTGGAGACCGGAATCGATGGGACGCGCGGGAGCATGACCCGGAGAAAAACTGCTCATGACGCAAAACTCGACAACGAATAAATCGATAGAAAAAGCTGGAGGCCTCACATGCGTGGAGCATCCGTCACGTGCCGCTTAAAAATGGCACCGGTTTCTCTTAGCCTGAATCCGCGCCCGGGTCATCCTTCCGTTCGCCCGGCTCACCGCGATGGGACCTCACGTCCATGATCCGACACCAGCGGAATGGCCGAATGACACGAAACTGCGAAGTTGCTCCCGCGATCCCGATCCTGCGATGTCCCGGCTCGGCCCGATGCTCCAACTGGACGCTTTGGCGCGAATTTGTCATTCCGGCTGCCGGGACGCATAGTTGATGCATGCGCGGGTAGGCTTCAATGAAGACGACACGTCCATCAGCCGGCATTGATCGCAGGGCAGTCCTGGGTGGCCTGGCCGCCGTGGCGGCTGCGGCACCCGCAAGGGCGCAGCAGACCGGGCTCGCTCGTATCGGTTTCATGGGTTTTGCCACCGCGGAGTCGGACGCCCCGTCTCTCGCCACGTTTCGCCAGGGCCTTCGCGAGCACGGGATCATCGAGGGCCAGTCGGTCATCGTCGAGGCTCGTCACGCCGGCGGCGACGTGGCGCTTGCGGCGCGCATGATCGACGAACTGACCCGCCTTCCGGTCACCGTGTTCATTGCTCCCGGCCCCGCTGCCGCGCGATCCATCAAGCGCGCCACCGCGCTGCCCATCGTCGCGATCGGTCTTCCCCCGGCGGGCGATGCAGAACTCTTCGATTCCGTTTCCAAGCCGGGCGGAACCGTGACGGGATTTTCGTCTTTCGGCGAGGATCTGTCCGGGAAGCGGATCGAGATCCTTCGCGAGGTGCTTCCTGCAAGTCGCCTGATCGGCATCATGCACAACGCCACCGATCCGATCTTTCGGGACTGGGGTCTCCAGACCGAGGAGGCCATCCGTCGCGTGGGCGTGTCGGCGATACGGCTGCCGGTCCGCTCGACGGCCCAGGCGGAACTGGCCGAGCACCTGTCGGTCCTGAAAGGGCAGGGCGGAGACGCGCTCATCGTCATCCGGGACTTCCTCACCCATTCCATTCGCGGGGACATCGTGCGGCTGGCCCACGCCAGCGGCATCTCGGTCGTCGCGGAGCAGAAGCTCTTCGTCGATTCCGGCGCGCTGATGTCCTACGGGCCTGACATCCCCGACCTGTTCCGCCGCGCGGGCGGCCACGTCGCGCGCATTCTGCGGGGAACAGCGCCAGGCGATATTCCGATCGAATTTCCGATCCGCTTCGAACTGGCCCTCAACCTGAATACGGCGCGCAGCTTCGGCATCGCCATTCCCCCGACCATCCTGGCGCGCGCCGACGAGGTGATCGACTAGCGGAACCGGCTGGCCGAAGGGCCTGCAGCTTCAGCGGAAACAGAGCGCCAAATCCGTCAGTTCGCGTTATAGTTGTATCGACGGACCGTCACCCGGACCTTTGGCGATGAGCGCACGCGGCCTCTTCAAGACGATCGGAAGGGAAGCCGAAGGTCGTCGTGCCGTGGGGACTGCCCGGGCATGAAGGACGCGTCGGCCATCGATGCGATTCCAGCCACTCCGTCGACTGCGCCGACGTCTTCGCCCACGTCCGGGTCGTGGTCGTTGGGAAAGTTTCTTCCGGCCGGCCTTGCTCGTCGGTTCACCGCGACGATGGTGCTGCTCGTCACCGTGGCGCTGCTGTTCAACGGCGCGGTGAACATGGCCTTGTCCTACAAGGAGGCGACATCTGCGGCGATCGGTGTGCAGCGGGAGAAGGCGCTGGCTGCCGCGGAGCGGATGCTCCAGTTCATCGAGGGGATCGAGACACAGATCGGCTGGACGACGCGGGCGGAATGGGCACGCGTCAGCCTTGACCAGCGCCGCTACGACTTCATCCGGCTGCTTCGCCAGTCGCCGCCGATCACGGAGGTGATCCAGATCGATGGCGCCGGCCGTGAGCAGCTTCGTTTCTCGCGCCTCGAGCCCGACGTCATCGGCAGCGGAATCGACCTCTCGTCGGACCCGCGCTTCACCCAGGCCGTGGCGAACCGGGTCTGGTACGGCCCCGTTTACTTCCGGCGGGGCTCGGAGCCCTACATGACGCTGTCGATGGCGCATGCCGGCCGCAATGCCGGCGTGACCTCCGCCAGCGTGAATCTCAAGCTGGTCTGGGACGTCATCACGAGCATCCGGGTCGGGGACACCGGGTACGCCTATGTCACCGACGAGACCGGAAAGCTCGTCACGCACCCCGACATGAGCCTCGTGCTGCGCGGCGCCGATCTCTCTTCGCTACCGCAAGTTGCTGCCGCGATGGCCAACCGGAAGGGCGACGCCGCTGGCGGCAAGGATGGCATGGCCTCCGTCCCGACCCGGGTGACCGGCCTCGACGGCCGCTCGGTCCTTTCGACCCACGCGGTCGTTCCCCGTCTGGGCTGGATCGTCTTCGTGGAATTGCCGGTGCGCGAGGTGTTGGCTCCGGTCTTCACCTCGCTGTACCAGACGCTGGCGCTGCTTGCGCTCGGCATCCTTCTCGCCATCGTCCTGGGAGCCCTGCTCGCGGCCCGCCTCCTCGGGCCGATCAAGCTGCTGCAGGCCGGCGCCCAGCGCCTCGGCGAAGGCGATCTCTCCCAGCGCATCACGGTCACCTCGAAGGACGAGATCGGGACCCTGGCCGGACGCTTCAACGACATGGCCTCGAAGATCCAGGAGGCGCAGGAGACGCTGGAAGCCAAGGTCGAGGCCCGGACCCGCCAGCTCACGGCGTCGCTCGATGACCTGCGTGCCGCCCAGGACCGGCTGGTCCAGACCGAGAAGCTCGCCTCGCTCGGCCAGCTCACGGCCGGCATCGCCCATGAAATCAAGAACCCGCTCAACTTCGTCAACAACTTCGCCGAGCTTTCGGCGGAACTGGTCGAGGAACTGAACGAGACATTGGAGGCCTCGGCCGAGGCCCTGCCTGAAACCGTCCGCCGCGACGTCGGCGATCTGACCGGACTTCTGAAGGACAATCTCGGCCGCGTCGTGCAGCACGGCAAGCGCGCCGACTCCATCGTCCGCAACATGCTTCTGCACGCCCGTCACGGTGTCGAGGAGCGCCGCGAGGTCGATCTCAACGCGCTCGTCGACGAGGCCCTCAACCTCGCCTACCACGGCGCGCGCGCCGAGCGCGCGGGCTTCAACATCACGCTGAAGCGCGACTATGACCCGACCATCGGGCCGGTTTCGCTCTTCCCGCAGGAGTTCACGCGCGTTCTGCTCAATCTCATCGGCAACGGCTTCCATGCGGCGTCCAAGCGGGCCGCCGAGGGTGGCGATCCCGGCTTCGAGCCGGTCCTCACCGTCACCACCCGCAACCGTGGCGAGCGGGTCCGGATCAAGATCCGCGACAACGGCACCGGGATTCCCGACGACGTCCGGGCCCGCATCTTCGAGCCCTTCTTCACCACGAAGCCGGCGGGCGAGGGCACGGGCCTGGGACTGTCGATCTCGCACGACATCATTGCCAAGCAGCATGGGGGGAAGATCGACGTCCTGTCGAAGCCCGGCCAGTTCACCGAATTTTTCATCACCTTGCCGGTTCGGCCGCGCAATGTTGGAGAAGCCGCATGACGCCCCTGGTCCTGGTCGTCGACGACGAGCCCGACATCGAGGAACTGTTTCGCCAGCAGTTTCGCCGCGACCTGAAGAGCGGCCGCTTCGCGATGGAGTTCGCGTTGTCGGCGCCCGCCGCCCTCGAGTTCATGGAGGGCGCGCGCGATGTGTCGATCATCCTGCTGCTGTCGGACATCAACATGCCGGGCATGAGCGGCCTTGACCTCCTCAAGCGCGTGAAGGCGGCGCGGCCGGACCTGCCCGTGATCATGATCACCGCCTATGGCGACGACGCGACCCGCAGGCAGGCCGCCGCCGACGGCGCGGCCGGACTGGTGCCCAAGCCCATCGACTTCCGCGAACTGCGAAACGAGGTCGACGTGTTGCTGGGTCGCCTGGGCGCCTCGTCGTGACCGCGCGGATCCTCGTCGTCGACGACGAGCCCGACCTCGAGGCCCTGGTCGTCCAGCGCTTCCGCCGGGCCATCCGCGAGCAGGAGCTGTCCTTCCTGTTCGCCGAGGACGGCGCGTCCGCCCTCGACGTGATCGCCGCAAATCCGGACCTCGACCTCGTCGTCACGGACATCAACATGCCGCGCATGGATGGCCTGACGCTGCTGGCGCACCTGCAGAACCGGGAGGACCGGCTGTCGACCATCATCGTGTCGGCCTACGGCGACATGACGAACATCCGCACCGCGATGAACCGCGGCGCCTTCGACTTCCTGACCAAGCCGATCGACTTCGGCGACTTCGAGGCGACCGTGCAGAAGACGCTGCGCCACGTCGGCGACCTCCGGGTCGCGCGCCAGCGCTTCGCCGCCGCCGAGCGCGCCCAGGCCGCGCTCGCCCGATACTTCTCGCCCAACCTCGCCTCCGAGCTCGCCCTGACCGGGAACGGGGAGGCCCTGCGCGGCGCGCGGCGTGAACTGACCGTGATGTTCACGGACATCGCCGGCTTCACCGGGCTCGTCGAGCAGCTGGACCCGGAGGTGCTGTCGCAACTCCTCAACGACTATTTCAGCACCGTCACCGACATCGTCTTCGCCCATGGCGGGACCGTGGCGAAGGTGATGGGCGATGCCCTGCACGTGCTCTTCGGGGCACCGCAGGACCAGCCCGACCACGCCGAGCGGGCGCTCCGCTGCGCCCTGGCGATCGACACGGAATGCGAGGCGCTGCGCGGCCGCTGGGTCGGCGAGGGCGTGCCGCTGGGACGCACCCGGATCGGCCTTCATGCCGGGGCCGCGCTCGTCGGCAACTTCGGCCGCGATCGCTTCTTCGACTACACGGCCTATGGCGACACGATCAACGTCGCGGCCCGGCTCGAGGGCGCCAACAAGGCGATCGGCACCCGGATTTGTGCCAGCGAGGCCGTCGTCTCGCGTGCACCCGACGTCCCGGTCCGGCCCATCGGCGACCTCGTCCTCCGCGGTCGCCAGGAGAAGCTGCGCTGTTTCGAACCCATCGGCGGAAGCGGCGCGGCGCCTGTCGACGTCGAACGCTACGACCGGGCGTTCCGCCAGCTGGAGGCGGGCGACGCGGAAGCGGTCAGCGCGCTGGCCTCGCTCGTCGCGGCCAGCGCGGGCGACACGCTGGCGAGCTTCCACCTCCGGCGGCTGCTCAATGGGGAAAAGGGCACGACGGTCGTCATTCCCTGAAGGGTCGCCCTGGCGCCGGGATGGGAGCGGGAACCGGCGCGAGGGGTGCGCCGGCGTCGACTACTCCAGGAGTTCGTCAGCGATGGCCGCGAGGCTGTCGGGCACCGAAAGCCCGAGCGAGCGGGCCGTCCGCAGGTTGATGACCAGCTGGAACTGCGAGGGCTGTTCGATGGGCAGGCTCGCCGGCGACGCGCCCTTGAGGATGCGGTCGACGTAATAGGCCGAGCGCTTCGTCAGTGCGACATCGTCGGGACCGTAGCTGAAGAGCGCGCCTGCCTGCGCGAAGACGCGGTAGTTCGAAATCACCGGAAGTCCCGCGGTGCGGGCCATCGCGACGATGGGATCCTGATGCCCGGTGAAGATGGGTTGGACGATGACGGCCTGCGCGCCGTCCTTGGCCATGGTCTCGAAGAGCGGCGGCTGCAGCCCCGCCGGGCCGGGCACCAGCCTTTCGATGACCTTGATGCCCATGGAATCGCCGGCCGCCCTCGTCTGCTGCGAGAACGTGGCCGCGTTGGGATCCGAGGACGATCCGAGGAAGACCACGGACCTCAGGCCTGGCCGGATCGCGGCGAGAAAGGCGAGCCGCTTGCCTGCGAGGTCGGGGCCCAGCAGCGACAATCCGGTCAGGTTTCCGCCGGGCCTCGACAGGCTCTCGACGAGTCCTGTCGCAAGCGGGTCGGCCACCAGCATCACGATCGGCTTCGCCGCCGCGACCTCCTTGGCGATGTGCGCGGCGGCCGTCGCGCGGACGACGATCACGTCGACTCCCTGGCGGACCATCGTTTGCAGCACCGTCCGGGTCAGCTCGCGGTTGCCGTCGGTGAAATGAGCATCGATGCTGACCGTCACGCCATCGACATGGCCGAGGTCCCTGAGCGCGCCCCGCAGGTGCTCGACATCCGCGGCCTCGGCGGCGGAGAACCAGCTGACGAAGCCGATGCGGATCGGCGGTCTGCCTTGGGGCCGAGCCGCCTCCGGCCACGCGGCCAGCACGCAGCCAAGGGAGGAAACGAATGATCGGCGGGAGAGGCGCAGGGGCGGCTCCATCTGAACGCACGATGGAGAATGTATCATACATTCAGCTATCTGCTCGTTCCATGCGGCGAAAGGGAGCCGCCCTTCGGGTCGTTCACCGGTGCATCGTCGGAAAACGCCTCGGCCGGTTGACAGCCGGGAGGCGCAGGCTCGAAGGTCGGATCGGTCCCGAGAGTCGCGTGAATGACGCTTTTGAACCTGAAGGTCGCCTCCACGAGCCGTGAAACCGACCTCGTGCGCCGTATTGCGCTCGAGGCAGCCGGATCCGCACCGCTTCCTGGCTACGATGCCGGCGCCTACATCACGATCCGGATACCGGGGATCGGCCGGCGGCGGTACTCCCTGGTCAACGCCGATCCCGCGCCGCTCGCGACCGTCTCGCCGCGCCGCTATCTGCTCGGCGTTCGGCTGGACGAGGCGGGCGGCGGCGGCTCGCGCTGGATGCACGCGCTGAAGCCGGGCGATGCCGTCGAAGCGGAGAGCCCTGAGAACGACTTCGCGCTGACCCCCGGGAGCGGCCCGGTGATGCTGGTGGCGGGCGGGATCGGCGTGACTCCGCTCGTGTCGAAGGCCGCTGCCATGAAGGCGGCTGGGCGGCCGTTCCGTTTCGTCTATGCCGCACGACGGCGCTCCGACCTTGCCTTTCTGTCCGAGGTCCGTGATCTCGCCGGGGACGGACTGCGCCTCCATCTCGACGAGGAAGCCGGCGCGGTCCTCGACGTCCAGTCGGTCATCGCCTCGCTCGAACCCGGGGCAGCGCTGCACGTCTGCGGTCCGAAGCCGATGCTCCAGGCGGCGATCCACGAGACGCGCCGGCTGGGCTGGCCGCCGGACCGGCTGCGCTTCGAACGGTTCTTCAGCCTCGGCGATGTCCCGGCGGCTCCTCCGATGCCGGCTTCTCCACCGCCTGCTCCGGAGCCGGTGGAACCGTCCGCACCTGCCGAGGTTTCGCAGCGCGCGTTCGAGGTCGAGATCGCCAGCACCGGACAGGTTTTCCGGGTTCCGCCCGACCAGACGATCCTGAGCGTGCTGCTTGAAGCCGGTCTCGATCCCCTCCATGATTGCCTCAGGGGCGAGTGCGGCGTCTGCCAGGTCGGCGTCGTGTCCGGGACGCCGGATCACAGGGACTCGATCCTGAGCGACGCCGAGCGGGCGGCCGGGAAGGTGATGCAGATCTGTATCTCCCGCGCCGTCTCGCCGCGGCTTGTCCTGGATCTCTGAAGGGGGGGCCATGGGACGGTACACAGGCAACCCGCAGGCGGTGCACGACCTCGTCCGCGAAACCGAGGTGCATCGGGACGTCTACATCGATCCCGAGATCTTCGATCTCGAGATGAAGCATCTGTTCGCCAACACCTGGGTGCATGTCGGCCACGCCAGCCAGATCCCCAACCCCGGCGATTACTTCACCACGACCATCGGCGCGCAACCGGTCATCATGGTGCGCCATACGGATGGGACCGTGAAGGTCCTGTACAACCGGTGTCCTCACAAGGGCACCAAGATCGCCATCGACGGCTGCGGCAACGCCGGGAAGTTCTTCCGCTGCCCCTACCACGCCTGGACCTTCCGCACGGACGGCAGCCTGCTGGCGATCCCCCTGCGCAAGGGCTACGAGAACACCGGTTTCGAGGCCAGCCACGCCGCGCAGGGCATGACCCCCGTGGCCCATGTCAGGAACTATCGCGACTTCGTCTTCGCCAAGCTGAATGACGGAGGGCCGGACTTCGAGACCT